>JBCBDN010000094.1:0-12529 GCA_038529685.1 Cyanobacteria bacterium J06598_1 | reverse complement strand
CTCGCAAGTAGCCTACCGTCAGCAAAAATTTATGCTGATAATCGATTGATATCTTCAGCCCTTAATACATCTAGCCTAATGATCCAATCAGAGAAGGGAATCGGCGCTAAGACCGAAGCATGAGCAACAAAACGAACAACCGTGATTACGTACTTTTGGGGAGCCACATCACCACCAGAGACCAGCTTTTTCACTATCAGGATGCTTTAGCAGCGGAACAGAACAAACATACTTATTGAACATATGTGCTTGCACAAGAAAGATTCATACGGAACGCCTCGACTTCTCCCATCCATTCTTTTGGTCTGGATTTACGCTAGTAGGCAATCCCTGGTGGTGATGGTCAATAATCATAGCTAATATCAGGAAACCAACAGTCAGCAACACTAATGGCGGTATGCTAGAAGGCAATTGTTTCTAGTCCGCTAACCTTGTATAGCGCTGATATCTGTGGCTTCGATTGTAGAGGTCAAAAACTTGACCAAGCGCTTTGGCGATATCGCTGTATTGAGAGGCATCAATCTTTCGGTAGAACAGGGAACGGTGCTCGGCGTACTGGGGCCCAACGGCGCTGGAAAAACAACGGCCATTAATTGCTTAACGACGCTCCTAAAGCCAGACAGCGGTGTGGCGACCATTGCCGGATACGATGTTGTCGCGCAGCCAGAAGCCGTGCGATCGCTCATTGGCCTCACCGGGCAATTTGCAGCCGTCGATGAAGTGCTCACCGCCCGCGAAAACCTGATTTTGTTTAGCCGGTTGCTTCGGCTCTCAGGCGGCGCAGCTAAGCGCCGCACCGAAGAGCTACTCACCCAGTTCGACCTCACAGCCGCCGCCGACCGTCAGGTCAAAACCTTTTCTGGCGGTATGCGGCGTCGGCTGGATCTAGCCGCCAGCATTGTTGTTTCACCCCTGGTGCTCTTTCTCGACGAACCCACCACCGGGTTAGATCCACGCAGCCGGCAGCAGCTTTGGCAAGTTGTCCAATCGCTCAAGGCGCAAGGCATCACCATCATCCTCACCACGCAGTATTTGGAAGAAGCCGACGCCCTCGCAGACCAAATTGTGGTGATCGATCACGGCCAAGTGATTGCAGAAGGCACCGTCGACGAACTGAAAGATAAAGTCGGCGGCAAATTTTGCGAGCTGCGCCTAGCCAACTTAGAAGACTTTGAACAGGTCAAGGCACTTCTGAGCAGCATCGGAGAAGTGATTATAGGAGAAGCGGGTGAAGAGGGACCAATGGCGAACCAGCAAACCGATGCCTTAGTTATCGCCGCCCCCGATGGGGCCAATACACTAACCAATATTGTGCTGAAGCTGGAATCTGCGGGCATTCCCCTCGCGGATATTTCCCTACGTCGCCCTAGCCTCGATGACGTGTTTTTTGCCCTCACTGGTCACACCACGAAGGAGTAAGCGATAACGCCTGCAATCATCAGTCGTTCCAGACTAAGTCGTCAGCGTATGACAATAGTCAATCAAATGATTCATCCGGTGACCCATACTTTGCAACAGCTTTAAGGCAACTTTGGGCTCTGACATCAGGTGATCAACAAAAACAGACTTCTCTAGCACCATCGTTCTGACGCTCGTTTTGGCAATGATATCAGCAGAACGAACCTGATCCGTCAGCAGCGTCATTTCACCAAATACTTCGCCTGCGCCCATAGTATCAACGACTTCATCGCTGCCCGCATGCTTCACCGAGACTTCGCCTCCCGTAATCACGAACGCACAGTTACCCACTGTCCCTGCTCGCAAAATCGTTTCGCCCGGTTCGTACAGAGCGCAGCCGTAGGAGTGCATAATTCCTTGTAGTTCATTCTTCCGAGAGAATTGAACGAAGTGGTCTTTTAAGTCTGTTTGAATATCGAGGACCATTGGCACTCGCTTTCTCTTTTGGCAAGGCAACAGCGATTTAAAGCCGATCTCTTCTAACGCTTTTACAGCATCTGTATTTACCGGCGCAATCAAATGAGTCACGTTTTCAGCGATCGCCAAATAACTGGCCATTAGCAGCATACTGGCCGTAATCTGCGGTGAATAAAACTCAGGATGCACACAGTGCAAATCGCAGCTCAGCACTTTGCTATTAGTCTCTAGCACCGAACGAAAGTCGTAGTATTCATCAGCGGGCGTCTGAGCACTGCTATCGAACGTGAGCCGTAGGCTGGCAATTACTCGATTGTTTAAAATAGCAATCAGGTGCGTGGTGGTAGGAAAAGCATCAAAGTAATCCATCAGCCTTTTGGGCTTATCAGATGGAGCAGCGGGCCCTTTGGCGAGTACCTGATGCCGCAGCCGCAACACTTCGTCAATTTGCGCTGGGGTGTTAGCAATGGCAATTCTGAGCATGTAAAACCTTTGACGCGCAAGCTTGACGACAGCTTTAAAGTGCCCAGATGAAACAAAGGAGACCTCATGGGACAGTGGCAGCCGCTGCATTAATGCGTTACTGGCCTTGTGAAGCTGCCTGGTAGAGCTGTTTGAGCTGAGCTGCGATCGCAGGTGGCTTCGCGGTAAAGCGCAAATGAAAGGCCACTGGGTCTATCTTATTGACCGCCGCCGATTTTTCTAGCACCTTGGCATAAATATCCTCACTCAGACAATCGACATTCGAGGTACTGCGCTCGAAGAAATTAAGCTTAAGATTGTTCAAAGCCGATAGTGAGCTCTCTTTTACTGACATCATATGTAAGAGCGCACCTTTTTCGGAAAGCTGTACCAGCTGCCCCGAGAACAAAGTCTCGTCCACATGCTTACCGTTTAGCACACTAAACAAAACAGCAATCGGCTGTTGTAACGGAAAGAACAACACTTGCTCTTGCGACAAGACCAGATGGTAAGGCGCTCCCACAGCCTCCACATCGTGAATAGTAATCGGCTGAGCCACCCCTTTTGGCTTGACCACCTTTTGTCCTCTAATTTTGGCGAGCCCTTCTGCGGCGGCCAGTGTTTCTTCAGAAATCAGCACCTGGCCCCCTGTTGTAAACGACTCGATTCGATAGGTCAAGTTCACTGGGCTACCAACCACGCCATACTTGGTGCGCTTTTCAGAGCCGATATTACCCACTACCACTTCACCGGTATGAATACCAATCCCCATCTCTAAAGGCGCCAAATTCCACGCTTCAATAGTTTTGTTCACAGTCGCCATCGCTAGCTGCATATCAACGGCACAGGCGATCGCCCTTTTGGCATCGTCTTCACGACTGATCGGCGCCCCGAACAAAATCAAAATACCATCGCCCATAAACTCATCAATCGTGCCGTTGTAGCGCGTAATCACCTCAGCCATATGACCGAGATAAAAGTTCAGCACTTTGATCACTTGCTCAGGCGGCAGGCGCTCAGAGGTCGCCGTAAATCCTCGCAGGTCAGAGGTCAACAGCGTAATTTCTCTTCTTTCTCCACCCAGCTTCTGGCCCTCTGGGTCTTCGAGCAGAGCCGTCACAATTTCACTGCTCAGGTACCGCCCAAACGTCCGACGAATATTCGTTGCAGTGTAAGCCAAGTAAATCGTCACCGCCGTAGCGGCCCCAACAAACGCTAACAGCCCTGGCACCACCGGCAGCCACCAGCCGGACAAAAAAGGCACATAGGTCACGCCCGGCAGTGACAATATTGCCCCAGAAAACAGCCCCCATTCATGCCAACGCCGCCTCAGCTGAGGCCCCGTGGGGCTACACAACCACACCGACACCGCACCCAACCCAGACCACAGCAGTATCCAACCCCATTCCATCGGCTCCGACCAGCTGCGAATCAGGGGCCGATTGTCTAGGGCCCCACTGATAATTTGGCTGGTTAAATTCGCATGAATCTCTACACCTGCCGTCTGCTTGGGTAAAGACAGCAGGCTGCTACGATAGGGCGTGTAGAAGATATCTTTGAAGCTTTCGCTGACGGTGCCAATGAGCACCACCTTCCCGGTTGCCCAATCGTCAGGAACTCGGCCCTCCAGCACATCTAAAAACGACACCGTCTCAAACGTTTGCTGTGGGCCGCGATAGTTAATCAGCTGCTGGTAGCCCGACGCATCGGTACGAATGTAGCCGCCATCGTAAGCCGATAGAGGGCTAAAAACGCGCGCACCCAACCGCCACGTTTCACCTTCCACCGTCTCTGGGCCAATGTTTTCTTCGGCCAAATACAGCAGCGCTAGGTATAGGCCAAGGCCGTACACAGTATCGCCATTGGCAGCTTGGACAGACAACAGCCCCCGGCGCACCGTATTGTCACCATCTACGATTAAGTCATTGGCACCCACTTGTCCTTTTTTGGCGAGGGCGGGCGGCGGCGAGACCGTATCTACACCCGGCTTACCGACCACTTTTTGAATGCCGACGAGGTAGGGTGTGGTGTTAAAAATTTCGTTGAGCGCGTCGTGACCGGGTTCTACAGGAAGGTCGCGATAGATGTCGAGACCGATGGCTCTGGGAGATTGCAATCGCAGCTTCTCTAACAAATCGACATACACTTGGTCACTCAAATTAGCCTGACCGATTTCATGCACATCGTGTTCGTCGAGCCCCACTATCACCACCCGGTCATCAGGCGGCTCAGCTGGGCGCAGGCGCATGTATTGATCAAAAGCAGCCCATTCCCAAGATTGGAACAGGCCGATTAATCGCAGCAAAATCACCAGAGTTGCCACGCTGGGCGCAGCCATCAACGGGCCACGCCACTGCCAAAAGAAACTTTGCCAGCGTTTCACAGCGACTCAGTGTCAGTTTTAGAGACAGGCTGCGCAGAAGTCTCTTTTAGTTCATATATTTCAGAGGTTTCATACGCTTCAGAGGTTTCAGGCTGGGTAAGGCTATCTAACCCAACAGAACGCAACAGCTCAGGCAACAGCGTTGGGTCCGATACGCGCAGCTGCTCAGCAATCATCAAAGTCTCCTGCCAAATACCCGCGCTCGCATACAGCTCAGCTTGTTCTTCTAAGCTGGCCGTTTCTAACTGGGCAGATAGCGCTGTAGCGACCTCTACCGGTTCCAACAAACCATTGATGTAGTAGTCACGAGCGCGATCGCCCGTATTACAAATAACGGCAAACTCCCAGGTGTAGAGTTCCCCCTTCTCCAAAAGCGGTGCGCCAGAGGTCGTTGTAGCAGGCAGCACTACTTCTACAAACTGACCGGGTTCAACAGTATCGATTGTGAGCTGAGCCTCATATACCACAGCCTTAGTAGCCGCATTTTGAACAAAGATTTCAGCTGTCTTTTGGTTGAAAATAGACGCGGCATGTATGCGCAAAAAGGCCTGATCACCGGAGAAGGTAATCACGTTATTTTTGGGCGCTAACGCGAGCAAGGAAGTCTCGGTCCAGGCCCAGTCTTCTTCACACCAGCCGCCACGAGTGCCACCACCAGCTGTACTCGAAGGCGCACCGCGATCGCCCGTATCTGGGAACTCCAGCGCGTGGCTAGGGAGTGACATCAGGCCACTGAAAGCAATAGTACTGACAGAAAAGCTTGCAGAGAGCAGCAGTTTGCCAGCACTAAACCGAGAACGCTTGGACAAAGAAGATAGCTTAGGCATCATAAAAATCTTGCCAACAAAAAGGCAAAGGTAAATGCGAACGTGTCCTCAATTTAAGAAAGTGATCGGGGATGGTCAACCCAGAAAACACGGCCTGCAAGGGGCCTACCAAGGATTGCCGATCATCGTAAAACCTGACCAGTAATAGGGGTGAGCAAAATCGCGAGCATTCGTAGCACTCAAGCCAGGGGGAATGGGCAGTACGTTTTCAGGATCAAAAAGACTCGTTAGCTGCCCGTTTTCAGCCCGAATATCTCCGGTCAACAGGGCTGACTGAGCCTGCTGTAGTGCTTGCGCCTTCGTCGGTGCACCCTGGAGCTGTCGGTAAAATTCATTCATCAGCGCCAGGGTGCCTAAGTCATTGACAGACCACAGGCTCGCCATCGCTGAACTCACACCAGAGGCGATCGCGAGTCCGGCAAATCCCATTTCAGCATCTGGACTGCCCGTCGCAGTATTGCAGGCCGACAGCACCAGCAGCTCCACCGCTGGAGAAGCCCATCCCAACTCACTCAGCTCACTGAGCAGTAATTTTTCATCCCACAGCTGAATATATGAATTGTCAATACTGCCCGACTTAAACTCAGCATGCGTCGCCAAATGTACAATACCGTAAGGGGTCTGCTGTCGCTGTTCAATTAGCGACTGCTTTGTAAAGTCTTCGTTTAAAAAGTTCGCCCCTGGCCAAGTGCGGTTGATGGCTTCTAGCTCAATCGGGACACCAGGTAGCGTCTCAAACTGAGCGTGCTGCGTGAAGTCACTGACGCCCATTGCCAACACTTCAGCCTCGTCAAGAGAACCTTGTTGCCCGCCCGACCTGCCGTCTAACATGCCGCCTAACATGCCTAAAGAAGGCACCATGCCTAAGCTGTAGTTTTCTACTAAAAAAGAGTTGCCATCGTGCAGCGCTGCTACCGGCAGTGTCCTCAAGCCTTCATCCATCGCGAAAATCAGCGTATCGATTTCAGCCGAGTCTAGATCATCTGCAACAGGGGCCAGCAGCCATTCATAAAGCTGCTGGGCCGGGTCTAAGTAGTAGCGGCCACCACGCCGAACAGACGTAGCCAAATCAGACCGAAAGCGATCGACGGTCGTCAACAGCAATTCTCTTCCAACCTCAGGCAAAGCCACTTTAACGGGGGCACCCTCCGCCGTAAACAACAACAGTTCTAATAAATCATCAGGAGAACTGTTGTTCTCTTTAGATTTTGCTGCTACCGTCTCAGCATCAGGAACATTCACGTATAAAACCGCTGAGCGATTTCCACTTTCGCGCTCCACATTAGAAAGTAGCGCCTGCACGTCTTCCAAAGACATTTCTGTAGACGCTAAGTCTCGCCCAAAATAATTTGAGAACAGCTGGTTGCTTTCACCATCAAGCGCCGCTAGCGCCGCTGTGGCATCTTGGCTACTCAACTCAGTCCGTTGAGCCGCATGGGCACTGCCTACACTGTCAGAAGCACCGCTACTAGATGACGCAGCACTGGTATCAGCCCCGCTCGTTTCTGACAGTGCCGATAGTGATGATAGAGCTGATAGCTGAGCACTTAGCTGATTGGGCACATCATTGGGTAGGGCCGCTGCTGAGTCAGGCGTATCAGGTCGTTCAATCGGCGGCGGTTCGACGGTTGGCGGTTCAGTCGGCGGCGGTTCAGTCGGCGGCGGTTCAACAGGGGGTGGCATTGGGGATGGACTGGCGGGAAGAGAGTCTAGAAAGGCGGTTAAATCTGTGCCCTGAAGGGCAATGTCACCAGCGGCTGATAGCGATACGTCATCTGCGGTGCTGACCCGTAGTTCACCGATAGTGATGTTGCCTACTTGGCTAGTAGCCTCTACCAGCCCGGATTGGGTCAGGCCCGATTGAGTCAGGTCTGGTTGGACTGGCGCTAAAGCCTGAATAGATTGAATCGTAATATCGTTGTTGGCCAGTAGCGTCACCGAGCCGCTGGTGCCCTCAGCTGCATGAGTATTGAGATCGCCAGCCCGGATGCTAGCAGTTGCATTAAGGGTGATATCGCCACCGCCATTAGGGTCTGACGTGTTAAGCCCACCCAGAAAAAGATAGCGACCTGAGAGTGAGAGCGATCGCCCCGGTGCCACGATGGTATCTTTGCGATCACGAAAGATCAGGCCGCCAGCACCATTGTTGTCGGCATCGGCGGTAAGCGTAATATCGCCCACCGCAGCCGAAAAGTTCAGCTCGTCATCAGCCAAGTCTTCCAGCGTAATATGGTGCGTCGCTTCTAGGGTGATATTTGCCTGCTCTGAGAGACTCTCTAACAGTGTGGTTGAGATCCTGAGGACACCAGAGGCATCATCGACCAAAATCTCATAGTCTGAAAGCTGACCGTCGTGGGGAGCAGAAAGTGCATCCACAATCACAATCTCTTCTGGATCTAGCAGGAGTGAACCGACCTCGCCCGCTGCTGCACTAACATCAACAGTGCCTTGAAACTGCAAAGTTTCTTTCCCTGAAACTTCAACAAAGCCCCCGTTCCCAAAAACTCGTCCGCCCGTCGCTGAAATATCACCAAGGTACTGAGTGGTATCGTCCGCCCAAACAATCACCTCTCCCCCGTCGCCTGCCAATTGCGCATTTGCGGAGATATTAGCCGCTGCGCTGACCCAAGTTTCTTGGGCTGTCGGAAAGCGATCGCGACCTTGATAATCGCCTCCAATATAAATATTGCCGCCCCCCCTTTCTCCATTGGCCGAGAGATCAGCCTCAGCAACGCTCACCTGTTCACCCAAAATGGCAATATTGCCGCCAGTCAACCCATTCGTAGCTGCATACTCAACATTGTTGGCAACCTGTTCGCTCGACGCTGTTATTGAAGACGTTGTTATTGAAGACGCTGTTATTGAACCAGAAACCATAGCACTACCGGGCGTAGCCGTCTGCAAAGAGACCGTTCCATCCGGTGCTACGCTCAACAAATTTGCATGGGTTTGCTCGCTGTGAGTTAACAGTGCCGGTAGCTCAATGGGAGAGAACAGAAGTGCTGCCGAGGGCAGAGAATCCTCGCGAGGCGTTATCTCTAATGAGAGCAAGCTCTTAGGCTGACTTAAACGGACTGTAGACTCACCTGGGACAGCCGCCACCGTAATATTGCCACCGGGTGCAGATAGCTCGCCGCTGTGGCTCACCGTGCCACCTATGAGGCTAATAGAAGCGGCTGGGCCAACAGAAATCGTTCCCTCATTCAAAATAGGGCCCGACTGAGGCTGGTTAAAACCAAACTCACCGGTAGGATCACCGGTGAGGGCCGAATATACTGAGTCGCTAGCGGCACCAAACGCACCCTGCTCAAAACTAATTTCGTCTGCGGTCGTTAGCGTCAGGCTCGCAGGCAAATTTATCATTGCCTCTGGCCCGACCAAAATGCCCGCCGGATTCATTAAAAACAGATCGGGCTGGCCAAGGCCCGAAACCGCTAGCTGGCCATCAATAATTGAAGCGGCACTGCCCTCTACTCGAACGAGTACGTTTTGGACGGTAGGGTCTGTAATAAAGTTGGCGCGATCGCCCGCTTCTACCGAAAACGCATCGAAGCTATGAAATAGATTCACCCTGTCAGCAGACAGGCTACCTTCTGTAATGTTGAACTGTGTGCCTGCTCCATCCATTGACTGCGGCGTAACAAGCGTGCCCGTACCATCAATCGCTGCCGAAATAGCGGGCGTTAGAACAGCAGGCATTGGAACCTGACTGAGATCTTGAAGTTGAGCTTGAGCAGAATGAGCGCCTATAGCTGGTCCCAAAACAGGGATGGCAAGCACAAGAGGAAAGTAATAACGGCGCTGGCAAAACGGATAAAAACAGGAAAAAAGGCCGTTCATTGTTACCCGTAAAATGCCGCAGTGGACTAACCGAAGGTCCCTATCGCGGTAAAACCCGACCAATAGGAAGGATACGAAAGGTTAAGTCTCTCCCAAGATGCCCGTTGCGTGCCTTGCGACACCTCCGAATTTATAGCCAAGCGCGGATGTATCCACGCTTTGTGAGAACATTTCTTACGGCTGTCTTGGTACTATCGGTGTTAGTTGTTTTATTTGGGTAAGTGGTGTCAGGGTCTATACCGGAGACGCAAAGAAGAGATAGCTCAGCTAACGTCTCATCAGAGATGGGGTCACTAGAGATCGGCGTGCTAGCTCAGAAAATGATCGCAAAACGCAAGGAAACAGGCTGGAAGCGAGCGATAGAAGACAGCCTGCTGATTACCGGACGCAACCTGATTCGGCTGAAGCGAAATCCGATTGTGATTGTCGCGATCGCAATTTTCCCAGTCGTTTTCCTTGCAGGCTTCTGGCTAGTTGGCCAAAAACTGATGGCCGCCCAGGGTGTGGACTATATCCAGTACCTGGTGCCCATTATTAACTTGCAGGCGCTGTTCTTTGCTGGCCTCGGCTCGGCCCTGATGTTTGCCAAAGACATTGAATCTGGCATGATGAACCGCTGTCGGGCCATGCCGATTTCTCGGGTCTCTACGATTGCTGGACTCGTCGCAGCTTACATGGTGAGAGCTTTACTGGCGACCTTGATTTTGTTGCTCGTAGCCTACGCTATTTTTGGCTTTCGCTTTCAGGGAAATGTGCTCGAATGGCTGGGTTATCTTACGCTGGTCGTCATTTTCACGGCCACGTGCATTACGGGCTACAGCATTTTGGCGATTAAGCTACGCCGCCCGGATCTGGTGAATGCGATCGCAATTATTCCCTACACGCCGCTACTGCTGCTAAGTAACGGCTTTAGCCCAACTGAGAACTTTCCGGTGTGGCTACAGCCGATTGTTCGCTACCAGCCGGTGAGTGTGACCTGTGATGCATTGCGATCGCTCGTTTCCCACGGCAGCGACAGCCTCCCTCTCTTTTGCTACAGCCTGTTGTGGCTAGTGAGCCTACTCGCCCTACTCGGATTTTTGGCCCTCAGAGCCTACAAGCGGTTAGTCGTATGATGCAGCACAATCACACCGACAGCACACAAGCATCTGACACCAGAAAGCTGACCCAAGAAGACATCGCCGCGATGGTCGCCGCAAGACGTGAAGGCGGGCTCCAGCGGACCCTGCACGACATCTTTATCGTCGCCTATCGAAACCTGCTGATCGACTTTCGCAACCCTGCGTCCCTGATCGTTTCGGCGCTGTTTGCCACATCCCTACTCTTCGTTTTTACCGCTAGCTTTGCCCAGGTCGTTAACCCCGGAGAAGGCTTCGGCAGCTACGCTCAGTTTCTGCTTCCCTTCGCTGCGGTCCAAGGCATCCTATTCAACACGGTAGATATTGGTGGCTTCTTTTATAACGATTTAGAAAACGGCATGGATATTCGCCTGCGGGCAATGCCTGTTTCAAGACTATCGGCCATCGGCGGCAGGCTCCTCTCATCGGGCGGGCGGCTATTGATTCAGCTGCTGACTATCGTTATCGCGGGCCATATCATCGGCTTTCGCTTTCAGGGAAGCCTGCTGGCGACACTCGGCTTTTTCCTGATTCCCATCATTTTCACCCTGTCTGTTGCGCTTATTGGGTTCTATGTTGCCGTCGGCGCCAAATCGGCTGAAACCGTCTCTGCGGTCCTCAACCCTTGGATACTGCCTTTCACATTCCTAAGCGTAGGCTATGTGCCGGTCGAAGGATTTCCCGACTGGGTGCAGCCGATTGTGACGCGCAATCCTGTGTCGATTTTGTCCGATGCGATGCGGGCAATGGCGAGTGGGGAGCCTGCTTTGAAAAATGTCGCTATTATTTTGATCTGTAGCTTAGGGCTATCTTTAGTCTTCGGGACGTTGACAGTACGCGCCTATCGACGAAAAATATAAGTGCTGTATAGGTACGGTCAGTTTAGTTAGATCGTAGGTAGGCATAACTGCTTAGAGAAGAACCAGACAGATTAGAGAAGAACCAGACAGAGGCCCCCGACCCCAAGTTTGGGGCTCTGAGGCAAGACGCGACCACATATTTTCTGCACCTTATAAATAATTAGACCCAACTGTAATTAGACCAACCTGCTTAAATGCTGTCTCTATTTTAAATAAAATCAGCTTTATTAAAACAACGACCCAAGCAAAACACTACTCCCGCTGGAAGTTCGACTATGACAGGTGCGACTATGACAACGGCTCAACATTACGACGTAATCATTATCGGTACCGGTGCAGGTGGCGGCACCCTGGCTCACCGCTTAGCCCCTAGCGGCAAAAAAGTCTTGGTGTTGGAGCGCGGTGCATTTTTGCCCAAAGAAAAAGCTAACTGGAGCACCGACGCAGTCTTTCGCGATGGCCACTACCAAACCAACGAAGTGTGGGCAGATAAAGACGGCAACGACGTGAATCCTGGGATTGGCTACTGGGTTGGCGGCAATACAAAGGTGTATGGCGGGGCGCTCTTTCGCCTGAGAGAAGAAGACTTTGATGAAGTCCAGCTCCATGAGGGTGTTTCACCCGCTTGGCCACTAAAGTACAACGACTTCTCCGACTATTACGACGAAGCCGAGCAGCTGTATCAGGTTCACGGCAAGCAAGGGCTAGACCCCACAGAACCGCCACGGAATGGAGAGTATCCTTACCCCGCCGTCAGCCACGAGCCCCGCATTGCCTGGATAGACAAAGCGCTACAGAATAAAGGTCTCAAGCCTTTTTACCTGCCTTTGTCAGTAAAGCTAAACGAAAAAGACGCCTTCTTGAGCGAGTGCATTCGCTGCAATACCTGCGACGGCTTTCCCTGCTTTATCGACGCTAAGTCCGATGCAGACGTTAACTGCATTCGCCCAACGATGGGCAATGAAAATGTTCATCTGATCACAGAAGCAAAAGTCAACAAGCTGCATACGAGTGAATCAGGAAAAGAAATTACGGGCGTAGAAACAGAAATCAATGGAGCAACCCATACCTTCTCTGGAGACATTGTTGTTGTGGCCTGCGGCGCGGTGAATTCGGCGGTGCTGCTGTTGAACTCTGCCAATGAACAACATCCCAACGGGTTAG
>JBCBDN010000093.1:0-12611 GCA_038529685.1 Cyanobacteria bacterium J06598_1 | reverse complement strand
GACTATCAGTTCGAAAAACAAGATGGCAAATGGAAAATCTCTGAGTTTCAGTCAGTAGAAGAGCTTTGAATCTCAGCAGCTCTCAACCGATAAATGAGGGTGTAAGCATACACCCTTTACTACCTCACACCGCTAATCGCAGCAGTTGGCAGCGCCTTAGTCTGCGGCTGTACGCCAGCCATCTCCAAAATCTGCGGAATCAAATCTTCTCTTCTCACCGCCATCATATGCACACCCTGGCAAAGCTGACGCGCTGCCTGCACCTGCTCAGCCGCAATTTTCATCCCTTCTTGCAAAGGCTCATCCGCTGCCGCGAGCCGATCGATAATGTGTTGAGGAATATTTACCCCTGGCACACAGCGATTGATAAAGGCAGCATTCTTTGCTGACTTGAGTAAAAAGATACCGGCCAGGATAGGGCGATCGCATCCCACCGCCACCTGATCCATAAACTTCTCCAGCTTGTCAAAATCAGAAATCAGCTGACTCTGAAAAAACTGCGCGCCCGCCGCCAGCTTTTTATCAAACCGGCTCTGCATCCCCGACCAGCTCGTAGACTGCGGGTCCACCGCCGCCCCCGGAAAAATATCGAGCGCCCCATCGCTCATCTCTTTTTCGTTGTAGTCCATGCCGCTATTGAGCTGACGAATTAACCGCAGCAGCCGAATCGACTCCAGCTCGTGCACCGGCTTAGACTTTGGATGGTCACCCGCCTTAATCGGGTCGCCTGTGAGCGCTAGCACATTGCGAATACCGAGGGCATGCGCTCCCATCAGGTCAGACTGTAGGGCAATGGCATTGCGATCGCGCCCAGTCATCTGACAAATCGGCTCAATGCCTGCCTGCTTCAACAGCACCGCACAGGCCAAAGAAGACATCCGCAGCACCGCTCGGCTGCCGTCCGTCACATTCACCGCATGCACCCAATCTTTTAGCTCAGCCGCCATTGCCAGCATGTGGCTCGGGTCGCCCCCTTTTGGCGGCATCACCTCAGCCGTCACCATAAACGCTTTCGCTCGGGCCGCTGATCGTAGGCGATGAGGCGTTGCACTGAGACCAGCGAGTGGTAGCTTGTCGGACGCGTTGGATACTGAATTCATGTTTTATGTTCATCAAAAATCAAGCACACCATGTAGAGCGTTTATCGCTAAACATCTCTGGCTATGTATGGATATCCGGAGGCCCCCGTCCCCGAGCTCGGGGCTCTGAGACAAAACGTTCAAAACTTTTCTGTCAGAGCGATCTAAACATACTGGACCGGGACCTCCCCCGAACTCGGGGACACACACTAAGCCACCAAGGGAGCAATAGTATGTGTCTTAAAAAGGGGGCTCCGTTAGGGGTGAAATTACCGGTTGACCGGTAATTTCCTACATCTCTCTAACTCGATACTCCGGAGCACGCTCGACAGACACGCCACACTTCTATGCTTAATCGCCATCTTATCGAGTTTCCTCCATCAAAAGGAGTCATACCTACTCATTTAAGTTGGTCATAGCCTCAAAGCAGCGCCCCTTAAGCCATAAAGCCCATCGCATCTTTCACCTTTTTCAGCGTGGGGGCCGCCACCGCTTGCGCCTTTTCCTTCCCGTCAGCCAGCACCTGTAGCAAATAAGCGCGATCGCTCATAAGCTCCATATACTTTTCCTGAATCGGGCCTAACGCTTCCACCGCCGTTTCCGCCAGCAAAGGCTTAAACTGCCCCCAGCCCATCTCCTTACACTCCGCTGCCACCGCCTCCTTCGTTTGATTCGACAGCAGCTGATAAATCCCTAGCAAATTGTTGCACTCTGGCCGCTCAGGATTATCAAATTCCAAGCCCCGCTCGGGGTCAGTTTTGGCCCGCTTAATCTTTTTGGTTATCACCTGCGCTGAATCAGCCAAATCAATCCGGCTTTGGTCCGAAGGATCAGACTTCGACATTTTTTTCGTGCCGTCAGTCAGGCTCATAATCCGCGCACCATCCGCTCGAATCAAAGGTTCAGGCACTTTTAGCACCGGCTTTTTCTCAGTGCCAAACTGATAGTTCAGCCGCCCCGCAATATCGCGCGTTAGCTCCAAATGCTGCTTTTGGTCCTCACCCACCGGTACAATGTCTGGCTCATACAGCAAAATATCTGCTGCCTGAAGCACCGGATAATCCATCAAACCAATGCTGACATTCTCACCCTGCTTTTTGGCCTTTTCCTTAAATTGGATCATCCGCTCTAGCCAGTTCAGCGGCGTAATGCAGTTGAACAGCCAAGCCAGCTCACTGTGCTCCGGCAGCTGAGACTGCACAAAAAGCGTAGACTTTTCAGGGTCAATGCCGCAGGCGAGGTAAGTCGCCGCCACCTTCAGCGTATTCTCAGCTAGCACTTTAGGGTCGTGGGGCACCGTCACCGCGTGTAGGTCGGCCATAAACAAAAAGCACGCGTACTCCTCTTGCAGGCCCACCCAGTTGCGAATAGCGCCCAGATAGTTTCCTAGGTGAAGGTTGCCGGTGGTTTGGATACCAGAGAGAATGCGGGCCTTAGGCATGGAAAAAATCGGTGAAGAGATTGCAACAATTGTACCTGATTGGCCAATCACTCAAGCCGCTGTCCGACTCACTCCATGCCAGATTATTGAACCTCTGCCTTGATCACAGAGCCATCCTGCGGCCCCAGCGTCAGGCTCAGTGGCCGCTCTTTTTCAAAGGCTTTCACGGCCTGTCGGTACACGTCGTAATCAGTCGGCAACGTCTTCACCTCGCCCGCCTGATTGAACGTCAGCTTGTAGGCCACTGACTTAATCACCTCAGGCTCGCGCGCCGTCTCACTTTTGCGCCGCCGGTCCTCTAACTCATCTACCGTGGGCTTAGGTGGCAGTACCGGCCACCACAACCCCTGACTATCGGGCCCCGATCCTTGAGCATCGGGGCGAATACCGTTGAGGTTAGTAACAGACGTACTTTCAAACTTTTCTAACCGCCGGTCATTGGGGCGATCTTGGCCAACCGTGCGGGGCTTGTACTCCACTTGCCAGGTGTAAGTGGTAATTGCGATCGCCTCAAAATCAGTTGCGGCGTCAGCCGCCGTGGTTTGAGTACTGACTTGGGTACAGCCAAACGACCCTACGGAGACGATCAGCGCAGCTACAACAGGAAAAGTGGGGGCAATCCAAGGATGACGAGCAAAGGGGCTGTGCATTTTTATACATCGCAAATTCTGCGCTATTAGCTTAGCGCTCTATTGTGTCTTTAGCCCGACCCATTAGCCTGATTCATTAGCCTGACCAGATAGCATGCACAATAGGCATTGTGCATGCTATCTGCCGCTTTTCAAGAAGACTGTAACGTGCCCTGAAAATACTGAAGCACCTCTCTGACCAGGCCGCTCTTACCGTGGCAGCTTACCCGAATGCACTCACCCGCCAGCATTTGAGTATCTTTAAGACTCTTCACACACTTGGACACGGAATGATCGACATAGCTCGTAATGGTGATCACCAAATCACAGTTGCTGATTTTGTCTTTTATACGATTGCGATCGCTACTTTCCACACTGTGGGGCGGCACGTGCACACAGCGCTTTAGCCCATACTCCTCTAGCGCTTTGGTCACCTCTCGGTACGTCGTTTCATGCCCGCCCACTAGCGCCAGCGAAATATCTGACAGGTCTACCGGCTCAGCACTGTCGATAGATCGGTTGAGCGATCGCTTTTCACCATCGGCTCTCGGTGCTGGGTCTCCACCAACATCTGCCACATCTTGATAGCTGACCAGATCCGCCTGATTCTCCAAAAAGGCAATTCTGCCAATCAGCACACCATTTCTGTTCTGAACATCTTCTTTCTCTTCTTCACTCTGCCTGAGTCGCTGCTGCAAATCTTCAATCTCTAAAGAAAGCGCCTTCGCGTCGGTATCTGCCACATCAATAAACTCATCGAGGTCGAGCTTGTGGCGCTTGAGGCTTTGATTGAGATCGCTTTGGCTGTGCTGCAAGCGGTCGAACCGCTGCTGGAGCTGAGTGTGTTTTTGCTTGAGCCCGTCGTGCTGCTGTTGGAGCTGGTCGTAAGCGACCTGGAGGGTGAGCAAATGATCTGAAAGGTGCTGCTTGGCCTGACGATCTTTTCCAGTTGCCCCCTTGAGAAACATCTGAACAGCCTGAAGCACGGGCTTAAACATAGCAAACCTCACATAGAAGAATGGCCATCCTGATTGCTTTTTCCCAAACAGGCGATCGCACCTATCAAAAGAAAATCACAGCCAAGAAATACATCAACCTGCCTTCATTCTATTCCGGGCAAGTCCTCTATATTCCACGATAGCGGCTAGATCCAAAAAGGTGACACAGATGAGTAATTACGCTTAGGATTCCGCAATATGGGCCTTAACGATGTCTTCAAAAGCGTGATCACAGGCAAAACCCATCGCCAGTGCTGAGGCCACTTCAAACCGGCTAGGCCAGCTCGCGACAATCTTAGAAATTGCCTCATTTGGCTGGTAGTCAATATGCGATCGCACGTCTTCACCAGCCACCGCCTCCAGCGCCTCAATCATTTCCTGAACCGTCACCGTAATCCCCGGCAGATTCAGCGTTCTGCCGATCACAAAGCTATCCGCCGAAATCGTCAAAGCGTGCACCAAGTTAGCCGTCACCACCTGCGGACTCGCCAGCCACAGCGCCAAGCTTGGGTCCACCGGACACATCGCCTGCTCAGCTTTTAACGGCTCGCGAATAATACTGCTAGCAAAAGAAGACGCTGCCGCATTGGGCTTACCAGGACGCACGCACACCGTCGGCAACCGCAGCACCCGGCCATCAATAAAACCCTTACGGCTATAGTCATTCACCCACAGTTCACCAATTGCTTTTTGCGTACCGTAGGAAGACTGCGGCATCACCGCTGTTTTATCCGTGATCACAGCAGGCAATTCGCTGCCAGCCGCCGCCCCAAATACGGCCAGAGAACTCGCAAAGATAAACATCGCCCCCGAGGCTCGATGCCGCACTGCCTCCAGCAAATTCCGCGTCCCGCCACAGTTCACCGCCATGCCAAGGTCAAAATTTGCCTCTGCCTGCGAGCTCACCACCGCCGCCAGGTGGTACACCACCCGCATCCTAGGCGACACCAGCGCTGCCGTCGCCTGCGGATCGCTCAAATCTACCTGTACGCAGTTCACCCTGGCATTCAGTTCAGGCCGCTTGGGCAAAACAATATCGGCCAGCGTCAGCTGGGTAACGGCAGGATTTTTTAACAGCGCTTTCGCCAGCCGCTGACCCAAAAAGCCAGCACCGCCTGTGATTAGAATATGCATCGCGAGTTAAAGAAGGTTAGCTCTACACCACATTACGCCGAACGCTGCGGTAATGATCGGTCCGAATTCGCATGATGGTGTTGTCGAGATTGTCGTCAATCGCCCCTAGCGTTGCCAAGAGATGAGTGCAGAGCGCCAGCGCCGCTTCAAATTCTGGCTGCACCACTTCTTGAGCCCCTAGCTGGCTGAGCTGATCGAGTTCTTTGGTCGTGTGCGCGCGGGCAATAATGTCGAGTTTGGGGGCGATCGCTCTTGCCCGCTTCAGCAGCAGCCGCGTACTCATCGGATCGGGTAGCGCAATCACCAACGCCTTGGCCACCGCCAAATCCGCCTTCGCCAAAATCAGCTCCGAGTCGGCATCACCCATCACAAACGGAATTTTCTCACGGCGCAACGTCTGCACCGCCACCTCACTGTTCTCTAGCACTAGTACCGGGAAGCCCTGCTGGTGCAGCAGGTTCACAATCACATGGCCCACTCGGCCATAGCCTGCCACCACCACATGTCCGCTCATGCCTTCATGCACAATCGCTGGCTGAGATAGCTCCAGCCTTGCCAGCAAAGGCTTCATCCGAGGCCACTTGTAAAGCCAGTCATACAGCGCCGGGGCAAAGCCAAAAGCAAACGGCGTCAGCACCAGCGTAATCGCCGTCGTACCCAGCAGCAGCAAATAAGCCTCCTCAGAAATCAGCTGATTTTCGAGCCCGACCACCGCCAGCACAAACGAAAATTCACCGATTTGATTAATTCCGCAGGCCGTGAGCACAGCCGTCTTTAGCGAGTAGCCAAAGAACAGCACAATCGGCATAATAATCAGCGCCTTGCCGAGCATCACCAGGCTGACCATCCCCACGATTGCGCCAAAATTGTCGAGCAAAATCGCCGGGTCAATCAGCATCCCAATCGACACAAAAAACAGGCTGGCAAACGTATCGCGCAGCGGCAGCACCTTCGCCAGTGCCTGATCGGCATAGTCAATTTCAGCAATCATCAGCCCCGCCACAAACGCACCGATCTCAATCGAGAGCCCTAGCCGCGCCGTAATCAGCGCCACGCCTAAGCACAGCGCAATCAACGTTAGCAAAAACAGCTCACTGCTCTCAGTTAAGGCCACCTGACGAATCACCACCGGGATCACCCAGCGCCCAGCCACCACCGCCGCCACCAAAAATCCCAGCACCTTCAGCAGCACAAAGCTCAGCACCTGCCACAGCGGCACCGTGCTAGGCTCCGACGGGTTAATCGCTGGCACCACCGCCAGCATCAGCCCCAGAGCCAAATCCTGCATAATCAAAATTGCCAGCATAATCTGGCCGTGGCGCGTATTCAGCTCTCCCCGTTCGCTGAGAGTTTTGAGTACCACCGCCGTAGAAGAGAGCGAGAGTAGCGCCCCCCAAAACACACCTTGAGAGAGCCCTTCTACCCAGCCAAATGAAAGGGCGATCGCAGTCACCAGTCCTGCTGTCAATCCAATTTGCAGCACGCTGCCTTGCAGAGCAATTCTGCGCACCCGCTTTAGCTCATCGAGTGAAAACTGCACCCCGAGAGCAAACAGCAAAAAAGCAACACCAATCTCTGCCAGCTCCTGGACATTGGCCGTATCGTCAATCAGCTCGAGCCCCAGCGGGCCAATGACCAAGCCACTCGCCAAGTATCCCAGCAGCACGGGCTGCCCTAGTCGGTTCACGGTGTAGCCGCCGACCGCCGCCGCTCCCAAAACCAACATCAAATCTACGGTAAACCCTAGCTCTGCGGCCATCGTCGCCTTTTCCCTCAACAGCCTTTATAAAGTAGCGTCTAGGGTCAGTTACAGCTAGTCATCAGTCGGTCATGACTCAACCTTTAGCCCAAAAACTACTTCTAGCCCAAAAACTACTTCAGGACAAAAACGTGCCGATAAATTTCATTCGCCACTTGGATATAGCCGTCTTGCTCAATAACTAGGCCGCTGAGGACTAGCTCAGCTTGCGTGTAGCTGCCGTCAGCCAAAACGACCCGATCGGTTAGCAGCGTTTTGTAGAGCTGTAACAATGCCTTTTTGTTAAAGGAGCGATTGATGCGATCGCCTATTGCCCTCAGGTGAATCGGTTCATCCTTCGTTTGCCAGTCTTTCAGAATGTGCGATCGCACCGTATCGTCCACCCACTGACCGATCGTTTTAGGCGAAAGCGCCATCGGCTTATGAGAAGCCTGAATCAGGCGATCAATCGTATCAGACATCAGTTGACAGAGTTTTTGGGTCAAAAATGGCTGTCCATACGTCCATTTATAGATAGCCTTGAGCAGCATCGTTGAATCTTCTATTTTCTCTTCAAAGCCCTGATTAAAGCGATAAGTCTCCATCAGCTGGAAGGGGGGCAAAGACACCTCACGTCCTAGCCGAAACAAATTACCCGGCTGAGGTAAGTCAGCAGCAATCGCACTGCCCAACACAACAAAGGTGAGATTGTTGTAAAGCGGATTCTCTTTTCGCAAGTCGTAGCATCGAGCAATCCAGTCAAATAGCTCAGCTGTAAATGGTGACGCCAACAGCGCATCAATCTCATCAATGAAAATTACGAGCGGCCCTGCCAACAAAGTATCTTTTAGCAAATCGTCAACAAATTTACTTAGACGCAGCGATGACGGCAAACTAGCCGTAGACTTGAGCCAGCGGCGTAGAGAGCCTAAATCTGTTGGTTTTATCTCCGAATATACGGTAGAAACTAAACCTGCACACCAAGCATTAGAAGATGGAAGAGAAGGTAAATTCGAGGAGGCGTTTGATTGAGCGCTTGCAGATAAGTCCGGTGACTGAGGTCCACTTGGCAGCGCATCGTTCAGCTGATTGGCCTGAATCGTAACGCACTGGTATCCCTGCTGAATCAGCCGGTGCCTCGCCTGGACCCGCAGAGAAGACTTCCCCACCTGACGAGCGCCCAGCACATAGGCAAACTGACGCTGTGTGATCGCATCGTGCAGCAATTGGTCGGCGGCTCGAACAATGTAGCTAGGATCATTCCACAGCAGGCTCCCGCCGACAGAATACAGAAAAGAAGTTGTGACCATAAGGGAGTGTCGGTATCGATTCATGGGCGCAATCCAACAGCTGCGCCTTTCGTTGTCCCTACAATGCAGCATCGGAGCGGGCTCACACTTCCTGCGATTGGAGAGTTTAGTCGAAGAGAATAGGATAGTCTTGGCCTCATCCGATCGGGTAGTACACATCTGGTAAGAAGGAACTATCTTCATATCTCAAATAGAAGGCATTAGAGGGACAAACACATGGCGATAGATTTCGTTGGCACTTTTTAGCTGAGAGGCGTCAGCTATCACCAGACCACTGTGTAAAAGGTCTGCTTGCACACTTGCGCCGTTCAACTCTACAGTCTCTCCAGCCAAAATGCGCCGATAAAGTCCGACCAGCTGATTTTTGTAGGGCGAGCGTATCACCTCATAGCACATCTCCCATAGGTAAGATAGGTCGTCTTGCCGGTTCCAGCTCGATACGATTTGCGTGTATGCGATATGGTCTACCCAACGGTTGAGGGCCGCTGGAAACGGCACCGTCGGTTGGTCAGGAAGCGCGAAATCATCCATCGACGCTTTGAGGAGCCTACACAGCTTTTGGGTTAACAAGGGTTGTCCATTCGTCCATCGAAGCACAGACTCTAGCACCTGTGAAGGCTGCTGAATGCGCCCTTCAAAAGCTGCTTGCAGCGATTGCGTATCGGCTAGCGCAAAGTTTTTTAGGGCCACCTGACGCCCGCCAGATAAGAGTGCCTTATTTTGAATGAGCCTGCCTGGAATAGCATTGCCAGCGATCACAAAGTTAAGCCGGTTGTAGTCAGGATAAATTTTCCGCAGGCACCGACAGTGCCAAATCCATTCAAAAAGATCGTTCGCTAGAAAAGGAATATCTAAAAGTGATTCAGCAGCATCAATAAAGATCACAACCGGCTGATTGGGAAACGTTTTGAACAACAGATCTCTGGAGAACTGTTCTAAGCGCTGCTGAGGGAGCAGTCCGCTGGTTGAAGCAAGCCACTGCTGTAGCGTCTGTGAAGGCTTAGCGTAGCTGCGCTCTGCTTGCAGACTATTTCCTTGCAGGCTGTCCCAAAGCGCAGAAACGAGCTGCTTATCCCAGCGATAATAATCTCTTGGAGAATCTATCAGCTGCGTAGATTGAAGCGTGGCGCACCGGTAGCCTGCGGCCTCTAGCTGGTGCCGCATCCGAATACGCAAAGATGATTTTCCGGTTTGTCTTGGCCCGAGCACAGTGCAAAATTGCCCCGCCCGAATGGCGTCATACACGTTGCTATCAGCCTGTCTGCGAATATACGTGGGGTTATTCCAGGGCAAGCTTCCCCCGACCTTGTAGGCGGTGTAAGTCGTCACGATAGAGTTCTTTATGGGCATTGGCTAAGCCATAACCACAGTTCGTTTACAGTAATGACGAGCAGCCGGTCATGCTCGTTATGATCATCAGCATCGCTGAACACACGAAGTGTTCGCATCCTGCAATCAGAGCAACCGGAAATACCGATTGGATAAATCGGCCCTTACCCGATCGGGTAGGGTCTGTTATCCGGTTGGGATAGATATCGCCTACTCAGCTGGCCGTCTCCTAGAGCGCCGTTTCCTAGAGCGCCGTTTCCTAGAGCGCCGTTTCCTAGAGCTGCTGAGGAAGCGTAACCGTGAAAGTAGTGCCCGTGGGTAACGCCTGCGAGTCAAAACCGTATTGAGCTGGCTGACTGCTCACCACAATGGTCCCTTCTAGCTTTTGGGTGATCAGGTTGTACACCAGATGGAGACCTAGTCCACTGCCGCCGCGATCGCGCGCAGTCGTAAAAAACGGTTCAAAAATGTGCCCTTGAGCCTCAGCAGGAATTCCGCAGCCATCATCGCTGTAGCGCAAAATCACCTGCGAGTCTTGCTGCTCAATCGCTAGCTGTAGCGTGCCAGCTCGCCCATCTGGATAAGCATGGGTGAGCGAGTTGATAATGAGATTAGTGACCACCTGAGCGATCGCACCGGGATAGCTCAGTAGCGTAATCTCGGTATCTCCTAGCAGCACAATTTGATGGTCACTGCTCTTAAGCTTGGGCGTCAGGTTCGTAATCACCTCTTGCAAATACGGCTTCAGCACAAACGTTCGCTTCTGCAAGCTGCTTTGATCCACCGCAACCTGCTTAAAGCTTTGAATCAGCTCACCGGCTCGCTGAAGATTGCTCAAAACCAAATGGCTGCACTCAGTGGCCACCTCCAAGTAGCTTTCAAACGCAGATTTTCTCAAATCGCCCCGTGCCAAGTCGGCTGCAATCTCACGGCTAGCATTCGCCAGTGTAGACGCCGTCATAATCGCGGTGCCGACAGGCGTATTAATTTCATGAGCCACGCCCGCCACCAAATTCCCCAGCGCCGCCATTTTAGCCGAACGAATAAGGTCACTCTGAGTCGTTTTTAGCCGGTCTAATGCCTGAGAAAGCTCTTCTGTGCGAGTCTCTAACTTCTGCTCAGCTAGCTTGCGTTCAGTAATATCTTCACCTGTCGTCAGTAGGTAGGGCCGTCCCTGTAGCTCAATGATGTCAATAAACATCACAACATCCAAAATCTTGCCCGCCTTCGTTCGCTGGCGAGTTTCAAAGCCGTATACCGATTTTTGATCGCGAAGTCGATCGAAAAGCTGAGCGCGATCTTCAAGATCAACCCAAATGTTGAGCGATCGCAAGTCCTGGCCCATCAGCTCTTCTAACGTAAAACCTGACTGCGCTAAGTAAGCTTGATTCGCCTCTAGCACCTCACCGTTAGGAACAGCCGTAATCACAATGGGCAGCGGACTGCTCTGAAAGGCCGTCGAAAACTTAGCTTCCGATTCTTTTAGCGCCGCCGCAGTAGATCTCTGTTGGGTCAGCGCCTGCTGGAGCTGTTGATTTTGTGTAGCCAGCTGCCGTTGAAGCGATTGCAGCTGAACCTGATTTTCAATCCGAATCAGTAGCTCCCCCGTCCTCACTGGCTTGGTAATGTAGTCCACCCCGCCTAGCTCAAAGCCCTTAACAATATCGACAACGTCATCTAACACAGTCAAAAACACAATCGGAATGTCACAGGTTCGCGGGTCTGCCTTCATTTGACGGCAAACCTCATATCCATCCATCTCCGGCATTCTAATATCGAGCAAAATCAAATCTGGCGGATCTAGCTGAGCAGCCGTCAGGGCAAGTGCGCCTTGAGTAACAGGTCTGACTCGGTAGTTTTGAGCCGCTAAAACAGTCATCAACAGCCGCAAATTATCTGGGTTATCATCAATGACTAAAATTGTCGCTGCAGGTGAGCTAGAAACATCGACCGAGCTGGCCACATCATCAGTAGCACTGACTGGATCAAGACCGATTTGATTGGGATGAATGGTAGTCAAACCTGAAGCTTCTCCGCATTGCACGCTCCCTACCGCCCTAGCTTAGCGGATAGTCAACATCGACAACCCTGCAGAAAATCTTTCTCGTTACAAACCACGAAATCGCGAGCAATAAACCTGACTTGAGCGACGGACTCAAGCAATAGAGACCGTCTGAATTGATGGCATAACAGTGCTCAAAGCCAGCCGACACAGATGGGGTCTGTAGCTAGGGTAGAAGCAGCTAGGGTAGAAGCACTTCACGTCCTGAAGACCCAAGCGAGGAAAGCCAGTAGCAGCGTCCAGACTGGGACGCTTATAGCCACTAAAAACCGCAAAGATTAAGTGATGATAGCTCAAGTAAGTATCTCTCAGCTCATAGCAGTGCTCTATCCAAGCAAACAGGTCACTGACCGCGAATGGGATATTAGCGATCGCATCCATATCGTCGATAAAAATCGCCATAGGTGACTCGCACAAATCACTCAAGAAAAGGTCATTAGTGAAAGCCATCAGGCGTTCTTGAGGAGAGAGCGCCTCTGTTGCTTTGAGCCACTGAGCGAGCCGCACTCCGTTGGTCGGATGAAAGCTGTGCCATAAGTGCTTGATCACGTACTTGTCCCACTCTACGCCGACCGACAAGCGTTTAGAGAGCGGTGAGAGCTGTAGCACAATACTTCGGTATCCTCTTTTCTCCATTTCACTGCACGCCTCTGAACACATAGCGTGTTGCCTGTAAGGCGATAATCCTGCGACACAGCAAAGCTGACCCTGCTGGAGCGCGTAGCACAAATCGGTTGGAACTTTCTCGTAAGCAGCCATGACTGAACTCTCTAAACTTAAAACAGCTCACTGACAGCAGCGCACTTAAAACATAGCCAAGAGCACCCCAAGAAAGTACACTAAAACTCATTTACTGCCGGTAATACTGACGTTACGTTCAGTATGTCTAGC
>JBCBDN010000092.1:0-12620 GCA_038529685.1 Cyanobacteria bacterium J06598_1 | reverse complement strand
AGTGCGTATAGCCCAAGGGGCATCACTACGTTAGGGCCTTGCCTCGCCTTGGCGTCATGCATCCGCGCTTTGCTATATCTTGAAGAATAAGTCCAACAAACCTCTCTTTATAATGTGTGGCGTAGTTTATGGAGAGTACTGTGAAATCATCTTTTTCACACTTTTTTCGCGCGCCTCTTTAAAGACCCTAGCAGCGCAGTATTTTGACCACCGAGTACAGAGGTTCCTAAGCCTTCTTTGCTTCTCGGCTAGGCGTTGCTGCACTCGGCGCAAAAGGCGCTAAGCGTAAGCACTCAGCATTTCCACTACACAGGCAACATACAGCCAGCTTAAAGCCCCCAGACTGACTCAGTCTGGGGGCTTTAAGTTAACAATCAATATTGCTCATCTATTCAGCTGGCGTTTCATCTTCAGTCAATGCATCCTCTTCAACTAGCTCCTCTATTGATTCAGGAGCTGTCTCGGGTGATTCAGGAGCTGTCTCGGGAATGGGTGTCGCACCATCGCCAATACCACCATCGGGCTCTACAGGCATCACCTCAGGACCTGGCGCATCTGGTGTTGTACCCGCGCCCTCTCCGTCCATAAAGTAGCCGGCCTGCTCCCGCAAAGAATCAGCAGGGCCGCTTTGTCCCTGCTGGTCGAGCAAGTCAGCAGCCTGAAGATAGTCAGCAACGACCGCATCGATCGTTTCTTGAGGCAGATCGTCAGGGCCACTCACATCACTGCTCGCACTTGTGTAAGCCTGGTTGATTCGTGATTCAGCTCGACCTAGGTAAGCACCTGGGTCGGTATCGTCAATTTCAATCGCAGCTGTGTATGCCTCAATCGAGTCAGCATAGTCTTCTGAAACGGAGAGGTCATAAGCACGACTAAAAACTTTTTCGTACTCGCTAGCCGGACGCACTTCGATTTGATAGCTGCCACCCTGCCCAGAAAATGAGCTGGCCACTGCGCTGTAGGTGCCTGCCTCAGGCAGTTCGTATACAATCGTAGAGTTGAGCGTACCGCCGTAGTCATCATTAGACGTAATGATTTCACCATCGGGGCCTTTGAGCAGTAATATCGTATCGAAAGCTTCGCTTTGCAGCTCAATGGTCATCGTTTGGCCAGCGTCGCCGTCAAAAGGGTACGCATCTTCCATCGGCGCCAAAGTGCCCTCTTGCTGTAGCAGGGCCTGTGCTAGCGCCGCCTGATGGGCGATCCCCACGACACCCGTCAGCGCCGCAGCGGCCATAAGGCCCTGAGTCACCTTATTAGGGAATGCCCCTTTGTTGAATTTCATAGCTTCGCTCTTTTTAGTTAACGTGGGTAATACCGACAGATTTGAACAAAAAGTTGCCAGATATACACTGAATTGTCAATGTGCCCTATAGACCGTGATGCTAATAAATAATAGAGCAATCACTATCGGCACCTATCAACATAAATTTAGACTACTTACAAAAGAGTCTTACTAGGTTATGGGACACTATGAAAGTTGTCTTGGGCGAATCCTAGTGCCTGCTCAGTCACTTATTCCTATTCGACGCCTTACCGCGATCGCCAGTATTGCTGTCTCTAGCAACATGGTGTTTGTGGGGTTACCTGCGATCGCAACACATCCCTTAAAAAATGACACAGCCGTTTATAAACCCCACAATGACTTATTGATCCAAACAGACATCATCCAGACAAACGCTCAAGTCAGCGATCAAATCAGCGATCAAGAAAGTAGCCCGGCAGCACTCATTCCAATGGACGAGATTCCAGAAGAAATTTTGCGCACAGAGATTATTACAGAGGCCAGGTCTCCGCTCACAGGAGAACCCCTCAGCGCTGCCGAATATGCTCAGCTACAGGCTGAAGTCAGCACAGCGGCAGGTACACCGCTCGTCAGTGAAGATCTCCGCTACTTGATCTTCCTCTTGCAGGTTAGGCGCGCCCTCAAACCTATCGTGCCATTTCTATAACTAGAGTTCATGCCTCATAGGTAACGTCCAAAAACGTCGGCTTTTGAGGAAAAGTCGCTTAAACCTACTAAGCTTTGTTAAGCTTACAGCTATATCAAAAAAAGGTGATAGCGGTAGGAAAACCCTAAACACTTAAGTGTTCAAACACTGAAGTAAAACTGCAAATACCCGACAAAACTTACTTACGAATTTAGGTCATTTATATGTCGTCAACGATTGCTCTTGAACAAGTCGAGCGGATTGTTCGGAACCAACATCAGAACCCCTTCGAGGTCTTGGGTCCACATGCAGTAGAGCAAGACGGCAAAAAAGCTTGGGCAGTGAGAACCTACCTGCCGAACGCAGACAGCGCCTGGGTTGTTTTCCCCGAAGAGCGTAAAGAATACGCAATGGAAAACGAACAACACCCCCAATTTTTTGAAGCCCTGCTGACCGAAGCAGAACTCACCAACTACCAAATCCGCTACAAAGCAGGCCCCGAAGAGCACGTTATTTACGACCCCTACGCCTTCAAATCTCCCGTTATCACCGGCTTTGACGAGCACCTCTTTGCCGAAGGTAACCATCACCGCATCTACGAAAAAATGGGCGCGCACCCCGTCACCATCAAAGGCGTTGCTGGTGTGTACTTTGCGATTTGGGCACCCAACGCCCGCAACATCTCAGTTATCGGCAACTTCAATAGCTGGGACGGTCGTCAGCACCAAATGCGCAAAGGCAACAGCGGCATTTGGGATTTGTTCATTCCACAGCTCAAAGTAGGCGACAAATACAAATACGAAGTCAAAAACCAAGACGGACACATCTACGAAAAAGCAGATCCCTACGGCTTTTACCGTGAAGTGCGCCCCGACACGGCCTCCATCGTGGCTGACCTAGATCAGTATCAATGGCAAGACGACAGCTGGATGGAGCACCGCCGTCAAACCGACCAGATGACGCAGCCCATCTCCGTGTACGAAGTGCACCTGGGCTCCTGGCTACATGAATCCTCCGCACAGCCCGCCAAAAATGCCGACGGCACAGACGCCCCGGTCGTCACCGTTGCCGACCTCAAGCCGGGCGCCCGCTTCCTCACCTACCGAGAGCTCGCCGCCAAGCTCATTCCCTATGTCCAAGAAATGGGCTTCACCCACATTGAAGTACTGCCCGTTGCAGAGCACCCCTTCGATGGGTCTTGGGGCTACCAGGTCACCGGCTATTTTTCGCCAACCTCTCGCTACGGCACCCCCGAAGACTTCATGTACTTTGTTGACCAATGCCACGAACACGGCATTGGTGTCCTTGTGGACTGGGTACCTGGCCACTTCCCTAAAGATGCCCACGGTCTTGCCTTTTTTGATGGCACACACCTCTATGAGCATGCCGACCCTCGCAAAGGCGAGCACAAAGAATGGGGCACCCTCGTTTTTAACTACGGACGCAACGAAGTTCGTAACTTCTTAATTGCCAATGCGCTGTTCTGGTTTGACAAGTACCACATCGACGGTATTCGGGTAGATGCCGTCGCCTCCATGCTGTATTTGGACTACAACCGCAAACCTGGTGAGTGGGTTGCCAACGAATACGGCGGCAGAGAGAACATTGAAGCCGCTGAATGCCTAAAGCAAGTAAACCACGTTCTCTTTAGTTACTATCCAGGTGCGCTGTCTATTGCAGAGGAATCTACCTCTTGGCCAATGGTATCTTGGCCCACCTATGTGGGTGGCTTGGGCTTTAACCTCAAGTGGAACATGGGGTGGATGAACGACACCCTCGACTATTTTGAGATGGACCCTTGGTTCCGTCAGTTCCACCAAAACAACGTTACCTTCAGTATTTGGTATGCCTTCAGCGAGAACTTTATGCTGGCGCTCTCCCACGACGAAGTGGTGCACGGCAAAAGCCACATGATTGGCAAAATGCCGGGTGACGATTGGCAAAAAATGGCCAACCTTAGAGCGCTATACACCTACATGTACGCGCACCCTGGCAAAAAGACCATGTTCATGGGCATGGAGTTCGGCCAGTGGAGCGAGTGGAATGTGTGGGGAGACCTAGAATGGCATTTGCTCCAGTTTGAAAACCACAAGAACCTCAAACACTGTATTGAGCGGTTGAATACCCTCTACCGCAGAGAACCGGCCCTCCATACTCAAGACTTTTCGCAAGATGGTTTCGAGTGGGTGGACTGTAGCGATAATCGCCACAGCGTTGTGTCGTTTATCCGCTACGACAAAAACAGCGATGAATTTATTCTCACAGTTTGCAACTTCACCCCACAACCTCACAGCCACTATCGCGTAGGGACGCCGCAAAAAGGCTACTATCGCGAAATCTTTAACAGTGACGCTCGCGAGTTCGGCGGTGCCAACATTGGTAATCTAGGCGGTAAATGGTCAGACGACTGGGCTTTCCACGGTCGCACCTACTCGCTAGACCTCACACTGCCACCGCTAAGTGTCATTATGCTCAAACTCGATGTGCAGAAGACTCAGGCTGCATTGGCGAGTGAGACCCCTGACTAGTCAACAAACCCGTAATCACTACGAGGACTATCTAAGTATTGATTGATTAAACTGGTATCAGATGACACCAGTGAATGCTTGAGGTTGCCAACGTTTGACCATAAAGCTTTGGCTGAGATAGAGCTGATTTAAGTGCTTGGGATTTATTTCCCAAGCACTTTTTTTGTTTAGAGTTTTACCAGTACACTGTTTTTTCAAGCTGGAGGTTTCTCAGGCTAGAGGAAAAACAGATTTTCTATCGCAAGCTATCCAATCAGGCCCCTTATTTTACGCTGGCAGCACTCGTAATGCTGAGCTTTGGTCTGCGGTTTTGGCAGCTGGGTCGGTTTGAAAGCTTAGTATTTGATGAGGTGTATTTCGCTAAGTTTGCTAAAGCTTATTTGGAAAAAGATCCCGCGTTTGATGCGCATCCACCTTTGGGCAAGTATTTTATCGCAGCAGGAATTTGGCTGTATAGACACAGTCCTTGGGTGAACGTTGGAGCGCAGGCCGTAACCGATAAGTTGGGCTTGGTAACCATAAGCTACCGATGGATGAATGCATTTGTGGGGTCGTTGATTCCACTGGTTGTCGTCAAGCTTTCTCAAGTACTGGTGGGTCCCACACCAAAAAGGTGGCTATTCGGCTGCTTGGCAGGTGCTTTTATCGCAATAGATGGACTGTTCGTAACAGAGTCACGCCATGCGCTGTTGAACATCTACGTTGTGTTTTTTGGCTTGGCGGGTCACTGGATGTGGTTAAGTGCGAGAGAATCCTCAGGGGCTGTGCGCGCTAGATTTTATCGGGCGCTCAGCGGGGTGGCGCTAGGGGCTGCGATCGCCACAAAATGGAACGGACTCGGCTATATACTGGCCTTAGTCATATGGGAAGCCATACAGCAGACCCAAAACCGACAGCGGCGCCTCTCTTTTCTTTTTCAAGCAGCTATTTATCTGGGTGTCTTACCCTTGATTACCTATAGCCTCATCTGGTGGCCTCATCTACAGCTTATTGGAGACTCTTTTTGGGCAACACACCACACGATATTTACCTTTCATCAAGAGCTGAGTGAAGTACAGGTAGCCTGCTCCAGATGGTTTACTTGGCCGCTACTCATCAAGCCGATATCGTATGGGTACGAGGAAATTGGTAGTTGGACCTATACCATCAACAATTTAGGCAACCCCGTACTATGGCTGCTTTCAGATGCGGCTCTTATTCTCCTTACGATAGACACTCTCAGAAAAACGATCTCTCGGAAAGTTCTATGTACCGACCGCCTGCACATAAGCGATCAGGTAACGAGATATCTGTTGATAGGATACCTAGCGAACTGGCTACCGTGGATGATTGTGAGACGCTGCACCTACAACTACCTGTATATGCCAGCAGCGGTGTTCAGCTTTATGGTGTTGGCTTGGTTGCTGAGTGGATGGATGGAGACGCGATCGCCTATATTAACCCGGCGACTCAGTTGGATAATGCTAAGTGCGATCGCTCTAGCCTTTCTCTTTTGGCTTCCACTCAGCCTAGGGTTACCTTTAACACCCGACCAACTACAGCTACGGTGGTGGCTCCCTTCCTGGATATAACTATAATAAAGGCCTGACGAGGGAGAACCAACAAAGAGATCGCCAAAGCTTTTAACCTAAGCGAAGGCACGGTTAAAAATCATGTGTCTAATATTTTGATGCGGCTAGAGCTACGCGATCGCACTCAAGCCGCCGTGTATGCAGTAGAAAACGGATTGAGCTGAAAAAACAAGTGCCAAAAGTCATTGTGTTCCTATGACCTTTGCAAGATTAAAAGCGCAAACTGATGTAGTAATGTAAATGCATAAAACTCTGTTTATACGCAATCCATAAAACAAAAGACTTGTGCTTTGTCTAAAGTTGAACACTTTAAGGGCCGCAATTCATTGGTGCATCATCGAGTCAAGAACAGCGTAAACAATGGCTTTTTTCGACAGCACTTCCCACAATCGAGATATCGTTGGGCGCCTATTTGGCTGCTGCCGCTACTTATGGTTTCAGCCTGTAGCCTACTGCCCGCTAGCGAAGCCCAGCCAGGGAGAGAAGAGCCAGGGAGAGGAGAGCCAGGGAGAGAAGAACGCGGCGGTGGACTTGGTGGCGGGCGCGGCGGCGGACAGCGCGGCGGAGAGAACAGTCCTATTGCAGTACAAACTGCGATCGCCCAAACCGGTACATTAGAAGGCGCATTGACTTACACAGGTACAACCCGCCCAGCCCAGCAGGTAGCCCTACGCGCGCAAGTCTCTGGCGAAATCACTAATCTATCAGTCGATGTTGGAGACACTGTGCAACAGGGCGCAGTGCTTGCACAACTCGATGGAGACCTGCAAACCACTAGCCTTAACCAGGCCCAAGCCGAGCTATCGGCCAGACGCGCCGAAACCGCTCAAGCCGAAGTCTCTATTCGTGAGGCCGAAGCTTCAGTTGTGCAGGCCCAGGCTACTTTTGATCAAGCCAAACTAGATGCGCAAAGACTGCGATCGCTCGCTGACCAAGGCGCCCTTTCCCAACAACAGGCCGAAGCCGCTGAACTTGCCACCACCAACGCCCAGCAGGCACTTCGCTCCGCCCAAGCCCAGCTCGCTGCTCAGCGGCAAGCCGTCACCTCATCGGCCAACCAAATAAACGCCCAGCAAGCTGTTGTATCTCAAAGCCAAAAACAGCTTTCCTACGCCGATTTGCGATCGCCCCTCACCGGCGTTGTCCTCTCTAGAGCCGTAGACATTGGTGACTTCGTTCAATCAGGCGCAACCATCCTAGAACTCGGTGACCTCAGCACCTTAGAAGTCACCGTGCAAGTCTCCGAACTAAATATTGCTCAAATCAGAGTGGGTCAGCTCGCCCGAGTGCAGCTCGATGCCTTCCCTGGAGAAGGCGCTCTCTCTGGCCAAGTAGAGCGAATTGCCCCAATGGCCGATGCCACCTCACGGCTCATTCCGGTGCAGGTAACCATTTCTAACAACGCTTCTAGCACAGGCGGACAAATCGGTAGCGGACTGCTCGCTCGAGTACAGTTCTCTACCGAGCAGCAAGGTCGCGTCGTTGTGCCCACAAGCGCTTTGGATGCAGAAGAAAATACCGTCTTTGTAGTCGAAGGAGACGGGAAAGAGGCCAAGGCGATTGCCCGCTCAGTCAGACTCGGAGAACGCGGCCAAAACCGAGTTGAAATTCTGTCGGGATTAGAGCCCGGTGACTCTTTTGTAGTGCAAAGCGATCGCCCCCTTACCTCGGAGCAGCCCGTACGCCTGAGCATTCTCTCTGAATAATCTGGCCAGCCAGCTAGAATAACCAGCCAAACGAACCCCGAACAACCCAGAGACTAAAGCAATGGTCCGCCCTACCGCTTCCTCAGCGTTCAACCTACCGCCCGAACCGACATCAGAAAGAGAACAGCCTGCTGCGTTTAGCGTGAGTACCCTTGCAATCCGGCGACACATCGCCACCCTGGTTCTCACCGTTGCTGTCATTGTTTTGGGATTGTTCTTCATTCAACAAATCCCCGTCGATTTGCTCCCATCTATTACCTATCCTCGAATTGGCGTCAGAGCTGATGCCCCAGGCGTCTCCCCTGAAGTCGCGGTAGACGAAGTCACCCGCCCCTTAGAAGAAGCCCTCGCCGCCACCGAAGGCGTCGTTCAAGTAGTCTCCCAAACCCGAGAAGGCCGCATCAGCCTCGACCTGTACTTTCAACCTGGCGGCGACATCGACCAGGCCCTAAACGATGCCACCGCCACCCTCAACCGCGCCAGAAACAGCCTGCCAGACACCGTCGATCAACCCCGACTATTCAAATTCGATCCGTCTCAGCTCCCCGTGTACGAAACAGCCCTCACCTCACCCTCACTGCAAGGCGTCGCACTCAGAGTCTTTGCCGATCAAGAGCTTGCCCGTGAGCTGATTACGGTTCCTGGCGTTGCTAGCATCGATGTCTCTGGCGGCGTTCAAGAAGAGATTCGCATTAACATTGACCCTGCCAGACTACAGGCACTAGGCATAGGCATTACCGACGTTTTAGACGCGCTATCAGAGCGCAATCTCGACACCTCCGGCGGTCGGATTCAAGGCACTGATAGCGAACCCCTCACCCGCGTCGCTGGCCGCTATCAAAACGCAGACGAAATTCGCAACCTGATCTTTGAAGTCGGTAGCTCAGACGCTCCGCAACAAATTTATCTAAGAGACTTTGCTGACGTCATCGATGGCACCGAAGAACAGCGCGTATTTGTCACCCTCAATGGCGAGCCCGCCGTAAAAGTCAGCATTCAAAAACAGCCCGCCGCTAACACCATCGCCGTCGTAGAAGGCGTAAAACAGCGGCTCACAGACCTGCAAGCATCCGGCCTCGTCCCTGCTGATCTTGTCCTTAACGCCACCCTAGACGAATCCGTTTTCATCCAAAATTCTATTCGCAACGTCGCCATCTCCGGCCTCATCGGCGCTACCCTAGCTGGCCTCTCCGTTCTTCTATTTCTGGGCTCACTCAGGCAAACGCTGATCATCGTCGTCGCCATTCCCCTCGCCACCCTCGTCGCCATTTTGCTGATGGGGACCTTCGGCCTCTCTCTCAATGTTTTCAGTCTAGGCGGACTCGCTCTAGGCGTGGGTATCGTCGTCGACAACGCCATCGTCATGCTAGAGAACATCGTAAAAGGTGCCGCGCAGTCCAACAGACCCGTCGTTCGTCAGGCCGAAGTCAGCAGCCGAGAGCTAGAATCTGCCCTGTTCGCTTCAACCACCACAAACTTAGTTGCCGTTCTCCCTTTTTTATTAATCGGCGGCTTTATTTCCCTACTGTTCAATGAACTAGTCCTAACGGTTAGCTTTGCAGTCGGCGCCTCACTCATTGTGGCACTCACGGTTGTTCCAGCACTAACCTCCAGATTATTGGCCATAAAGTGGTCTAGCGGTGTCGAAAAAATTTGGCTCATTCGTCAGTTTGACCAACGGTTGCAGGGATTGACTCAACAGTATGGAAGATGGCTGGGCTGGGTACTTCAGCGGCGGATAGCTGTAATTGCGATCGCATTTCTCCTATTCGGCGGCAGTAGCTACCTCATGCTGGGCAGTATCCCCCAAGAGATTCTCCCCAGCATTGCCACTGGCCAAGCCAACGTCAGAATTCAATTTCCTCCGGGCACTACCGCTGAAGAAAACCGCCAAGTCATGAGCGCCATCGACACACTACTGATCGCGCAGCCCGAAGTTGAATACGCTTTTAGCACCTCAGGCGGATTTCTCTTTGGCGGCAACACCAGCGAAAACGCACTGCGAGGATCTAGCACGCTGACCCTTGCCCCCGGAACAGATGTAGCAGCCTTTAGCGATCGCATGACCGCCGAATTCAACCAGTTCAACCTAGTCAACACTCGCCTGCGCGTCTCCCCTGGCAGAGTGCGCGGCCTGATATTGAACAACTCACCCGTCCGGGGCGATATCGACATCATTTTGCAAGGCAACAACGCAAAAGACTTAGAAACAGCAGGCGCCCAAGTCCTAGAAGCCCTCGACACCCAGGCCACCCTGGCTAGCTACTCCCCCGACGCCGACCCCACACAGCCCGAAATTCAAATTCGCCCCGACTGGGAACGCGCCGCCGACCTCGGCCTCTCTGCTGAAGACATTGGCCGCACCGTGCAAACCGTTCTTTCTGGCGCGGTACCCACACAGCTACAAAGAGGCGATCGCCTCATCGATGTCCGCGTCCAGACCCCTGAATCCCTTATCCAAAACCCAGCAGAGCTCATTCAGCTCCCCCTACTCAGCGGCAGCGGTCCGCTCGTGCGCCTAGGCGACGTTGCCCGAGTAGAAAACGGTCAGGCCCCCGGTGAAATTCAGCGCATCAGTCAGCGACAGGTGTTCATTATTGAAGGCAGACTCAGCGATGGAGCCAGCCTAGGAGAGGCCCTAAAAGAAGTCGACCAAATCATGGAGAGCGTGGACTTGATAGAGGGCGTCACTCGCTTACCCAGCTACAGCGCCCAAAGCAACGCCGCTATTACTGGCGGTCTTGGCCTCTTAGGCGGCCTTGCCGCTTTCTTAGTCTTCACCGTCATGGCCGTGCAGTACAACTCACTCATCGATCCGCTGGTGATTATGCTGACCGTGCCACTCGCTTTGGCAGGTGGCATCCTCGGTTTGTTCATTACCCAAACGGCAATTGGCGCAACCGTAATTGTGGGTGCAGTGCTGCTAGTCGGCATTGTGGTAAACAACGCCATTATTTTGGTAGAGCTCGCCAACCAAATATATGAACAAGAGCGTGACCCTCACGAAAAAAATCGTCTCACCGCCATTCTCAAAGCGGCCCCTCAGCGCCTGCGCCCCATTCTGATGACCACCATTACGACCGTGTTAGGCATGTTTCCGCTAGCGCTTGGCATTGGTCAAGGATCAGAGTTTTTACAGCCGCTAGGTGTGGTTGTCTTTTCTGGGCTGTCATTGGCAACACTGCTGACGTTGTTTATCATCCCTTGCTTTTACACCCTGCTTCATCGCCACACGCCTATAGAGCCCCTATCTCCCCTATCAGGAGAATAATTACAACAACGTAATCCAACCGCGCTCTAATTCATCGTTTTCTACATCTTTGGACAGAGACACCCACCAAAATATTTTCTTTAGACTTGTTATAACAAACAAACCTCTCCTGCAAAAAAATTACAGGCGAGAATCGGTTTGATTGCCCCTTCCCTTTTAAGGAACTACATGCGTTTTACACTCACTTCTCTGCCCTTGAACAAGCTAACAGGCTTGGCAGCCGCGCTGATGATACTGCCCGTTGCCGTTGCCTGCAACACCCCCACAGACGACGTTGCAACAGACCCCGCAATTGAAGAGCCCGTTGCCGATACGGCCCCTACCGAAAGCAGCACTATTGTAGATGTCGCAAGTGCGAACGGTTCATTCGATACGCTTGTAGCAGCCGTCCAGGCCGCAGGCTTGGGAGACACACTCAGCGCTGAAGGCCCTTACACCGTATTCGCCCCGACGGACGAAGCCTTCGCAGCTTTGCCAGAAGGCGTTCTCGACAAACTCCTTCTGCCAGAAAACCAAGGCGTGCTAACGCAGATTTTGACTTATCACGTCGTCGGTGGCGAAGTTCCTGCCAGCGCCGTAGAAACGGGAACAGTCCCTACCGTTGAAGGGACTGATTTGGATGTTGTTGCAGAAGGCGGCAGCGTAGCTATAAATGGCGTGAATGTGGTCGCAACCGATGTGGTAGCAGGTAATGGCATCATTCACGTCATCGATGGCGTTTTGATTCCTCCAACTGTTGATCCAGCTGCTCTGTAAGCAGTTTTACACAGCGTATTTTCAAACAACCACGTCCGGACAATAAATTCGGACGCTTGAACAAACAATTCTCCAAGACTTCTGTCGACAGCGTAGCTGTATTGATAGGAGTCTTTTTTATGAGATAAAAGAATACGAACCGTGAAGAAGTCATCGGGAAAGCGATCGCTTAAAGCTGCATTCTCCTGCTGTGAGTACCACAAATTCTCTTGAAAACTGACATCAGAAAGCCTTGTAAGTAGCGCAGTCTAATTAATTAGAAGATATCAAAAGTCATTCAGAGGCCCCCGTCCCCAATCCTGGGGCTCTGAGGCAAGATGTGTTGTTATCAGCTGCGTTTTGTAAATGATTCAGTTGACCTACTTATAGCAAAAGGCAGATGCATTCGCATTTTGCTATGTCTACTTCTCCATAGTATCTGTAGAGTTGCTTAGGACACTACTATCGGCTGAAACCATTATGTAGCAACGGGCAACTCTACTGGCAAAGTAAGAATGCATCCTTACTTTGCTATACATAAAGATTGCGCAGACAGCGGCGCGCAATCATGCTCGCTATACTTGTCGCCTGAGCATTTACCGAGCTCAATGATGTGCCTGTTACCCTATGGCAGCGGGTGTCGCTAGGTCGTGACGGAAAAAAGGGCGGTATGGGCAAGACAAACCCAGTTGCCAAAATTACAGAATCTGGATGGGTTTGAGTGCCGTCTGCCAGCAAAATAGTGGGCGTTGCCCGCGCTGGCAAAAATTCTCCTGCCACTAGTTTTAATCGCTTTGCCTTGAGCATGAAGCAGAAGATCTGCGCTTTCCCGCGGTATTTTTTTTATTGCTTCGGTTTCCATATACCCAATCGGGTTA
>JBCBDN010000091.1:0-12684 GCA_038529685.1 Cyanobacteria bacterium J06598_1 | reverse complement strand
TTTTTTTGACTATGGCTGTGGACGTGGTGCAGACATTGAATACATTCATAAGCTTGGCTACAAAAGCGAAGGTTGGGATCCTCATTTCCGCACTGAGATTGAACATCAAGAAGCTGACATCGTAAATCTCGGCTACGTCATCAACGTCGTCGAAAACATGGCCGAGCGTCGCGAAGCACTTCTAAATGCTTGGGCGCTAGCTCGCAAGGTGCTCGTTGTTGCTGCTCAAGTACTGATTAATGACCGCAGCAATGGCGTCATTGCATATGGCGATGGCATCATCACCAGTCGCAACACCTTCCAAAAATATTACGATCAACAGGAACTCAAAAACTATATTGACCAAGTACTAGGCGTCGATGCTGTACCTGTCGCACTCGGAATCTATTTCGTTTTTCGAGACGAGTCTCAAGCCGAAAGCTTTCGAGCCTCACGCTTCCGGTCTCGGGCAACGACACCCAGAGTACGTACCAGCATCAAGCGGTTTGAGGACTATAAAGAACTACTTCAGCCGTTGATGACCTTCTACACAGAGCGCGGTCGATTACCGACAGCTGAGGAAGCCAATATAGAAAACTTCGCTTCACTCCAAGTTGAGTTTGGAAATCTTCGACGCGCCTTTAAAATTATCCTGCAAGCTACGGATAACAGTGAGTGGGACGATATTGCTGAAAAGCGCCGTCAAGACTTGCTTGTGTATTTAGCGCTAAGTCAGTTTGGGCATCGACCAAAATTTAGAGATTTAGAATCTGTTGTCCGCAACGATATTAAGTCTCTTTTCGGTAGTTATCAGCAAGCCTGTATGGCCGCTGACTTAATGCTGATGAGTTTGGGAAATACTGATGCGATCGCAGAGCGATGTCGACATAGCTCTATTGGTCAAAAGCATTCGAGTTCACTCTGGGTGCATACGTCAGCACTTGATCAGCTTGATCCACTACTGCGGCTTTACGAAGGCTGTGCATCTCGTACGATTGGCCGCCCTCAAGAAGCCACAGTCATAAAATTTCATATGAGTAAGCCCAAAATCTCATATTTGTTTTTCCCTACATTTGATACTGATCCGCACCCAGCTCTGCAGACGAGTATGAAAGTGAGTCTTCAAGATTTGCAGGTACGGTATCAGGACTATAACCCAGGAGAAAATCCTCCTGTACTCCATCAAAAGCAACAGTTATTACTGTCAGATTATCCAGGCTACATGAAATTTAAAAAGCTTAGTCAACAGGAACTGAGTTGGGGTTTACTAGATGAGCCCAACATCATCTGTAACCGCAAGGGTTGGGAGAAGTGCTTAGAATCCCACTGTGCAGAGTTAAAGGGGCATCGTGTAGTGTGGAGAAAAGATGCCGATGCATATCAAAAGAAGCTAGTCCAAACTGCTCGACGACAGCGGCAGCAAAAATTGGACGCATCTTAAGCAGAAGCATCTTAAGCAGAAGGTCTTCATTATTGTTACTTCCTAAGTAAGAGCTGGAAAACTCGCAGATACAAACAGATTTATTCATTTGAGTGCTTCATCCTTTGATCAGGTCTGTCCAACGCCTCTAGACCCTACAGCCAACTAGAGGGTCTATCCTGGAAAAATGTACATAGCTCATGAGCTTGATACTCAACATGGCTAGCTCAACCAGCGTATGGAATTCGTTCATTCAGGAGGCAACTTACATGAGTGTCACTACCCTCAAACTCAAAGGTATGAGCTGTGCTTCTTGTGCTAGAAGCGTCGAAAAAGCTATTCGTCAAGTGTCTGGGGTCGGTAGTGTTCAGGTTAACTTTGCAACAGAGCAAGCCAGCATTGATTACGATACGAAGAAGGCCAGCATAGCAGCAATTCAAAAAGCGATCGCACAAGCCGGCTACCAGTCCAGCATTAAAAAAGAGCTGCCCACTCGCAAAGAAACCACCCAAGAACAAGAAACACACCAAGCTCAGCTACAAGCCTTACTAGCCAAAGTCATTATCAGCGGCCTCATTGGTATTGCGTTAGTACTCGGCACCTTACCCATGATGCTAGGGATAGCTATTCCAGGTTGGCCGATGTTTTTACACAACCCTTGGCTACAACTCATCCTCGCGACTCCAGTTTTGTTCTGGTGTGGCCAGTCTTTCTATATGGGTGCTTGGAAGGCGCTAACTCATCGCACCGCGACGATGAACACCCTAGTTGCGTTAGGAACAGGCACGGCCTATTTGTACTCTGTCTTCGTCACGCTGTTTCCTTCGCTACTGACTGATCAAGGGCTTGAACCCGCTGTGTATTACGAAGCGGCTGTTGTGATTATTTCGCTGCTGCTGCTCGGTCGCTATTTGGAGAGCAGAGCCCGCGAGCACACCTCGGATGCCATTCGCCAGCTTATGGGCTTACAGGCCAGCACCGCACGGGTCGTCAGGCAGGGAACTGAAATCGACTTACCTATTGAAGAAGTTGTTGTGGGTGATGTTGTTATTGTTCGGCCTGGAGAGCGGATTCCAGTCGATGGAGAGGTGACAGAAGGCAGCTCTACCGTGGATGAGTCGATGGTGACAGGAGAGCCGTTACCTGTGAAGAAAGCAACAGGCGCGGAGGTGATTGGTGCCACTATTAATAAGACTGGGAGCTTTCGGCTGAAGGCTTCGCGGGTGGGGAAAGATACCGTGCTAGCGCAGATAGTGCAGCTTGTGCAGGATGCGCAGGGGTCGAAAGCGCCGATTCAAAAGCTGGCCGATCAGGTAACGGGCTGGTTTGTTCCGACGGTGGTGGCGATCGCACTCCTCACCTTCATCCTCTGGCTCTCCATCACAGGCAACATCACCTTCGCTTTGCTCACCACAGTCAGCGTTCTCATCATCGCGTGCCCTTGCGCGCTGGGCTTAGCGACACCCACATCTATCATGGTTGGCACGGGTAAAGGTGCTGAAAATGGCATTTTGATAAAAGATGCGGAGAGTTTAGAGCGCGCACACAATCTACAGGTTGTTGTTGTCGATAAAACAGGAACACTCACAGAAGGTAAGCCTACTGTTACTGATTACCTAACGGTGCAAGGTAGCGCCAACAGTCATGAAATAAAACTGTTGCAAATGGCCGCAAGCGTGGAGCGTAATTCAGAGCATCCGCTGGCGGAAGCCATTGTGGCCTATGCTGAGTCGCAGGGAGTTGGTCGGCAGAAAATGACAGGCGCAAAAGAGTTTAGCGCGGTTGTCGGCAGAGGAGTTCAAGGCGTTGTTGATGGCCACTTAGTACAGATTGGCACTGAGCACTGGATGCAGAGCTTGGGCGTTGATACTACGGCATTGCAATCTCAGCGGCAGGCTTGGGAATCAGCGGCAAAAACAACTGCCTGGATTGCTGTAGAGGGTAAAGCTGAAGGACTGTTAGGCATCTCTGATGCGCTGAAGAAAACATCTGCTCAGGCGGTGGAAGCGCTGCAAAAGATGGGATTGGAAGTGGTAATGCTGACGGGCGATAACCAACAGACTGCAGAAGCGATCGCACAAGCAGCCGGGATCCATCAGATATTCGCGGAAGTTCGCCCTGACCAAAAAGCGGCGAAAATTGAACAATTGCAGTCCACAGGAAAGCAGGTAGCGATGGTGGGTGATGGGATTAATGATGCGCCTGCGTTAGCTAAAGCCGATGTGGGGATAGCAATTGGGACGGGGACAGATGTGGCGATCGCAGCTAGCGACATCACCCTGATCTCTGGAGACCTGCGTGGCATTGTCACCGCCGTACAGCTCAGCAAGGCCACGATTACCAACATTCGCCAAAATCTCTTCTTTGCCTTCATTTACAACGTTGCAGGTATCCCAATTGCCGCCGGGATTCTTTACCCGGTGCTGGGTTGGCTATTGAACCCGATGGTTGCAGGGGCAGCAATGGCCTTCAGCTCAGTTTCTGTTGTAACTAATGCGCTGCGACTCAGAAATTTTCAGCCGACTAGTCGTCAGCATACATATTGGACTAAAACCCCAGGAGACGGAAGATATTAAGAGGATTAACTACGCGACCGATGCCATCCACTACCGACAAATAGCCGCGTTTAGCCACCACAATCACATCGCCTTCCTCTACCTGATAGTCGTCAATGAGGTTACTAAGGTCGATTTCATCCTGCTGGATTTGACCGTTGTCATCTAACCGCACAAGACTGACGCTATTGAGCTGGGCGTCGGTGGTAGGGCCACCTGCGATCGCCACCGCACTCGACAATGAGCTATCCGGCGGCACCTCAATTTCACCGGGGTCCACCACCTCGCCCACCACCTTCACCCGCACCGTACTGGGCGCGAGGCTAGAGCTGGCTACCGTCCGCCGGTCAATGCCGCCATCTATCAGGGTAGGGATAAAAATAGAATCGCCATCTCTTAAGGCCAAATCATTCAAGCCAGCATTCGAGGTCACCGCTTCCCACAGGTTAAAAGAAAGCTGTTCTACCTGACCATTAGCGAGCGGGCGGCGAACGGTCACTTGGCGAATATCCGCATCACGCGTCACCCCACCGGCCAGCAGCACCGCTGAAGACAAGGTTGGAATCGCAGGCCGAGAAGTCAAGCGCGAATCCAGATTTAGATCGGTGACATTCTCCCCGTTTAGCGTGGAGCCATTGCTGTTAGAAAGACCGCTCAGCTGTAGCGGGCCGGGGCGATGAACTTCTCCTGAAACGGTTACCACCACGGGCCTTTGCACGGCCAAGCCCACACTCACCACCGGATCTACTAAATAGGTCATCAGCTGCTGGGTCAGCACAGCACTCAGCTGGTTAGGCGTCAGCCCGCTGGCTCTAATCGGACCAACCAGGGGCAAATTCACACTGCCATCTGGCAGCACCGCCAGCGTCCCAGTAAATTCTGGATAGCCAATCACCGAAAGCGAGACCTGATCGCCAGCGCCCAGGATATAGCTCGCGTTGCTATAGCTATTGACAGCGAGCGGCGGCGTAGTGATCAAGCTAGGATTTGGGACTGCTGGTGCAGATGGGACTTCTGGAGTCGTTGAAGGCAGTGTGGGTTGCCCTGTGATTTGTGCGATCGCCCGCTGGCTCATCAACCCACCAAAACTTACGCCCGTCAACAGCAAAACCGTCGCACATTTAGTCCCACACACGCGCCACAAAAGGGGACGCCTTACTGATAATGACAGCAGCATACTAGCTTCCTTTAAAGACGAAATTTTCTATCAGAGGCCACTACGGGCGCGTCGGTTACGTTTTCCTTGTGAATTCGCTCTTTCGCAATCAGCGCCGTCCGGCTGGCCATATCAGTTAGCTCACCAGCATCGTAAGAATATTCGCCAAAGTCATTCTTACTGTCTACACCGTTGGCAATCATCCCGAGTACTCTTGCCCCCGACCGGGCCAGCAAGGTCTTCGCAGCTAGCGCTCGATCATAGGGTACGTGGCGAGGACGCATCACCATTAGCACCCCGTCAGAGAGGTTGCCGAGCACCGCTGCATCCGCCGATCCCGATAGTGAAGGCGTATCGAACACAATGTAGTCAAACCGGTTTCTAAAGCGCTCAATCAGGCTGGCCATCCGTTCAGAATCCAGCAGCGCCATCGGGTTAGGCGGTACCACACCTGCTGTGAGGACCGTGAGGTTGGTCGTCACAGGCTGTAGCGCTTTTTCTAACGACCCTTCCCCTACCAGCACATGGCTCAGACCTACGGTATTCATCAGGTTCCATAGGTGGTGCTGATTGGGCGATCGCATGTCAGCATCTACCAGCAACACCTGCCGTTTCGTTTGAGCGACAGCAGCGGCCAAGTTAGCGCACACCTCCGACTTACCCTCACCCGCTACAGAGCTTGTGATTACCAGCGCCTTGATCTTTTTATCCGAGCTCATAAAGCGTAAGTTAGCCTGCAGCATCTGATACGCTCCAGACAAAATCGGATAGGAGCTCGATGGCGTCACAATGCGAGGCGACGGCATCCCGTCCTCTAGGGCCATAGCCTCTAACATGGCTTGCTTATTTAGCTCAAAACGCGGAATCACCCCCAACGTGGTGTAGCCAAAGATCTTTTCGCCATCTTTCACCGTCTTCAAAGACCGATCGATCAAGTCTAAGAAAAATGCTGTGGCAACGCCCAAAAAGGTACCCACCACCGCACCCGCAAGCACATACTTAGACTTACCTTCTACCGTGGCAGAAGAGGGTGGAATAGCTTTTTCAATCACGCGGGCACTGCCCACCACTTGTTTATCGGCAAGCTCCACTTCTTGCAGTCTCAGCCGCAGATTTTCTAGCGCCGCTTGAGCCGTATCACGCCGCTGAATCAGCTCGGTTTGTTTTTGCTTCAGGCGCGGAAACTCCTCTCCCTGCTGCTGATAAGCATCTCGCGTTTGCACCAGCGTTGAGAGCTGGTTGTAGGCACTCGCCCGGTTTAGCTCTGCTTGCACCAGCTGATCAGCCAAACCACGATCAATGTCGCTCATTCCCAGCAGCGCAGCCGTCGCACCGGGGCCCACCACTTCAGCTACACGACTACTCAATACATCAATCGCGGCCCGCTCTTGGCGCTGGAGCGCTCTGACAGAAGGATGGCGTGGGGTATAGCGGGTAAGCACAGTTGCTAGCTCTGCTCGCGTATTTTGCAGCTGGGCCAGCGCGGTTTGAACGGCTGGGGTTTCAGTGAGGGTCGCGAGGCCACGGGCCTGCTGAGAGGTCATACCCAGCTGGGCAGAGAGCTGTTCAGCGCGGCTGGCGGCTTCCACTAGGTTGACTTGAATTTGATTGATTTGGTTGTCTATGGAGGCGATCGCACTGACTGCTGCACTCGATTCTTCTGGCAGCGCAATAATGCCGTTGCCTTCATTAAAAAGCTTCAGCGCCTCGCTTAAGCTATCAGCTTCTCTCTGAGCCCGAGGCAGCTCTTCTTCTAAAAATTCACGGGCCGCAATAACTTCTGAGCGCTGGGCATTAATGTTGGCCTCCACGTAAGAGGCCATGATTTGGTTAACAACCGCTGCCGACAGATCTGCATCCCCTGAGCGGTAAGAGATAGCAATCAGATCAGTATCTGACAGTGGCTCAACCGTCAGCTCACTGGCCAGTGTCGACGGAGCCAGCAGTTCACCCTCTGCATTGCGCAAATCTAGCGACTCAATCGTCGCCGCCAAAATTGGCAGCGAAAAAATAATCTCCGCTTGAGTCGCCAACGGGTCACTCGTGACTTTTAACGAGTTTAGGTCGCCCAGCTCTTGCGCGACACCGGTTAGGTCAGAGGTTTGGTTATTGCGCAGCAAAAGCTTAGAGGTCGCTATCCACAGCGGCTTTTGATTGATTGCTGCTGCCAGTGCTGCCAGCAGTGTCAGCACAAATACCGCTACCGCCGGACGCCACCGCCGCTTCAGCACTAGCCAATATCGCTGAAGATCAATTTCCTCTATCCGCTCTTCGTAGATCATAAAGTCTAAGTAACCTGAGTTGATTGCCTGCGATTTATCAACTGATCAACTGACGGATGACCAATTCACTGACAATCGATTTCACTGACAATCGATGGTGACCCCCGATGGCGTAATGTGCGCGATGCTTACAGGACGGTGAGACGCTAAAGCCCCGAAATAAAGTAAAGACCAGTGTCCTTAAACTTTGTGCTTCTTCAATTGTGATTGACGAAGGGCTTTTTTCAAAGGTTCCGAATTTTCAGTCAGCTCAGGGAGTAACTTTAGATTGTGAAGCCAAGCATCAAAACCGTCTAACCGGCTTGCCTTTGCAACATCAAAACTGAAACCGCGTAGTCATAACGAGTTAACCCTCGCCGCTACGGTGACCGAACATTCGATGACTTGGCACGTCACCGATTTTCTCTATTCACCTTGCAACAATGTGCCGCGATTGGAACCTATCTACAGTACAAAGCAGCGAAAGACACTTTCAGCGCTCCACCGATCCAATCTGCACTCAATAACTACTGGTTAGGTCGCGCTTCCAGCCACAGATAATGACACAGTAACCCTTGATGCAGGTGTGTTGCGTTTTGCCACGCTGCAAACGCTCGCCCTTTCGAGATTTATGGAGAGCATTGCAAACCGCTAAGTGCAAGATAACGATAAGTGAATTTGCATTACTGAGAGTGGCTATCGGGAGCCTTCCCTAGCCTAGCCTTCCTCGGCCTACAGGGTGCACCCGCACACACCTGCCCCGCAGGCATAGATTCCAATACCGTACTACGAGCAGCAATCACCGCATTCGCACCAACGCGCACCGAAGGTGCAACAAAGCAATCTGCCGCTACCCACACCCCATTCTCAATCACAATTTCACCCGTCACCAGCGAAAATCGAGTGTCCGCAATATCGTGACTGCCTGTACACAGATAGTTCTTTTGCGAGATCACGCAGTGACGTCCCACCTCAATCGGTGCCAAACTATAAAACACCGCATCGTCTCCGACCCAGCTGTAGTCGCCAATCGTCACATTCCAAGGATAGGTAAAGCGGGCCGTTGGGCGAATTCTTACGCCCTCACCAATCGTCGCGCCAAACAGTCGTAGCAACGATCGTCTCACACCATGAGCAAAGTGTGGAGACAGCGGAAAAACAACAGCCTGCACCAGCCACCAAGTCAGCATCGCCAACCGAGAGCCGCCTGCTGAATATCCCGGCTCGTGGTATGTACGCAGATCAACAAAGGGCTCTGCTCCACCGCTCAAGCTATCGTCATTAGCTGACTTCACTAGGCCACCGGTTCAGACACTTTCTCAACAGAAGTCTTTTCTACTGATTCAACAGAAGAGGGCAAAGATTGTTCTACGGCTTTCTTATTGAGTCGGCCACCAAACTTAAGCTCATACAGCTTCACACCAATCTGATACTCATACTGACTGAGCAATCGGCCATATACATAGCCTGCATGCCCATCCAAAAAGCCCAGCTGAATAAAATAGAACAGAATAAATCTCAAAAAGGGTTTGAACGGCAACCGCACCCAAATCTTCTTTAAAAAGCGCTTGCGCTGAACAGAATCGCCAAAGAGGTTTGCACCAATTGTGCCGTCATCGCCCATGCCGTTCAGCATGTTGTAATGCACACGCGCTTCCCAGTTGGAGTAGCGGTTATGCCTTGCTAGCCAGTGGTACAGGTCACGGAAATCCTCGTGCAGCATGTCTTCGTCTAGGTAGCCCACCTTATCTTGCGGAATCATGACGTGCTCATGCACTTCGTTATCGCCGGTGTTTTGAATATCTTCAGTGTTGAGGTTTTCGTAGCGACCTTTGGCGTGGCGAAACAGGCGCAGGTTCCAGTCGGGGTATTTACCGCCGTGGCGAATCCATTTTCCTAAGAAAAACACTCGGCGGTTGATGTAGTAGCCATCGAGATCTGGGTTTTTGATCTTTTCAGCAATTTCCGCCCAAGACTCAGGCGTAATGCGCTCGTCACAATCTACAATCAACACCCACTCATTGGCAAAAGGGAGATTCTCTAACGACCAGTTTTTCTTTTTTGGCCAGCGACCGTTGAAGTCAAACTGCACCACTTTCGCGCCCAGCTCTTCACAAATCTCTACCGAACGGTCTTCGCTGTGAGAGTCCACCACAAAGACTTCAGTTGCCGGGGCAACGCTCTCTAGGCAAGCCGGTAGGTTTTCTTCCTCGTTTTTGGCAGGAATCAGAACGGTCACGGGAATGGATGCAGGGGTCATCATGGCTTTGAAAAAGAAAAAGGATGGGCAGGCGAGGGGATAAAGCGGATCAACTGTTTATTCAAAAAATGATTCAGTCAAAGGCATGTTCTAAAGAAGCGGTTGCGAGGTCACCTCGGGTTTCTCCTCCGAATTGGGCGGCTGACGCTTGAGCAGATGGCGAGAGACGCTGCCCAGGTAGGCCAGCTGGCCGTAGGCATAGGCCAAGTTTTCAAACCGTAAGGATGGGGAACCGATGTACTTTACCGATTTGTACAGTCCTCTTACCAGCCGTTCACCACCGCTTCTGAGCTGCCAAAGGCCAGTGCTGCCGCAAGACTGCTCTCGGTAGCTTTCGCTGATGCCTTGCCACCAGCTGCGGCTGAGGAACCAGCCCGGTTTCATGCGAGCCGGAGCCACGTTATGAGCCGCTAGGGCGGTCGGTACATAGGCGACTTTTTGCTCGCGGTCTAGCGCCAGCCGGGTAAGCTGCTGCTCTTCATTTGAGAGTAGGTTTTTACCGACACGGCCTAGGTGCGTATCAAATCCGCCCACAGCGTTTAAGAACGATTTGCGTACAGCATAGTTCAGTCCGCGAGGGGTGAGTGAAGGCTGCTCTATATAAATCAGTTCATCGCCTAGATCGTACGCGCCTAGGCCGCTAGCTAAGTCGTCGGATAGCCAGCGAGGCGGCTCGGCACCGGGTGGCCAAATTAGGGTGACTTTTCCCCCTGCGATCGCAATCTTCTCCTCCGCCTCAAACACTCCTAACAACGTCGACAGCCACTCAGCACTCGCCTCAGCATCATCATCTAAGTAGGCCAGTATCTCACCTTGAGCTTCCTGCGCGCCCCGGTTGCGAGCGACCGACAGGCCAAGGGTAGGCTCATGCACGTAGCGAAACTTGGGATTTTCTGCATATGATCGAGCGATCGCCGCCGTGCTATCGGTAGAAGCATTGTCCACCACAATAATTTCGTAGCGCTCCAATGCTGCTTGCGACAGCAAATCCGTTTGCGACAGCAGGCTATCGATCGCGGCCCCCAGATACTCCTCGCGGTTATGGGTGCAAATAATAGCTGAAATAAGCGGTGCGGCCATAACAGAAAATTATAGATAGAAAAGAAATATCGAGGAATTGTCTCAAGCCTACTGTCTTAAGGCTACGGACAAAACAGAGACGTTTCCAGCTACAGATACATCAAGATTGCCCCATATCAGGGGCACTTTCCCTCAGACTCAGGAATAATGGATTCTACTGAATCTTCTAGGGTAGATCCTATAAAAAGAACATCAATAGTCGTGACTCTCTTTACATATACGTGCCTATGAAGTTTTCTTACGTCAAGGTTCAGTATTTTCATGTAAACGTGCCATAAAAACTTGATAGTTTTTCCTTTAGAAAACCACCGATAGAAAACCACCGAAAGAACTGCCGAGACAATCGTTAAGAGAACCGCTAGCTACTGATATGAACACCGCCCCCATCAATACCCGCGATCTCGATCTCGCGCCTTTTATAGACCATACGCTGCTTGCCCCTGCTGCCACCGAAGAGCACATTCGCCAGCTGTGCGACCAAGCCGATAGCCATCACTTCGCCACGGTTTGCGTATACCCCATGTATGTGCCCTTAGCCGTAGAGCTTCTGCACAGCAAACGGCCCAAAGTCTGCACAGTGATTGGCTTTCCTAGCGGCGCCACCACTTCTAAGACCAAGCTGTATGAGGCGCAAGAGGCCACCGAAAATGGTGCGGAAGAGCTAGATGTGGTGATCAATCTCGGCTGGCTAAAAATGGGCCGAACCAATGAGCTGCATCAGGAAATCGCCAGCATCGTAGAGCTGACGGGCACAGGCGTCAAAGCGATTTTAGAAATGACTATTCTCAGCTCAGCCGAAAAACGGCTCGCGGCAGAAATTTGCCTGGATGCGGGCGTCAGCTTTTTGAAAACCAGCACGGGTTGGCAAGGGGGCGCTACGGTAGAAGATGTGAAGTTGCTGCGTCAGGTGGCAGGTGATCGCATTGGCATCAAAGCCTCTGGCGGCATCCGCACACCCGATCAAGCCTTCGCGCTTTTAGAAGCAGGTGCCAACCGGCTCGGCACTTCCCGTGGCCCAGAAATCATTAAGCAGCACGCCGAAGCCAATCAAATCTAAACACCCAGTCTGCAACGCCAGTCCACACATCAAATCTCAAACGCCAGTCCACACAGATTCTTTTGAATGAAACAACGCACCTACAAAGCGACCGGCATTAATCTCAAAGCCATGCCGATGGGCGAATCGGACCGGCTCGTTACCGTGCTGACTAAAGAACATGGACTGGTGAGAGCGATCGCACCCGGTGCCCGCAAGCACAAATCCCGCCTCAGCGGTCGTTCTGGCCTGTTCGTCGTGAACGATCTCCTCTTTACACGCGGCAAATCTATCGACAAGCTGATCCAGGCCGAAACCCTTAAATCCTTCCCCGGACTCAGCAAAGACCTCACCAAGCTCACTGCCAGCCAGTACCTGGCCGAAGTCGTGCTGGCCCAGGCGCTCACCGAGCAACCGCAAGAAGCGCTTTACTACCTCTTAATTGAACATCTTTCCCGGATAGAAGCCGCCGCAAAGCCCAACGTATTAGCCTGCCTGTCTCAGGCCACCTTTCACCTGCTGGCGCTCGCAGGGGTTGCCCCTGAAGTCTTTCGCTGCTGCCTGTCGAGAGCGCCGCTCACCGTAGAGCTGGGTAATCCCGATTGGCAAGTTGGCTTTAGTGTTTCGTCGGGGGGCGCGGTGGCTACTGAGGAAATTGAGCGGCTGGTGGGCGATCGCCTTAAAGAAGTCAAGCAACAGCTAAGCGAAAGAGAACAACGACGCATGGCTACTACCGCTGGCGCTGGTCCACTTACACCTGAACAAACGACAGAAAGATCCACCGAACGAGTAGCAGAACCGACAGCTAGCTATGGTCCCGGCACGTTAAGCTCTGCGGCCTATCCGGCGACGGAGCCAGTCCCAAAGCTCCCCCCCGGCCTTAAAAAACAAGTCTCTAGAGACGTGGCCAAGCAAATTGGCGTCGTCACCTACCTCA
>JBCBDN010000090.1:0-12750 GCA_038529685.1 Cyanobacteria bacterium J06598_1 | reverse complement strand
GTTTGCTATGCACTTAGCGTTGTCAGATATGGGTCCTAGCGTTTGTTAATGCTAAGAGCTAACTGCCGGTGAGCTGTTTTTTTATGCGCGATTTTCTGAGAAGCACTGTATAAAATATTGCGCTCCAGCGGCCTATCCTTCCGCATGAATTGCCTTGCCAGCGGCTAACTTTTCGTATCTAAGCTTACCGTTTGCACCATTATCTTATGACTTTATATAGCTTGACCAATAAACCTTGATTCAAGCCTTACCCTTGAATGAATAGAAAACTGATTACCCCAAATAAAGGTGTTGACCAAGGGCACTGAGCGCGCCTGCGATGGCTGAACCAATTTCGTATTTTTGCTCACCAAAACTCAACCCTATTTCCGTTCTCAACTGACCCATCGCTGACTTCTCATCGATTTTTATTTCTCCTGTAACTTATGCAAGCCAAAGAAATGAACAACCCTCCTGTCCATCCAACCGTGCGTGTTGAAGACGACCGCACAGGGCTCACCCCAGAAACCTTGAAGCGAGCGTTTTTGGACAATTTGTTTTATGTGCAGGGGAAATCTCCAGAGATTGCTTCCTTGCAGGATTACTACATGGCGCTGGCCTATACGGTGCGCGATCGCATGCTGCACCACTGGCTCAGCTCTGCGAGTACTTACCGGGCAAACCACTCACGTACGGCGGTATACCTCTCGGCTGAGTTTTTGATGGGGCCCTACCTCGGCAATAACCTGATCAACCTAGGTCTATACGACGCGGTAAACGAAGCGATGGCCGACTTGGGCCTGAGCCTGCCGGAAATTATGGCTCAAGAGCAAGAGCCTGGACTCGGCAACGGTGGCTTAGGTCGCTTGGCAGCGTGCTATCTCGATTCAATGGCGACGCTGGAGATTCCGTCTTTGGGCTACGGCATTCGCTATGAGTTCGGCATCTTTAAGCAGGAGCTGCAAGATGGCTGGCAGGTTGAGCGAACCGATAAGTGGCTAGCGAACGGTAACCCTTGGGAGATTGCGCGTCCTGAGTGGTCTCAAGAGGTGAAGCTGGGTGGCTTTACTAAGGCATATACCGATGTGAAAGGTAGCTACCGAGTGGAGTGGCTGTGCGATCGCGTGGTCAAAGGCGTCCCCTACGACACGGCTATCCTCGGCTACCAGGTCAACACCGCCAACACCCTGCGCCTGTGGAAAGCAGAATCTCCCGATGCCTTCGACTTTGAAGCCTTCAACCAAGGCGACTACTCCGGCGCAGTAAATTCCAAGATCGTCTCTGAGAACATCTCCAAAGTTCTCTACCCCAACGACGAGCACCTAGAAGGTAAGCAGCTCCGGCTTGAGCAGCAGTACTTCTTCGTCTCTTGTTCTTTGCAAGATATGATTCGGATCATGCAGCGCGACGGGATTCCATTAGAGAAATTTCCTGAGAAGTACACCCTACAGCTGAACGATACGCACCCTGCGATCGCTGTAGCCGAACTCATGCGTCTGTTGATCGACGTACACGAATTTGCATGGGACAAGGCCTGGGAAATCACTCAAGCCTCCCTGGCCTACACCAATCACACGCTGCTCCCAGAAGCTCTAGAACGCTGGCCCATCGGTCTATTTGGTGACTTGCTGCCTCGCCATCTAGAAATCATCTTTGAAATCAACCGCAACTTCCTCGAAGATGTCCGCCTCAAGTTTGGTCAAGACAATGAGCGCCTAGAGCGCATGTCGCTGATTGACGAAAGTGGTGGTCGCTACGTACGCATGGCAAACCTCGCCTGTGTCGGTAGCCACGCTATTAACGGCGTAGCTGCGCTGCACACCGAGCTACTCAAGCAAACTGTTCTCAACGACTTCTATCAGCTCTTCCCTGAGAAGTTTATTAACGAGACCAACGGCGTAACCCCTCGTCGCTGGATGGTATTGAGCAATCCTAAGCTCACCCGCCTGATCAATCAGCGCATCGGCAGCGAGTGGCCCACTGAGCTGTATCAGCTGAAAAAGCTCGAAGCCTTTGCTGAAGATCCTGGCTTCCGCACCGAATGGCGGCAGATTAAGCAAGCCAACAAAGAGACCCTGGCTGTGCGCATTGAGAGAGCCACTGGCGTAAAAGTCAGCCCGACTTCTATGTTTGATGTGCAAATCAAGCGGATTCACGAGTACAAGCGTCAGCAGCTAAATGCGTTGCACATCATTTCGCTGTACAACCGGCTAAAGAAGGACCCTTCTTTGAATATTACGCCTCGCACCTTTATCTTTGCGGGTAAGGCGGCACCGGGCTACTTCATGGCCAAGTTAATTATTAAGCTGATTACCTCTGTAGGCCGCGTTGTAAACCGTGATCCTGCGATGCGCGACCAGCTCAAGGTAGTGTTCTACCCGAACTACAACGTCACCAACGCGCAGCCGATTTATCCGGCTTCTGACCTTTCAGAACAGATTTCGACTGCAGGCTTTGAAGCCTCGGGCACCGGCAACATGAAGTTTGCGATGAACGGCGCCCTCACTATCGGCACGCTCGACGGTGCCAACGTCGAGATTCGTGAAGAAGTCGGTGACGACAACTTCTTCCTCTTCGGCTTGCAGGCCCATGAAGTTGCTGAGCTAAAGGCTAAGGGTTACGAGCCACGCAAGTACTACGAAGAGAATGAAGAACTCAAAACAGTGATTGATCTGATTGGTTCGGGTGTGTTCTCTAGCGGCGATACTGAAATGTTTAAGCCACTGATTGATAACTTGCTGAACCAAGACCGCTTTATGGTGCTAGCAGACTATCAGGCTTATATTGATTGCCAAGAGAAAGTCAGCGCCGCCTACAAAGACCAGGATGCCTGGGTACGCATGTCTATCTTGAACGCGGCCCGGATGGGCAAGTTCTCTTCTGACCGCTCTATTCAAGAATATTGCGACCAGATTTGGAACATCAAACCTGAGCCCGTTGAGCTACAGGAGTATGCCAAAACGCTCACCATGATGACTGATAACAGCACTCGTTTGACATAGCATCGGCTAATGTTTGCAGCGTCATGTTTTTGATCGAAAGACCTCCGACTCTATGGGCCGGAGGTCTTTTATATTGAGTCTTTTACCCTTAAAACAAACCCATGAATCCAGAAGACTTTAAGCCACTGATTGCTCAAGCACATACCTGCATCTCCGGCTATGTGAGAAAGACGCCTGTTATTACGCTGACAGAGGGCGCTTTTGGCGTAGATGCCCACATAACGCTCAAGCTGGAGCTAATGCAGCATGCAGGCTCCTTCAAATCGCGAGGGGCTTTCAACAGAATTTTGCAAAACACAGTTCCTGATGCGGGTGTGATTGCGGCCTCGGGGGGAAATCACGGCGCAGCGGTCGCCTACGCTGCCCGTCGGCTAGGCTATCCGGCTGAGATTTTTGTGCCGACTATCTCTTCTAAAACCAAAGTGCAGCGGTTGAGAGACTACGGTGCAAAAGTTGTTGTCATCGGGCGTGATTACATTGAAGCGCTGGGTGAAAGTGAAATTCGCGCGGCAGAGTCAGGCAGTCTAGTCGTCCACGCTTTTGATCAAGCAGAGGTGATTGCAGGGCAGGGCACGGTTGGCTTTGAGCTAGCTCAGCAATCACCTGAGCTAGATACCGTGTTGGTTTCTGTTGGCGGCGGTGGACTGATTGGCGGGATTGCGGCCTGGTACCAAAATCAGTGCAAGGTGGTAAGTGTAGAACCTGAACGTGCGCCTACGCTGCATGACTCTCTTGTAGCGGGTAAGCAAATTGATGTGGAAGTCGGTGGAATCGCCGCAGATGCCTTAGGGTCGCGCCGGGTAGGTGCGATGATGCTGCCGGTTGCTCAGCAGTATGTTGCTCAGACGGTGCTGGTGGCAGAAGATGCGATTGTTGAAGCGCAACGACTGCTGTGGGATGAGCTGCGAATTGCGGCAGAGCCCGCAGGCGTGGTGCCCATTGCAGCGCTGATTTCGGGGCGCTATCAACCTGCAATAGGAGAAAAAGTTGGCGTACTCATCTGCGGTGGAAATGTAGATTTGTCATCTCTGTAAGGGTTGACGGCATAATAGGAATATTCGCCACAGCAGGCGACAGCGATAGGCGGCAGTAATAGGCAGTAACGATGACAGCTAGAAAACCAACCTATGTTGAGCAAAGGGATCCGCCGTTGTCTCCACGGCTGACGTTGCCTACTATGTACGACTTACCCAGTGAAGACCCTGAGGAACCCGGCTTGCCTGACGAATTTCATGCCTTGCAGCCCGGACTACTGAGCGCCACCCTGCAGCTAGCGGATTATCCGGAAGGCAATTACTTCACCGGAACTGATATGAACCTCTACTACGATGTTCATCATCAGGGTTGGTATAAGCGTCCTGATTGGTTTTTATCAGTCGGCGTCTCTCGTTTGTATGATGGTCATGATTTGCGGCTGAGCTACGTTATCTGGCAGGAGGGGATTAGTCCTTTTGTGGCGGTTGAGCTGTTGTCTCCTGGCACTGAAAAAGAAGATCTTGGCGAGACTCAACGGCGAGCTGGCAAACCGCCGACGAAGTGGGAAGTGTATGAGAAAATTTTGCGGGTTCCCTACTATATTGCTTTTGATCGGTATTCCAATCGACTGAGGGCCTTTCATCTTCAGGCGGGGTCTTATCAGCCTTTGACGCTACCGGATAACAAGCTGTGGATTCCTGAACTGAAAATTGGTATAGGGTCTTGGAATGGGGCTTATCAGGGTGTAGAACGACTGTGGTTACGGTGTTTTGATGAAGCGGGGCTTTGGATTAAAACGCCTGAAGAAAGGGCGATCGCATCCGCAAAAAGAGCCGCTGCTGAAACCCAAAAAGCTGAATTAGCTGCTCAGCAGGCCGCTGCTGAAACCCAGAGAGCTGAACTAGCTGCTCAGCAAGCTGCTGCTGAAACCCAGAGAGCTGAATTAGCTGAATCAGCACTAGAAGCTTTGAAGACTCGTTTACGAAACAAAGGAATCGACCCAGACAGCCTGTAAATTATTTTCTTTAAACAGACAGAGAAAGTGTAGGCGCTGCTCTCATGCCGACCCAAACTATAGCCTTCCGCGCTTAGCTTTAGACACTACGAACAGTTACAACCCTTACTATGTAGAGCGCATAGCGCATAGCAAAGTGCGAATGCATCCGCGCTTTGCTATCTCTCTACTTTTCTCTGGGCGGATCGCCCGTTACCGCAGACTCTAAATACTTTGTTGCAGGCGGCACATAGGTACCGTCTACTTTTACTCGAAAGTCATAGTGGGCGCCTGTGCCTAGGCCGGTATTGCCAGAATAAGCAATCACCTCGCCCGCCATGGCGCTTCCTTCTTGGCAGCCTTTTTCAGACATGTGTAAAGACTGAAAGGTATAGCCAGGGTAAGACTCTGCCGTTTGGTTGACGACTTGCCCGCCCCCATCGATATCCCACCAGCACTTCACTTCGACCTTGTCGCCAGCTTTGCCTACTGCGTAAATCGGTGTGCCAATGTTCATTGCCAAATCCACGCCGTTGTGGGGCACATTGGGGGCGCCGGTTACCGGATGAAAAGGGCGAATGCCATATTCGTCGCTAACGGTGTAGCCCGCGACAATATCGCCCGTTGTGGGTGTAACGATATCGTCTACTTTTTCTTGAACGGTGAAGACGTTGGCGGTCATGGTGATTACGCGGTCGGCAACATAGAGCAGGGAGCCAATGATAACCGTGGCACAGAGTCCGGTGGCGATTAGTGTGGGGAGTGAACGAACGTCGCGTTCAATGTCATTTTCTTCAATGTCATTTTCTATAGAGTCGCTGTCGCTAGGTTCAGATGTGGCGACGGGTGCTGCATGGTAGTGAACATGCTGAGGGGTCGCCTGTTGTTGTAGCGTCGGCGTGTCTGCAATGGGTTTGTAGGATTGCGTGGATGCGGTGCCAAGCGGATCTAGGCGGATGGCGTCGCTGGTGATGATGGACAGTTCGCCGCGACCGAGCTTTTCGATCATGTCTGAGATACTGCTGCATCCGGCTGCGATCGCTGCTGCTCTCGCCCCGTGCCATCCGGGTGCACTCACCGTCACGCGGCAAGGCTGTTTGGGGGCTGACTGGCTGGTTCCAGGCTCTTTACTTGTGGCCGCCGATTTCACATTAGTAAAATTTTCGGACGTTCGATCTTTGAGTTCCTGACTTGTATTGTTGGCGGTCTGAGGAGAAGTATCAGAAGTCACTTACGCTATTTTTTCCACGCTGATGTCCTAATGCTGTGCAGACCGGCCCGTAAGGACAGATAGACAGGGCTTCTTTGCCCAGCGGGGGTTGCCAGCGGCAGGCAAAGACGAAAACATAATAGCTCAAATCCATTCTTTGCAAGTTCATCATTACAAAAGGCGCGCCATGAACCAGGTCAAACCAGATAACGCGATCCAAACGGGCGGGCCCAATGTAGAAGAAGATGAACGACGTCACTGGGATTATCACTACGATGCGGTCGGGATGGCTCCTGGTACGCTCGTGATCGATGAAGATGCCTCGCCTACTGAGCTGATGCTGATTGACTACAGCGCCAAAAAAGCGCTGCGCAAACAGCTTACGACGCCAGAAGAGGCGGCTGACTATTTGAATACGGGCTCAGTTTCGTGGATAGATTTGCAGGGGCTCGGTAATGAAGACGTGCTCAATCGCTTGGGGAGCGTATTTCGCTTGCATCCGCTTGTGTTAGAAGACGTTGTGAATGTGCCTCAACGACCCAAGGTTGAACACTACGAAGACCAGCTGGTACTGATCACGCGAATGGTCATGCTCAATCCTGATTCAGAAGATGAGGACAAACGGTTTAAGAGTGAACAGCTCAGCCTGGTTCTGGGTAAAAACTATCTGCTCACTGTACAAGAAGAGCTGGATCAAGACTGCTTGGACCCGGTGCGTAACCGTATTCGGATTGGGCAGGGCGCGATTCGGGAGCAGGGCGCAGATTACTTGGCCTACGCGCTGTGGGATGCGGTGATAGATGCCTACTTTCCGGTGCTTGAAGACTATGGCGAATATATAGAGTCGCTGGAAGATGAGGTGATTTTTAACCCGACGCGGCAAACGGTGCAGAAAATCTATCGCATGCGCCGCGAACTAATGAGCCTACGGCGCTCGATTTGGCCGCAGCGCAATGCGCTCTCTCAGCTGGTACGCGATGGTTCGACGCTGATTCGCCCGGAGGTGCGGGTGTACTTGCAAGACTGCTATGACCATTTGATGCAGGTGCTCGATATTGTCGAGACCTACCGAGAGCTGACGGCGAATCTGATGGACGTATATCTCTCTTCGGTGAGCAATCGGATGAATGAGGTGATGAAAACGCTGACGGTGATTTCTTCTATCTTCATTCCGCTGACGTTTATTGTGGGCGTGTACGGTATGAACTTTAATCCGGCGGTATCGCCGTGGAATATGCCGGAACTGAATGCCTATTGGGGCTACCCAATTTGCTGGGGGGTGATGTTGGCTAGCGCGCTGGGGCTGACGTTTTATTTTTGGAAGCAGGGCTGGTTTGACAATACTTCGGAGCCTAAGCTGCCTCGGCTTTAATGGCGATCGCATGCTTTGGCCAGCTGCCTGCTAAGATACCCCTGACTTAGCGATGTTGAATACTAAAGACACCCTGCTTATGGACCTCAAAGCGCTGATTACAGACATACCTGATTTTCCTCAACCGGGTATTATCTTTCGCGATATTACGACGCTCTTGCAAGATCCAGCCGGTCTCTCCTACACGGTGTCTGAGCTGAGCAGTCAGACCAAAGTCTTTGCTCCTAGCTGTATTGCGGGCATTGAATCGCGGGGGTTTATTTTTGGTATGCCAATTGCTCAGCAGCTCACTAAGGGATTTGTGCCTATTCGGAAGGCCGGTAAGCTACCTCGCGCAGTACATAGTGTGGCCTATACCCTTGAGTATGGCGAAGATGAGCTACAGGTGCACCAAGACGCGTTCGCACCCGGCGCGCGGGTGGTCATTGTAGATGACTTGTTAGCGACGGGTGGGACGGCGCAGGCGGCGGCCAGCTTGGTGAAAAAGGCAGGGGCGACGGTCGCTGGGTTTGTGTTTGTGATTGAACTAGCAGGGCTAGCTGGGCGCGATAAGCTGCCGAGTGGAGTGCCGGTGAAGAGTTTGATTACTTATTAGCGATCACTGCGTTTAAGCAAGACCTTTTTTCGTTCAAGCAAGACCTTTTTCGTTCAGAAAAATGGTTAAAGGCGGCTAAATGTGGCCAAACGTACTAAGATACTGACCTTAAGCACTCTTTGATGGCTATGACTTCATCCACCAACCAGCTTTCTTTTTCAACTCAGGTGAGATTGACACTGCGAGATTTTTTCTTGAGTGAAACGACGCGCTACATCATCAAGCGTGTTGCTCAAGGTTTGATTACGCTGCTGCTGGCGAGTGCGTTTAGCTTTTTGATTGTGCAGCTGGCACCGGGCGACTTTTTGACGCCCTTCCGCCAAAATCCGCAGATTACGCCGGAGACGATTGCTGATCTGGAGTCTCGCTTTGGGTTAGATAAACCGGTCTGGACGCAGTATTTTTTGTGGCTCAAGCAGGTATTGACCAAAGGTGACTTTGGTCGAAGCTTTGCCTACAATCGGCCTGCACTCGATATTTTGTGGGAGCGCGTGCCGAATACGATTTTGCTGTCGGCGGCTTCTATTTTTATGACGTGGGCGATCGCAATTCCCCTCGGCATTGTCAGTGCAGTAAACCAAAACAACTTTGTCGATCGCTTCCTGCGGGTGATGAGCTATATCGGCCAGGGTTTCCCGACGATTATCACCGGGCTGCTGTTTCTGTTTTTTGCGCAGCTAACCGCGCCTTTGTTTCCGGTGGGTGGGCGAACGAGTCTGTATCACGAAGATCTCAACTTGATCGGTAAGTTTTTGGATGTGGTGTGGCACTTGATTTTGCCGACGCTGGCGCTGAGCATTACGAGCTTTGCCGGCTTGCAGCGGTTGATGCGCGGTCAACTGTTGGATGTGTTGCGGCAGGACTATATTCAGACGGCGCGGGCGAAGGGACTGCCGGAGAATAAGGTGATTTATGTGCACGCGTTGCGCAATGCGATCAATCCGCTGATTACGATTTTGGGATTTGAGTTTTCGTCTTTGCTGAGCGGCTCTTTTATTGTGGAAACGTACTTCAGCTGGCCGGGGCTTGGCAAGCTGACGCTAGAGGCCGTGCAGAAGCAGGACCTGTTCTTAATTATGGCGAGCCTGGTGCTGGGCGCGGTGATGCTCATTGTGGGCAATTTGCTGGCAGATTTGCTGCTGTCGTTTGTAGATCCTCGTATTAAGCTGTCGCGGCTAAATTGAGCGGGATAAAATCAAGCGAAATGTTGGTGCGGGCATGAGGGGCAAACGGTCTATGAATCAAGCGCGTTCTTTTGCCAGCTTGCTGGTTGGGTTTATTGTCTTCGGTGTGGTGCTTTGGATTGCGCGGACGGTGCATGAGGAGCTAGAGGACCCTGGCTACGCGCAAACGGTGCTGGTAGGGACGGCGGGTTGGGCGACGGGATGGCTAGTGGGCTTTTTGATTTCACCGACGACGAGTCAGGAGATTAAGAAATTTTCGCAGGCGATGTCTACGATTTCGGCATTTGCCTGTGGGTTTGCCCTGGCGAAGCTAGAGCCGTCTTTGACGCCGCTGTTTGCCGATGGTCGGTTGATCAATGAGCCGATTTATGGGATTCGGCTGATGATCTTTATGATTTGTTTTGCGATCGCGGCAATCAATATGTACGTGTACCGTGAAGGCCGTCGCTACTAAGAAAATGGCTGATAGCCTCACGATCAAAGCAGCTACATTACAAGATGAGCCGACGCTTTGGACAATGCTGATGCATGCAGCTCATGAGACTTCCTTGTCTGCTGTGAAATCGAATCCTGAACTGGTTCGGTATGTTAGCGGGTGGGGACGGAGTGGAGATTTGGGCGTTATCGCTGAGAAAAGAGAGACTGCGGTCGGGGCGGCTTGGTTACGGATTTGGCCGGAGGATAGTCGGGGATATGGCTTCGTAGCGAATGAGGTGCCAGAGTTGGCGATCGCAGTCATTCCAGAAATGCGAGGTCAAGGTGTCGGGACAGACCTTTTATCGCAAATTATTCAAGCGGCGACATCTCAATTCCCTGCAATTTCGTTGAGCATTCGGTCTGATAATCCGGCCTTGCGACTCTACAAACGATTTGGTTTTGTCGCTGTACCCGGTTCGGAAGTTATCAATCGTGAAGGCGGACGTTCTTTCAATATGATTAGACGCTTAGAGTCCTAGAAACTCTACTCGGGGGACGAGGGGGTCGTTGACGATGCCGATGCCTTTGTAGCTCCACCGATCGCATATCCCCTTAATTTTGGTTTGGTCGCAATATTCCACGGCAAACTGAGCAGCGTGCTCTCCTGCATGGGCGTTGAGATAGCTGAGCGCATCGAAGTCAGCGATAAATAGCAGCAAAAAGGGCTCGGTGGGTTGCTCTGGATGGCCGCCTTTTTCTGGGGGGCGGGCGACGAGGTATTGGCCGGTGGATTTGGAGCGGAGGAGGTAGTAGGGGGTATTAAGCATGGCTTTGATAGGTGGCCGTGTGCTTGATTCTATCAGTAGGTAAGAGACAAGGCACCAGAGAGAAGAGACAAGGCACAAGACGTCAAGATTAGGAGATTGCCTCCCCTGTACCCCTCTGTTCGTGGGGGCCTCGACGCCCCCACACCCCCTGCACAAGAGGATTTAGTCATTAGGCTGACTGAGATAATTGAGTGTCCGGTGGGTGAGACCGTCGCGCGCGACGCTAAACAACAGTGGCCGAGAAGAAGTTTCCAGTTAGCTGGATAATTATTTGCAGCAGACACCCAATGACTCACGGCCTGAAGTAGCTCTCCTCTTGGGAGGAGTACCCGCAGGGGGAGGTGGGTCGGACAACGCGCACCACCACATCCAACAACTACCAAAAGAAAGCCCCTCACCATAACGATGAGGGGCTTTCCACTAGCCTTTTCTATTCAGTTCATCGCCCGAAGGCAACTAACTTACTAGTCGAGGTCAGTCATTGCCAATACTGGCTCTGATTCACGGTCTAGACCCTTCTCGAAACCACCTTCAGCGGCGCGAGCGCGGCCCGCATGCCATAGGTGACCCACCAAGAAGAAGAAGGCCATTACAAAGTGGAAGGAAGCCAACCACTGACGGGGGTTCACAAAGTTAACGGAGTTAACTTCAGTGATGATGCCGCCTACAGAGTTAATGGATGCGTCGCGCTGCTGAGTATATGACTCACGCGCGACGCACTTGCCATGGCTGAATGTCATTCTTGAGCTTGTCGAGGTCGAGGCCGTTAGTGCCGCGTAGGGGCGCTAGCCAAGGACCGTCGAAGTCCCAGAAACGCATGGTCTCACCACCGAAGATGATCTCTCCAGTTGGGGAGCGCATGAGGTACTTACCTAGGCCAGTAGGACCTTGGGCAGAACCAATGTTGGCACCGAGGCGTTGGTCACGAACCAAGAAGGTCATGGCCTGAGCCTGGGAAGCTTCAGCGTTGGTAGGGCCGTAGAACTCACTGGGGTAAGCCGTGTTGTTAAACCAGACGTAACAAGCACAGATGAAGGCCATTAGGGACACAGCACCGATGGAGTAGGAGAGGTATGCCTCACCGTTCCAGATCAATGCGCGACGTGCCCAACCGAAAGGCTTAGTCAAGATGTGGAAAATGCCGCCGCCGATGCAGATGAGGCCGATCCAAATGTGACCACCAATGATGTCTTCCATGTTGTTAACACCGACAATCCAACCTTCGCCGCCAAACGGAGACGTGGTGAGATAGCCGAAGATAACGCCAGGGTTGAGAGTGGGGTTCGTAATGACACGAACGTCACCACCACCTGGGGCCCAAGTGTCGTATACGCCACCGAGGAAGCAGGCTTTGATTACGAGCAAGAACGCACCGAGTCCGAGTAGGACGAGGTGGTAACCGATGATGTTAGTCATCTGGTTCTTATCTTTCCAGTCTTGGCTGAAGAAGCTGGAATACTCTTCGAGTGTTTCAGGGCCACGGAGAGCGTGGTACACGCCGCCAAGACCAAGTACTGCAGAAGAGATGAGGTGAAGTACACCTACTACAAAGTAGGGGAAGGTGCTGAGGACTTCACCACCAGGGCCAACGCCCCAGCCCAACGTTGCGAGGTGAGGCAGCAAAATTGCGCCTTGCTCGTACATTGGTTTTTCAGGGATGTAGTGAGAGACTTCAAACAAAGTCATCGCACCGGTCCACAATACGATTAGACCTGCGTGGGCAACGTGCGCGCCCAGCAGTTTACCGGACAAATCGATGAGGCGAGCGTTGCCAGACCACCAGGCATAGCCGGTGGAGGGCTGGTCGCGGCCGCCGCCAACGAAGTTATTAGAGAGCGTTACCACGGGGGAGTACCTCTTCAGGGAATACAAATTTCTCGTGGGGCTGGTCCTGAGGACTGAGCCACGCACGAATACCTTCATTCAACAAGATGTTCTTGGTGTAGAAAGTTTCAAACTCAGGGTCTTCCGCTGCGCGGATTTCCTGCGATACAAAGTCATAAGCACGTAGGTTCAGTGCCAAACCTACAATACCAATCGAACTCATCCATAGGCCCGTCACAGGGACGAACAGCATGAAGAAGTGCAACCAGCGCTTGTTCGAGAAGGCAATACCGAAAATCTGAGACCAGAATCGGTTTGCCGTCACCATTGAGTAAGTCTCTTCAGACTGAGTCGGCTCAAAAGCGCGGAAT
>JBCBDN010000089.1:0-12837 GCA_038529685.1 Cyanobacteria bacterium J06598_1 | reverse complement strand
TTTGCAGAGCGTGGACGGTCTGTTTAGCGCCGTTTAGGGCCCTTTAGAGTTCGATGGTGACTGTTGGTTTAGGCATTGTATGCGCGATCGCACATTTGGCAGAACGCAAAGGCGGCTATCTGTGTTCTCTTTGGGGACGATGCGCTTTGACTCAGCCGCAGATGCGATGGCGGTGATAGGTGAGGCGATCGCCCGTGGCATAAACCATATCGAGACCGCACCCGCCTACGGCAACAGCGAACGCTACATCGGTGAGGCCTTGGCAGCGCTATTTGCTCAGCAGGCAGTCCGGCGTGAGCAGCTGACCTTGACGAGCAAACTCACACCCACGCTTAAGGCCGAGCAGGTTGGGCCTGCGCTTGAGAATTCTCTGACTCAGCTGGGGATTGAGTGTTTAGATTGCTTGGCCATTCATGGCATCAATACGGTTGAGCATCTCGCCTGGGTGACCGATGAGATGTTGCCTGCGCTGAGAGTGGCGCAAGCGCAAGGGTTGATTGGTCACTTGGGGTTTTCTACCCATGCGCCTTTGGCTGTGATTGAGCGGGCGATCTCTACTGATGCGTTTAGCTTTATTAACCTGCACTACAACTTCTTTTTTCAGCGCAATGCCCCTGCTATTGAGCAGGCCTATCAGCAGGGCATGGGCATTTTTATCATTTCGCCTGCGGATAAAGCTGGGATGCTATACACCCCGCCCGAGACTTTGAAGGCGCTATGTGCGCCTTACGATCCGCTGCTGCTGAACTATCGGTGGCTGCTAAGCGATACGCGGATTACGACGCTGAGTATTGGCCCGGCCACTGTAGATGAGTTGGACTGGCCGCTACAGGGGGCAGATGATGTGCAGCCATTGAGCGCTGAAGAGCGGCAGGCGATCGCTCGATTAGAACAGGCGCAGCTGCAGACGTTGGGTAGCGATCGCTGCGCCCAGTGCCATCAGTGCTTGCCTTGCCCGGAGGTGATTAACATTCCAGAAGTGTTGCGACTGCGAAACATGGCGGTGGCCTATGACATGGAGGCGTTTGGACAGTACCGGTATGGCATGTTTGAGAATGCGGGTCATTGGTTTCCCGGTAGAAGAGGCGATCGCTGCACAGACTGTGGCGACTGCCTACCTCGCTGCCCAGAGCAGCTGGATATTCCGAGCTTGCTAAGAGATACGCATCAGCGACTGAAAGGGCAGCAGCGGCGACGGCTTTGGGGCGACTAGTGCTGTTCTTATTCTCATAACAGTGTCAAAGATAAGCGATCAGAAGTAAGTGACCAGATAAGCGATCAGAAGTAAGCGATCAACAGATGCCACACAACGCTGTCGCGTGCCGATATAGTCACGTTACTTTACATCTCAAAACCCTATGTTACATAGGGTTTTGGCGATTCAACAAGCTATAGATTTTCTTCGCTTTATCGAGGGTTATCGCGGAATCTTATCGGTAGGATAAAAAGAACAAAAGACCTAAGTTTTAGATTTAATCTTTAGATACATTCCATTCACAGATACATTCAACAGACTAAGCACATTCCACTCTGCTGCAATGCGCTTTAGATAGCGAGTTTTTTAACTGTTCTTAGTCGCTTTCTAGTCAGCTTTTGCAATCAGCTGTTATCAATGTGCCCCTACAGACACTCATCCTCCAACCCATATGACTTCTATTCATCAACACCAGCCTTCAACCGATAGTCAGCCATCCGATACAGCCACTGAAGATCGCGTTGCCGTGCTGCTGATGGGCTACGGCGAAGTCGAAAGCTACGAAGACTTTGCCAACTACAATGAGCAAGCGCTCAACCTGCTCACCGCCAAGTTTGCACCTGTGCCAACTTGGGTGTATCCGCCGCTGGCTAAGCTGCTGGCAATGTTCGACCTCCATGAGTGGAGCCATCAGCACGGCAACTTTGTTTCTCCTCACAATGCGATTTTTGAAGATCAGCGAGCTGGGATTGAAACCTGCTTGAAGCAGCGCTGGGGCGATCGCGTTGAAGTGTTCAAGGCCTTTAACTTCTGTGCGCCTCACCTGCCTGAACAGGTACTCGAAACTATTAAGGCGCAGGGCTTCAGCAAGCTGCTGATCTATCCTTTGCTGGTGGTAGATTCTATTTTTACCAGCGGTATTGCTGTAGAGCAGGTGAACGACGCGCTGACCAAGCTGGCTGGCACTGGCGAGCACTGGCTTAAAGGCACTCGCTACATTCCTTCTTTTTATAACCAAGAGCGTTACATTGACCTGCTTGCTCGCATGGTAGAAGAGAAAATTGAGCAGCAGCTGGCGGTGGCTCACCTGCCTTCTCAGACAGGAATTATTCTGTTGAACCACGGCTGTCCTCACAAGGCGAAGGGCTTTACGTCTGGTATTGATGAAAGCCAAAAGCTCTACGATGCGGTGCGTGAAAAGCTAATTTATAAGTATCCGCTGATCTCAATCGGCTGGATGAACCACGACACGCCTTTGATTGACTGGACGCAGCCTAATATGGAAGTGGCTGGCCAGAACATTATTGACCTGGGGGCAACGGCTCTGGTGATGATGCCAATTGGTTTTGCGACTGAAAACCATGAGACGCTGCTGGATGTAGACCATATTATCCACGGTTTGCGTAAGAAGAACCCTCAGGTGACCTACGTGCAGATGGACTGTGTGAACGATCATCCTGAGTTTATGCAGATGGTGGCAGACTGGGCAGATACCCACATTCAGGCGCTGCTGGAAGCTGAGCCGATGACGGTGAATCCTGAGCTGCGAGATGCCAGCGCTGAGCCCCATGAGCACAGCCACCACAGCCACGGCCATCACAATCATGACCACCATAGTCATGGTCATAACAGCCACGGCCACGATCACAATGATCACGGTGAGCACGGCAAGGCGCACAGCCATGATGCGAACCATCATCATCCAGAGGCTACGTCCGCTGAGACGGCTGAGACGGCTGAGAAGCACGCACATCATCATCACTAGAGCGCGTTGATGTGAATGACTTTCTGTTGTGGCAGGCCTAAAGCCCTTTGTTCTGACAGAGTTTCTGTTGATGTCTAACGTTTGAAAAAGCCCTGGGATTGCGCTTGTAGAAAAGCCGATCCTAGGGCTTTTATCTGCACGACTTTGCAAAAACTCTTTATCCTTGTAGACGTGTCTATCTTTTCTTTTGGCCTTTCATGCGTCTGCCTTTTCCCCGTTCGCTCAAACGTCCGTCTTTTTGGTTTCTTGGACTGGGGCTGGTGGGTTTACTGGCTGCTGGTGTGATCGCCCTCTCCATTCGTGGTCGCACGCCAGACTATGACCTAGACGCGCTGACTGTGCTAGTGAGCGAAAGTGAAATCACGGTGCGGATTAGCGCCAGCGGTACGGTAGCGCCGATTCGGACGGTGAACTTGAGCCCAAAGTCAGCCGGTATCGTACAAGCGCTGTTTGTAGAGCAGGGCGATCGCGTGACGAAAGGGCAGCTGATTGCGCGTATGGATAGCGCTCAGCTCAATGCTCAAAGGGTGCAAAACGAGGCCAGTGTGGCGGAGGCTCGCGCTCAGCTGCAAGATGCAATCAACGGACCTTCAAGAACAGATATTGGTCAGGCAGAGGCTTCGGTTGCAGCGGCGCAAGCGCAACTGCAAGATGCTAGGGCTCGGTTGACGCTTTGGCAAGATGAACGCGACCGGTCGCAGCGGCTGTTCGATCAAGGGGCGATTTCTAGAAGCGATTTGGACAGAACTTTGAATGAAAGCCGGACTGCGAGTGCGGGTGTGGACCAGGCGATCGCCAGAATCGATGAAGCTGAGCAGCGGTTGGCCGACCAGCAAGATGGCAATGACACTGAAACAATTGCTCAAGCAGAGGCCCGGCTCAGAAGGGCCCAAGGTCAGCTACAGGCAGTAGAAGTTCAGCTAGATGATACGCAGGTGCGCGCCCCTTTTGATGGCATTGTGACGCAGCGGTTTGCTTCGGAAGGGGCGTTTGTGACGCCGACTGCGACAGCGTCTGATGTGACTTCTGCCACTTCTACCGCGATTGTGGCGATCGCCAGCGGACTAGAAGTGATTGCTGAAGTTTCTGAGGCTGACATTAGCAGTATAAGTGTGGGCCAACCGGTTGAAATTGAAGCTGACTCTTTTCGAGGAGAGACTTTTGAAGGGACGGTGCGATTGATTGCGCCTGAAGCGATTGAGCGGCAAAACGTAACGGTGTTTCAGATTCGAGTCCAGCTGCTGACGGGCATTGACCGGCTACGCTCAAATATGAATACTGATGTTGCTTTTTTGGGCGATGAGCTAGCTGGGGCTTTGGTGGTGCCAGCCGTGTCAATTATTACCCAGGGTGAAGAAACGGGTGTGCTGGTGCCTGATGACGATGGGGAAGTGCAGTTTGAGCCGGTGACGTTGGGGGTGTCGGTGGGCAATCGCATTCAGGTGACAGAGGGATTAGAAGAAGGCGATCGCGTTTTTATTGATTTGCCACCGGGACAAAGTTTGGAAAATCTTACGTTTGGTCGCGGTGGTCGCTGATATAGCAAACGTCCTAATGCATTAGGACGTTTGCTAGTCGAGTTGCCTGTTGTTCTGAAACGGTTTCAGCCGATAAATATGTCCTAAGCAACTCGACAGACGCTATAGAGAGTAGCCTACATATCAAACAAAACGGGTGTATTTACGCCTGTGTTTTGATGTTCTAACAGCCATACTTAATGTCATGGGGGCACCCCTTGTCTGTTTTTACCGCTGGACTTGAGTATGAGAAAAGAAGTGAGTATGGCCTATGTTGCTTTCTGTGTGACGCTGACGTGCACGGCTGCAACGATGACGACTGTCACTTTTAGGCCAGCCTTCTTTAACGTCCACGGTGATGCCCATACGAGTGCCCAGCAGGACTATCTGATTGTTCAAGCGCCCATAATTGAGCGTCCAGATGCTGCTAAGCCTAGCTACTCACGCTACTTTTCTGCGGGGCGATTTAGATTTGGCCGTAACTACAACAAACTGGCTAATGGTGGCCTGTTGGTGATGCATGTAGAACCGTCTGCTGGGATGTCGGTGTAGCCACACGGACCTGTGTAGAACCGCTATGCTGTTGGTAACTGCGGTGAAAAATTGATTAATAAATTCAAGATGGCTGCCGTAGTTAGCACAACAGCTTTGCCCAGATGAGGCAAATGATGGCTCTCCACGGATTTTTGCTGAATGGATTTTTGCTGAATGGATTTCGCTGAAAGCCTGAAAATGGCGACCAAAACGCTCAGCGCCAATAAGCTGCGCAGCAGCCTAACGATGCTCGGTATCATCATCGGCAATGCGTCAGTAATTGCCATGATTGGTATTGGTGAGGGGGCGCAAAAGTATGTGAACGGTCAGCTGCAAAGCCTTGGCCCTAATGTGCTGTTCGTGGTGCCGGGTAGCCGTGAGGCGAGGCAGCTAGGTGACTTGGATGTGCCTCGTAATTTGGTGCTAGCTGATGCTGAGGCGTTGGCGACGCAGGTGCCTTCGGTAGCGGCCGTAGCCGCAGAGAAAACGACGCAAGGGCTGGTGAGCTACCGCAACAGAAACGCCAATACCAGCGTGGTGGGGACGACTGAAGGATTTTTGTCGGTACGCAGTTTTGAGGTGGCTCAAGGCCGGTTTTTGAACGACCTTGACCAGCGCTCTAACAGTGCGATCGCTGTTATTGGCGATACCCTAGCCGAGAAACTGTTTGATACACAGAGTCCGCTAGGCCGGCGGATTCGAGTCAAGGGCATTACGTTTGAAATTGTTGGCGTGCTGGAAAAAAAGGGCTCTAATCTCGGGCTCGACTATGACGACGCGGTCATGATTCCGATTACCACAATGGCCAGCCGAATCGTGGGCCGCACGTCTCCCTATGGCATAGACGTAGGCTTTATTTCTATTTCAGCTAATAGTCCAGAAGCGATGGAAACCGCTGAATTTCAGGTGACGAATTTACTCCGTCTGCGGCATGGGGTAACTGAGGGAGATGACTTTTATATTTCTAGTCAGGAGACGCTGCTGGATATTGCTGATACGGTGACCGGGGCGCTGACGCTGATGCTGGCTGCGATCGCATCAATCTCTCTATTTGTCGGTGGTATTGGCATTATGAATATCATGCTGGTATCCGTCCGCGAACGGACGCAGGAAATTGGCCTGCGCAAGGCGATTGGTGCGACTCAACAAGACATCTTGAGTCAGTTTTTGATTGAATCTGTGATTCTTTCGGCCATTGGTGGCTTGCTGGGCACGGCATTTGGCGCGGGCGGAATTGTGCTGATTGCTGCGCTGAGCCCGTTTGAAGCAGGGGTGTCGATGAGTGCAGTTGTGCTAGCCGTTGGGGTTTCGGGCAGTATTGGTTTGTTTTTTGGTGTGGTTCCAGCGCGGCAGGCAGCGAAGCTAGACCCCATTGTTGCTTTGCGCAGTGCTTGACCTAATTTAAGTGTGCTTGACCTAATTAAGTCAGGTAATGACAGCTGTCACTACCGGTTACCCGTTAAAACGAGTATTTTTAAAGACTGCTCCTTCGTACGCTATTTATGTCTTCTCCGTTGATTCAGTTTCGCAACATTACCAAAATCTACGGTACGGGCAACACAGAGGTTCGGGCCCTGTGGAATGTAGAGATGACCATTAACAGTGGTGAATACTGTTCGATTATGGGGCCTTCTGGCTCAGGAAAATCGACGGCGATGAATATGATTGGCTGCTTGGATCAGCCGACAGACGGCGAATATTTATTCGATGGGCAAGATGTTGCCCAGCTGCCTGAGGATGACTTGGCGCATATTCGCAATCGCAAAATTGGCTTTGTGTTTCAGCAGTTTCATTTACTCTCTCATCTCAGCGCGCTCGAAAATGTAGAACAGCCGATGATGTATGCCGGAATCCGTTCGGCTGAACGCAGAGCAAGAGCTGCCGAAGCGCTAGAACAGGTAGGCTTGGGCAATAGAATTAACAACAGACCCAATCAGCTGTCGGGCGGGCAGCAGCAGCGGGTTGCAATCGCCCGTGCCATCGTCAACAAGCCGCTGTTAATCCTGGCAGATGAGCCAACAGGCGCACTCGATACGCAAACCACTCAAGATGTAATCGATATTTTCTCTGAACTAAATCAGCAGGGGATTACGGTGGTGATGGTGACCCACGAGCCGGAAGTCGCTAGGCTGACGAATCGGGTGGTTTGGTTTCGAGATGGTGAAGTGCTCAACCACGATTTGGACCCTGCCGAGCTAGCCAGCGTGACCGCAGTGCCCGCTGGATAATCTGATGAGATGGCTTAGCCAACGGGCATGACGGCTCGATCTACCCAGATGGGGTCGCAGGTCATGACCAAATCCATCGCTAAAAAAGGAAACTGAGCGCTGAGTGGTTCGTATATTAGCGATCGCACTCTGTCCACTTCGCCTGCCTGATACCGCTCTTCTTGAGAGAGACTTACACACAAATACACCTGCACATACAGCAGCCGTCCCATGTTCGTCTGCCTTAAGTGGTACTCCTGATGGGGCACCGATGCCAGCGCTGCAATAACAATCTTTTCTACCGCTGCTGACTGGTCCTCATCGGGTGCTTTCCCCATCATTTGTAGGCTGTTTTTGATCACGGTTTGCAGCGGCAGCGGCAGCACTAACAGTACTAATAAAAACACCAGGGCTGGATCTGCGTAGGGAATAAACCACCGCCAGTCAGTATCTTGCAAAAGCAAAATCAGCCCGAAGGCCAGCGCGACTGCGCCACTGATAACGCCGTCAATTAGCCAATTTTTATAGTCCAATTCCAAAATAGGTGAACTGCTCTTTTTGGCGTAGTGACGCTGCATTAACGCCATGACCAAGCAGCCCCCGGATGCAAGCAGGGCATACCATAGGGCGATATCGGCATCGATGGCCCTGCCGCCATCTAACAGCGCCATGACGGCTGAAAATAGAGCAAACAGCGCGACAACAATAATGGAAAGCCCTTTTCCCATGTTCAAAAACGGCTCGAACATGGCGTAGCCAAAGGGATAGTCGTTGTCACTGGGCCGCTGGATTAATCGGGCGATGTAGATGGAGAGGAGCGAAATCGCCAGATGAATGCCAGAAAAGAGGCCGTCGAGAAAGATAGCCTCTGAGCGAGTTTTGATAGCAAAGGTGATGCCGAGAAGTGCGATCGCTGCGTTTCCCCACAGCGTAACCCGCAGCGCGCGACGCTCTATTTTGATCGCAGCGGTTCTGCTCGCTGTATTTCTGTCAGCAGCACTGCTGGCAAGACCTTTAGAGTGCGTATGTTTGATCAGTTGTCCAGCAATTTCTCTGGTTATCCCTTTGTCAGACTCCTCAGCCGCCCTGGTCATAAAAAGTATCCGTAACGCCTTTCTTAAGCGTACACCGATATTTTTTCTGGCGCGGGTACGGAATTGTTTTCTTCTCACACTGTTTTCTTAACTCAAATCGTTACAGCACGTCGCCAAAACTTTGGTCGAGCACTAAAAAGGCCAGATCGCGCAGTGCCTGGTAGCGTGAGTCTTTTAGATGCTCGGGGGCGTGCACTTCAAAACTGTTGGGATAGTCGTACACGCCGTCTTTGAACTGAAAGCGGTAGGTGGCGCTGGCGGTATTGAAGCTGGAGAGCAAGTGGTCGGCTTTGTCTAGATTTTCAGTGTAGGGAGAGAGATCGGTGAGCTGAGCGGTTTCTAAGTCGCGTAGCCGCTGCCATATCTCGGAAAAGTAGACTTCTGAAACAGCCCTTTCGTAACTCTGAACAGGTTCATGGCGACCCGTTTTTTGGAGATGCAAAATGACGAGAGGCTCGACGCCTTTGGCTACGATTTCGACCTCTACCTTTTGGTAGGGCGCTAGGGCCGGAATGGTCGATCGGCCACTGACGACTGACATGGAAAAATGATGGACTCGCTGCTCGGCGGGCGTGGGCGTATCTGCAACGACTTTGTTGAGAGAGAATTTGGGGAGCATTTCAGCTGCGATCGCGCCCGAACGCTCTGGCCCAGCTACGCTGATTCCGACTGCCGAGGCTATGACCAAAATGCCAGCGGTTTTCACAGCTGGATGACTGAGATACTTACCTGCTCTAGAATGGGCTGCTCTAGAATGGGCTGCTCTAGAATGGGCTGCTCTAGAGTGGGAACGTTTTTTGGGGCGCATGGCTAGGGCATCTCTCTTAAACACAAACCGTAAAGACAAGCTTGTCCCTACGTGCAGCAGAATACCCATATTCCTACGGATGCACTCATTTTGGCTGATATAACTCCCCCGTTATGACCCCACTGGCAACTGTCACAAACTTCTTTTGATGCGCTGCTGATTCAGATATTATTGATGAGATGATTGGCCATTGGTGAATGTGGCCACCGACGGTTGCCATGAAACGTTCAAAACACTATCGCGCTTGCTTGGTTCTGCTGGCTTCTATGGGTGTGAGTATTGCTCCTTTGCTAGCAGATGTTAAGTTATCTACTGCAAAAGCGGTCCCTGTCCGAGAGGCCCGCCGCACCACGAAAATCACCGCCACAGAGAGTCCTTCCCCTAAACAATCTGCTGATCCATCTGCGGTAGAGGCAGATCAGGCCCTCACTGAAGGGCTCAATTTTATTCGGCAGGGCGATATCGTAGCGGCGATCGCATCTTTTGAGCGCTCGGTGAGCCTCAACCCAAATTCTGCCGCTGCTCAGTACAACTTGGGCCTAGCGCTCAGACAAAACAATCAGCTTCAGGCCGCTGCCACCGCTTTTTGGCAGGCGACCCAAGCCGATCCAGAGTTTGTGCTGGCCTACGTAAACTTAGGCGCAGCCCTGCTAGAAGGTGAGAGCCTAGAACAAGCAGAGCCCTATTTAACCAGAGCACTGGCCCTAGATCCTGAGCTGGGAATTGCTCACTTCAATATGGGACTGCTACGGAAGCGTCAGCGCGACTACGAAGCAGCTTTCGGAGCGTTTCAAACTGCGATTGACTATAGCCCTTCAGCGCCTGAGTCGCACTACCAAATCGGCCTGCTCTATCAAGACTTGCAGCAGTATGACCAGGCCCAAGTGGCTTTCCAAAACGCCATTGATCTCGATTACCGCTATCCTGAAGCCCACTACAACTTAGGCGTCACCTTTATCCGGCAAAATAGTCCTGAAACCGCCATTATTGCCTTCACCCGCGCGACTGAGCTACAGCCGATGTTTGGCCACGCTCACTACGCCATTGGCCTAGCCCTGGCTGACTTACAGCGCTACGGCGAAGCGCAAGATCGGCTACAGACTGCGGCCAACATTTATCTCACTCAGGGCAACGCACAGTGGGCCAGTAATGCTCAGGCGCAAATCTCGCAGATTCAAGATTTGAGAGTTGGGCCGTAGACAATGAATGCAGTATCGAGCCTGCAAGCGCTAACCCAAGTCGAACAAATCTAGTGGGAAAGGGCCGTAAGTGCCATTTACGTCATCTAGCTCAGGTTCAGAGGTGTGATAGGTCAGCAGCACGCCGCGTGAGTCTCCGGTATAGCTGTCCAAGTACCAAGCATTTTTTAAGGTGTTGAACTTTAAAAAGACTGCGCCCTCTCGCGGGTCAATATCGACTTGAATCGGCTGACTCATGGCGGCAATGTATCCTTTCAAAGCGGTTTCTGCTTCGCTGAGCGTATCTGCACAGATGCCTAGGGTTTGATAGTCACTTTGTTCATTGAGCCAAAGTAAGTGTTTTTTAACGGTTTGCCTTTGTTCGTTTGAAAGTTCGGTAGGGGTGTGCACCAGACTCATTTCAATCAGGTACTTGCGAATCTCCTTTAGCTGAATGGCACTCTCGGCGGCAGCAGGGTCGGCGGGCATGGCAATTTTGGGGCGTGACACGTCTCAATCAGCTTACGGTGTTTTGCGCTTATGGCGTTTTGTGACCACGATGGTTTACGTCTTATACGATCCCACGTGTTCGATGGTTTGGTCATGATTCCGGGCTCACTGAGAGCAGCCGTTTTGCCCTTGGGCGCTTGAGAAGTTGCGATGACCTACAGCTTGCGTGTTCTGGATATGCCCAGCACTGAAAGGCCCCGAGAGCGGCTGTTGACCTACGGCGCCAAGCGATTGTCGGCAGGTGAGCTGATCGCCATTTTGCTGGGGACTGGCCAGGGTCCGGGTAAGCTCTCGGCGGTGGGCCTGGGTCATTTTTTGTTGCAGCAGCTGGGAAAAGACCAGCCGGGGGGGGATGGGCTCTCGCTATTGAGGAATGTGTCAGCAGAGGAGCTGATGAAAACGCCTGGGGTCGGACCAGCCAAGGCGGCGACTATTTTGGCGGCGCTGGAGCTCGGGAAGCGAGTTTTGCAAAGCCAGCCACCAACGATGACGATTGTAGACGATCCGTCAGTGGCGGCAGCGTTTTTGGGCCATGAGCTGATGTGGCAAACCCGAGAGCGGTTTGCGGTGCTGCTGCTAGATGTGAAGCACCGAATAATTGGCAGTGAGGTGGTGAGTGTGGGGACTGCTACCGAAACGCTGGCGCACCCGAGAGAAATATTTCGCGAGGTAATCAGGCGGGGAGCGACTCGCATCATTGTGGCGCACAATCACCCTTCTGGCAGCTTAGAGCCCAGCACAGAAGATATCTCTTTGACGCGTCAGCTGCTTAAAGGATCTCACCTGCTAGGAATTCCGCTGCTGGACCATCTCATCTTGGGCAATGGAGACTTTGCCAGCATTCGTCAGCTTACGGAGCTGTGGAGCGAACAGGTGGCGTGAGCTAGTGGTTTAGGAGATCAGTTGGACAGATTCTGACAAACCAATACAGTGGAATAGTTGAGTCACCGTCGGTGTGTGCCGGCTCAGTATGAATGGCCCTGATATTTTGACCGTTGAAATGAGGCCATGTGTTGTCTGTTTGTTCAGAGTCTTCTTACAGTTTAGATGCGACAATTTCTGGGTTGGATTGGCCTTTTAGGTCGTCGGGTACCTGAAAGATAAATCTTTCTGCCTGTTGACTAATCACAATGTCAGGGCGCTCTTTTAAGATAATGTCGTAGTCAATATTAGGCTGCCAAACGGCTACTAGCCGACTGAATGATTCTGCCAAAAACTCCAGCATCATATTAGAGAATGAGTCTCTAAATATCACGCCCTTGGGAAGATACTTATACTTTGTGTTTTCAAAGATCAGCAGCTTTCCTCTATTGCTCACTTCGTTATGAAAAACGACTCTGGCATATTTATCGGTGATTTTAGCGGAGACTGTCATATCTTCAGGGCTACCAATTTTGCTGCCGAGATCGCTGTTCTCTAGCACGCACTCTGTGAAGACTATGTCAGCCTTTGTTAGCACGCGAACCCGATGCTGCGCGGCCACTTTTTCTATTAGCGACTGATAGCCTACAAAGGCACCTAGCTTGTTCCAATGAGTATCTTTTATGGGATATACAGATTGCTCTTGTTTGGCAGCTTCCAGCTCTCTGAGGGGGTAGATAGGAACGACTGCGGCAGATTGTTGGTACAGATACTTGCCTAGCTGAATGATGCATCTGCGATCGCTCAGTGAGATAGTGGGTGGTAAAAACTCTGGATACACACAGGCTTTGGTCGGAGAGACCAGGAAAAAGTAAGCAGCTCCCTTTGTTTTTAACCAAGCAGCTCTCATTTCAAGCAGTAGATGCCACTGCTTTATCTTTTTCCCTGGCAGCTGCAATTTTCCAGAAATTTGCTGATTAACCTTATTTGAATCATTATCTAAAAAGAGCCATTCACCTTTGCCGCGCACAAACTTATTATCTTGTGAAGCTGGGGGCATCGTGGGGGTGTTCATATGTTTTTCACTGACATCTGCTTCTTTAACTAATGGTGGTGGTGAATTCCAGCTTTGAGTCTCAGCGATTGATCTTCAACTATCAAAACTCAA
>JBCBDN010000088.1:0-12996 GCA_038529685.1 Cyanobacteria bacterium J06598_1 | reverse complement strand
AGTCGCCAAAATAATCGAATCTTTGAAGAAGCCGCCGCCGCACATTTTGTCCAGCGTCTCCACACCCGAAGACACCCGCACATTCGATGACCGCTGCGTTAAGCGCATCGCACCCAGTGGGAAAATACTCACCCCATCATCCGTAATCGTGAAAGGATACTCTCCTTTCATATGAGTCGTACCGCGCAGCTTCAAAATTTCTAGCGTGCGCCGCCTGCGCTCACCTTCTAAGGCATTGCGAACGATCACCACATTGTCAGATACAAATTCTTCAACCCCGAACCGAGCCACCGGGCCGTATTCTTCTACCCGCTCAGTGGTCATCAGCGTGGTGGCGCCCATCTGCTTGAGCCGTGCCAGCAAGCGAAAAATTTCACGCCGGACGACTTCCGCCGCATCGTACTGATGAAAAATGGCCGTCACTGAGTCAATCGAAACGCGCTTAGCCTTGTATTTACGAATCGCGTATTGAATCCGCTCAATCAAGGCGGATAAGTCGAAGCTGCCAACCACCTCTTGTCCTTCAGGGTCAGGGCAGGCATCTAATATAAAAAGCTTGCCGCTATCGATTAGTGACTGGAGATCCCAACCAAAGCTATAGGCATTGGTAATAATGTCAGAGGGCGACTCTTCAAAGGTGACAAAGACACCGGGCTCATCAAAATAGGTCACCCCGTGATAGAGGAACTGCACGGCTAGCAGCGTTTTGCCAGTCCCTGACGTACCGCTCACCAACGTAGAACGACCCACCGGCAAACCGCCATGACTGATGTCGTCAAAACCTTCAATCATGGTGCGAATTTTTTGCACACCTTTGGAACGGGTTCTCGCCTGACTATCGGCGGCGGACGATGGTGAACTCATATCTGCTTATTAAACCGACACAATAAAAATAAAATCTTAAGATTCTTACTGAATCCTACCGTGAAACTGCCCCCTCACCGACCGGCATTAACCGATATCGCCAAGGGCAATCAGCCAAACAGACCCATTAACCAAACGGATCACGCTCTCGCAATTCGTCGTAAAGCAGATCGAGGCCAATGAGCACCCGCTCACGATCGGAAAGATCACCGATAATTTTGCGCACAGGTGGCGGCAAAATTTTGGCGAGAGTAGGCGTAGCCAGTATTTTGTCTTCTTCTGCTAGCTGAGGATTTTTTAATACGTCGATCACTTTGAGCGCGTATACGCCTTGAAACTCTTCTTCCAAGATGTCGTTTAGCGTCCTTAGCGCCTTCGTCGAACTTGGCGTATTCCCAGCTACATATAGCTTCAGAATATAGGTCTTCTTCGAGGCGCTCATAGTTGTTCAAGGGAGAAGGTAGAAGGGGTCTGATCTCGTTTTTATAGTGTTTTTGTGAGGTTTATCTCGAGGAGCAGCCCCCTTAAGACTCACAAGGGTTAATCAGCAAATTCTCTTCACGCAGCTAGTTACACGCTTTTAGAACTACACACCGACAGGGCTACATGTCTCGAGGAATAGAGCGGCGGTACATTTCACACAGGTGGGCAATCACATCAATCAGCGTCAGACGATAGTCGGCCAAAATTCCGTCGTTACGGCCCTCTAGCTGTAGCTGTTTAGAAAAATCATCTATCAGCTCCATATGAATTTCAACGATTTGAGGTACGGAGATATCAGCAAAGAAGGCAACGTTCACAAAATCGTCGATTTTCTGATTGATAGATTTATCGTCTGCAAAGTATTTGAGAATGATGCTCTGATAGTCTTGACGGAGCTTGTCGAAAAACTCCTGGCGCTCCTCAGGGGTCATATATCGTGAGAAGTTTTGGGGATTACGCTTGTAGTACACACCTAGATAACCGAGTCGTTCGTGCAGCTTTTCAGTCAGTCGCTGCTGCTGCAAGCTCAGCAAAAATAAACGCTTGTCGGTCTCCTCGCTGAGCGTTCCAGCCGTCGGCAGCTGGTCAAACTTACGATCGCTAGGCAGCTTTAAATAAAGATCAACCGCGCTTCTAATAGCGTCATCTAGCCCGTCTGCATCACCGAGCGAAAAAGCAGCGACCGCCTCGTGATAGAGGCTAACAAAGCTTTCTACAGATTCAGCACTGTCTTCACTAGAGGTGATCGCCAGTGCTGGCAGCAAAATATCAGACTGCTGAAGCTCACCGAGAGCCTGGGCCGATTCAGAAGAAGCCTGCACAATCAAACAGTCTATGCGATGACGATTGCTCACCACCCAATCTGTAAATTCTGAAGCAGAACGGCTCCAGCTGACGACAAAGCTATCCTGAGAGAGCAGCTGGTACAACGGGTCAGCCAGAGACTCAGTGGGAACAAAAACACCAACGAGAAAGTGTGCAGGCAAAGGTTTTTCTTTAAATCAGCGCAGGTTATTAAATCCTAGCTAAGCCAACAAAGCACAGCGCAGGACGGGTTATTAAAAAGGGAAAATCATATTTCCAAAGCAAGTTTCGTTTACAAAACTTATTTCTTCTAAATATGAATTAACTATAACTATTAATATCATATAGCCAACGTCCCAATACACTAGAACGTTAGCTAAGGTGACGCGACTATGCTCTTATCTGTTCTCAATCACTGCTTAGCGCTTTGGCAAGACCAAAAAAAATATCTACAAAGCCTACTGATAGGGCTACTCATAGCAGCAGGGATAGTCGGGATGGCGCTGCCTGCCAACGCTCTTAGCTTGGGTCAGCTCACGCCAGACACCTCAGAAATTCTCTCTGCCGAGATCGCTGAAGCACCGACAGCTGCGGTTCTCTTTGAGCAAACCTGCGCGGGCTGTCATGCCAACGGCGGCAATGTGATTCGCCGGGGTAAAAATTTGAAGAAACGGGCGATGGAGCGCAATGGTTATGGTGATGTGGATGCGATCGCATCCATCATCACCAACGGCAAAGGCATTATGTCGGCCTATGGTGAGCGGTTGAGTGAAGAAGAGATTAGTGCGATCGCTCAGTACGTCCACACTCAGTCTGAATCCGGCTGGTGATCAGCACACAAGCTGACGCCCTCACCCTTGGCCTCAAGCACTAAAGTACTTAGCCGCCCCGTGATACGCCACAATCGCCGTCGTCGACTGCTCCGGATACAGCTGCTCACTCTCATCCATATACATGCCAATTTTCTCTACCTCTAGCAGATCCAGCTGCTTCGGCTGATCTTGCATATTCGGGCAGGCCGGATAGCCAAAGCTATAGCGAGACCCCTGATACCGCTGTGCCAGAATATTGCGAATGCCTTCCGGCTCTTGATCTGCATATCCCAACTCAACCCGAATCTTCTGGTGCATCCATTCCGCTAGCGCCTCCGCCATCTGCACAGCTAAGCCGTGATAGTAAAGATAGTTCGTGTAGTCATCTGCCTTAAATAGCTGCGCTGCAAACTCAGTGGCAATCTCACCCATTGTCACCGCCTGCATCGGAAAGACATCGTATTCACCGGGCTTAGCCTGGTCTTTGGGCAAGTAAAAATCAGCAATACACAGCCGCCGCATTGAGCGCTGACGAGGAAACTCAAACGAAGTCACCGGTTCAGAAGGCTCCCCTTTCTCAGCCGCTCGCCAATCGTAAATATAGAGCGTGTTCCCTTCTGCCAAGCAAGGAAAATAGCCGTAAGACAGCTTCGGGTCCAGCAAATTTTCATCGACGACCCGCTGCTTCCAATCCGTCAAAATGGGCGCTACCTTCTCCGCTAAAAACGCATCGTATTCCTCACGAGACTGACCCTTAGGCTTGCGGAACTGCCACTGTCCAGCCACCAGCGCCTGCATGTCCAAATAGTCGAACAGTTCTTCGGTTGGAATGTCTTCAGCAGTCAATACCTTAGGTCCCCAGAAAGGAGGTTTGGGCCGTTTAATATCGATCGCTACATCGTCAGAGCGACGCGTATCAATGACTTGGGGCGCATCAGACTTCTCTGCGACTTCCGCATCGTCTGATATTTTCTTGGCGGCTATCTTCGCTGCCTTCACCTGCTGATTCATCGGATGGTCTTCAGCAAAACCCTTCAGGTTGTCCCACTTCTCTTCCTTTTTCGCAGGCATCAGCGCATCCATGAAGTGCAAATCGGCAAAGGCATCTTTCCCGTAAATCACCTGGCCGTCGTAGGTATTTTGACAGTCCTCATTCACAAACTTTGGCGTTAGCGCCGCCCCACCGAGAATCACCGGCACATTAATGCCATGCTCATTAAACGTCTTCAGGTTCTCCTTCATAAAGGCCGTTGATTTCACCAGCAAACCGCTCATCGCAATACAGTCTGCCTGATGCTCATTAAAGGCCGAAATAATGTTGTCCACCGGCTGCTTAATGCCAATATTCACAACGTTGTAGCCATTGTTCGACAGGATGATATCGACTAGGTTCTTGCCAATGTCGTGCACATCGCCCTTCACCGTGGCAATTACGACCGTCCCTTTGCCACTGGTATCCGCATCGTCTTTATCCATAAACGGCTCTAGGTAGGCCACCGCTGCCTTCATCGTTTGGGCGGATTGCAGTACAAACGGCAGCTGCATCTGACCTGAGCCAAACAGCTCACCTACAACTTTCATACCGTCCAGCAAAAAGGTGTTGACGATGTCCAACGGTGGATACTGTTCTAGCGCTTTTGCTAGCTGATCTTCTAGGCCAATTCGCTCACCGTCAATAATGTGGTTCTTTAGCCGCTCTTCTAGGGGCAGATCTTCGTCTTGTGTGGTGCGCAGCTGCTTGGTGCTTTTGCCAGCAAAGAGTGTGGTGAGTTCAGCCAACGGGTCATAGGTGCAGGCATCGCTTTCAAACTCGCGGTTGTCGTAAATGAGGTCGCGGCAAATTTTCTGATGGTCGGCGTCAATTTTTGCCAACGGCAAAATCTTGCTGGCGCTAACGATGGCCCCGTCCATACCCACTGCCATCGCTTCGTTGAGGAATACAGAGTTCAGCACCACGCGTGAAGCCGGGTTCAAACCAAACGAAGCATTAGAAACACCCAGCATGATGTGACAGCCCGGGAGGCTTTCGCGAATGAGCTGGATTGCTTTGATAGTTTCTCTGCCGTTTACCCGGTCTTCTTCGATGCCGGTGGAGATGGGGAGAACAAGGGTGTCAAAAAAAAGTTCGTAGGGGGGGAAGCCGTATTCGACGGCATCTCGGTAGGCTCGCTGTGCGATCGCAAACTTTTTCTCAGCCGTCCGCGCCATCCCATCTTCATCAATGGTGCCAATTACTACACCAGCCCCATAGCGCTTCGCAATCTCTAACACCTTAAAGAACCGCTCATCGCCGTCTTCATAGTTCGTAGAGTTCAAGATGCACTTACCGCCCGCCACCTTCAATCCAGCCTCCATTTTCTCCCACTCCGTAGAGTCGAGCATTAGCGGCAGCGTTACATTCGTTACTAGCCGAGACACCAGCTCACGCATATCGCGCTCACCATCACGACCCACGTAGTCCACATTCACGTCTAGTACATGCGCGCCCTCCTTTACTTGAGACTTAGCGAGGGCCACTAGGCCGTCCCAATCTTCAGCGTTGAGCATTTCACGGCACTTTTTCGAGCCGCTGGCATTTAAACGCTCACCTACAATCAAAAAGGAATTGTCTTGCTCATAGGGCTGCGGCGCATAAATAGAAGCGGCTGAAGGAACATAGGGTAGCTCACCATAGGGCGGCAGTTCGCCTCGCCCGCCCACATGCCTTTCTTTAGGTTTTAGCTCTTGAGATAGCTCAGACAGTTGAGCGATATGGTCTGTGCGGGTACCGCAGCAGCCACCAATAATTTGCACGCCCAAATCTTCTACAAAATGCATCAGCTGCATCCGTAATTCCATTGGCGTCAGCCGGTAATGCGCTTGACCACCCACGTTCTCGGGCAAGCCAGCATTTGGAATGCAAGAAACAATAAAAGGAGAATTCTCAGAAAGATACTTGATGTGCTCCTTCATTTCCGTGGGGCCCGTCGCGCAGTTCAGGCCCAAAATATCGATGGGGTAGGGCTCTAAAATCGTTAGCGCCGCGCTAATTTCGGACCCTACCAGCATCGTGCCGAAAGGTTCCACCGTCACCGATACCATTAGCGGCAGGCGAGTCCCCTTCTTTTCAAAGACTTCTTCAATGGCAGTCAGCACCGCTTTCACTTGGAGAACATCCTGACAGGTCTCCGCCAAAATCAGATCTACGCCGCCATCCATCAGACCTTCTATCTGTTCTAGGTAGGCAGCTCTTAGCGTGTCAAAATCCACGTGGCCCAAGGTAGGCAGCTTGGTACCCGGCCCAATAGAACCAGCGACAAAGCGAGGCTTGTCTGGGGTGGAATAGTCGTCAGCAGCTTTGCGGGCGAGCTGCGCGGCGGTTTTGTTGAGTTCGTAGGCCCTGTCAGCCAAATCATACTCAGCTAGCACCAGTGAGGTTCCGCCAAAGGTATCTGTTTCAATCACATCTGCGCCCGCTTCCAAGAAGCTGCGATGCACCTGATCCACCGCTTCCGGCTTCGTTGCCACCAAGTACTCATTACAGCCTTCGTACGCTTCACCGCCAAAATCTGCGGCTGTCAGCTCCTGCATTTGCAGCGAAGTGCCCATTGCACCGTCAAATACCAGCACCGGGCGCTCAGGACTCTTGAGCCGTTCTAAGAACAGACTTTTCGTGGCAGGTTCTACGATGGAATTAGCGATGGATGCTGACATGCGAAGGGCGACCAACTATAAAGCTTCTCTTATTATTACTAAAATTTAGGAAGCGTTTCACATGTCGTTTATGAGTGCGATCGCTTCTCAAACATCAACTTTCCTCATAAGGGCTGAAAATTCATGGCCTCATCCTCTATCGCTCCAACTTCCAATCCAGCCGCTACGCCATCGCCCAATCCATCGCCCATCCTCAGCCCCGGCATGCTGCGTGGCGTCCATCACATCGCCCTAAACGTCAAAGACATGCAGGCCGCCTGCCACTTTTACGGCACCGTTTTGGGCCTTCACCGTCTGACCGGAGACGAAGTCCCAGCAACTTTAATTCAGCTCGTTGCCGACGGCAAGGTCACTAATTTCAAAACACCCGACGGCACGATTCTCGACCTCTTCTGGGAACCCGACTACACCCCACCCGATAGTGACCCTAGCAAAGGCTTCACCCGCGCCGACCACCTCGCTTTCGATATTGCCCCTGAGCAAATGGACACCGCAATGGAGCAACTGCGCGCCGCTGATATCGACTTCAAAGGGCCCATCGTTCGCCCCACGGGCCGAGGCATTTACTTCTACGATCCAGACGGATTTACGATTGAAGTACGCTGTGACCCCGAAGGTTAATCACACTTGGACCAATCCACCACGCCCCTCGTCACAGCCTTGCAGCACTGTGCCAATCGTCCGAATGCGGCCTTTTACACCCCAGGGCACAAACGCGGTCAGGGCATTACGAGCAAACATCGCGACCTCTTTGGCGCGGCGGCCTTCCGCGCTGACTTACCCGAACTCCCTGAGCTAGATAATCTTTTTGCCCCAGAAGGGGTCATTCTTCAAGCACAGCAGCTGGCTGCCGAAGCTTTCGGAGCCCAGCGAACTTGGTTCTTAGCCAATGGATCCACCTGCGGCATCGAAGCTGCGATTCTGGCGACCTGTGGTCCTGGAGACAAACTCATCGTTCCGCGCAATGTTCATAGTTCGGCTATTTCAGGATTGATTCTGTCGGGCGCAGTTCCTATTTATATCTCTCCTAACTACAGCTCCAAATGGGATATGCCTACGGATGTTGCTGTTGAAAGTATTAAAGTAGCCCTGCAAGAGCATCCTGATGCCAAGGCAGTTTTGATTGTGTCACCGACGTATCAGGGGGTTTGTTCAAATTTGAGTGCGATCGCAGCCCTCACCCACCGCCACAACATCCCCCTCATCGTCGATGAAGCCCACGGCCCTCACTTCGCCTTCCATCCCGAACTCCCTACCTCAGCGCTAGCCGTAGGTACAGACATCGTTATCCAATCTGCGCACAAAGTTCTAAGCGCCTTTACTCAAGCAGCCATGCTGCACGTAAAAGGAACCCGCATCGATCACAATCGACTAAGTCAATCGCTCCAACTCACCCAGTCCACCAGCCCTAGCTACTTATTATTAGGATCTCTAGATGCTGCGCGCTATCAAATGGCGACAGAGGGAACAGCCTTACTCTCCGAAACTTTAAAGCAGGCAGATAGAGCAGCCGCTGAACTCAACAAACTGCCCGGACTAAGCGTATTACAGCCTCGCAGTAAATCCTTCTCTACACCAGACACTCAAAGCACTACCGAAGAGGATAATCTGCAGGGTCTCTACGGCGATCGCACACGCATCACAGTAGATGTCTCTGCCCTCAGCCTCACCGGATTCCAAGCCGACGACATCTTTCACACTCAGCACAGCATCACCGCCGAACTTCCCAGCCTCAGAGCCCTAACTTTCATCATTTCCCTCGGCAACACCAAAACCGACATCGATCAGCTAACTAAGGGATTTACTCAACTCAGTCAAACCTATTCTTCTAACACCGAGCAATCGCTTATCATCTCCCCCACTCCCCCGGTGGCTGAGCGCAGCCGAAGCCCACTCTCCCCTCGCCAAGCCTTTTTCGCAGTTAAAAAACCGATACCCGTTGACCAATCCATCGGCCACATCAGCGCCGAAACCATCTGTCCTTACCCACCTGGCATCCCAACAATCCTGCCGGGTGAACTGATTACTGAAAATGCGATCGCCCACCTCCAAACAACCCTAAAAGCAGGCGGCATCATCACCGGCTGCGCCGACCCTACCTTCAACACCATCCTCACCGTCAAAAACTAACGTCCCTCATCCGCGATCCCCCATCTGCTACCATTCACCCAACCTCTCGTCACCCCTTACATGTCCTCTCTCTGGCCCTACGCGACTCCTGGCATACCCGACAAACTTTTTCAACAGCTGCCTGGGATTCCTCTGACAAAAAGAGAGATTCGCCTCCTAGTCATTGGCTACTTACGCCTTGAGCCCGACGCTCACCTATGGGATATTGGCGCAGGCACCGGCACCATCTCCATCGAAGCAGGCTTGCTTTGCCCTCAAGGCACCATCACCGCAGTAGAGCGCGATGATGAAGTCGCGAGGCTGATCAAAACGAACTGCGATCGCTTCTCAGTCACCAACGTTAACGTCATCTCCGGCAACGCCCCCGAGTGCCTCAACCAAATTCCAGGCAACCCCAACTGCATTCTGATTGAAGGCGCACCCCTCCAAGGCACCCTCAAAGCCGCCTGGGAAAAACTCACCCTCAATGGCCGGATCGTCGTCACCGCCAACAACTTGGAAACCCTCTACACTGCCTCTGACACCTTCGCCAAGCTCCACCTGCGCAATATCGAAGTCGCACAGCCCGCCGTCAACCGATTAGAAACTCGCGGCAACCGCCAAGTCTTCAAAGCCCTAGACCCTATTTTCATCATCAGCGGCGACAAACTCGAATAAAGGTCACAGGCTCTGGCGCTAGCCGTCATCTTCAAGCGTAACCACATGGCTAGCGACTAATTCACTGGCATCTGGAGAAGGATCGTTGCTAAAGTCCCAAGTCCACTGCTTAATTTCATAAGCAACAACTTTCTCAGCCTCTCCTAAGTCTTGATTATGAACTCGCCCGACCTGTTGAAAAAACTGGTCGCACACCCGAACCGGCTTTCCCTTATCTGAATTGCACATACCAAAAACAGTTCTATAGGGAACCCCAGACAGCGCCGGGATTTCTCGTTCTGGATACGCTCTTTGAGTAGCACCAGATGCGTATTGCGCAGTAGCTGTAGAGTACGTGACCAGACCACTCGCATCTCGCTCAGAAAACATAGACCACGCACTCAACGGATAAAATTCCAGGTCGTATAGCCACGGAATCAAAATCAGTGCAGCCAATAAGGCAGCGGCCCAGCGATAATCTAAAAAAGCACGCCTGCCATTAGTATCTATTACACCGACCCCTTTTCGCTCTACAGGCACCGAGGCCAAACTATCCATTTCTGTTGACCCATCCTTTTCACGACGTAGCACCAGCAGCCACTGGCTCAGCAGTTGACGAACCGCTGTAAAGTCTACAAAAATCAGCTGAATCAAAATTAAATCAAGAAACAGAATGTCCTGAAAAAAGAAGATTCCGATATGCATCATCGCCATCAGCGGTGGCAAAATCCAACGTGCACCCGCTGAAAACAGCACCAGGCCAAAAGCAATCTCGCCATAAATACCTGGAATACCCATCGCTGCAAACAAGGCATCAGGGGCATCTAAAAAGCGTAAGGCTAGGCTCCAGTCAAACTGCATTGGCGCCAAAGCAGTGCTGTATAGGTGATACTTCAAGTTAGAAGCAACAAACCATAGCGGCCCCCCTTCATACAGCTTACTTAATCCGGCAGCAACATAAGAGAGCGCCACCGCTATCCAACAAATATACCGAGACCAGCCATACACAGGAAGCGGCGTGTACTCAGAGGGCAGCCAATCATCGCTTTGAGAAGAAACAGATTGCAAAGAACGATTTATCAGCCATCTATCGACAGAGAGGCCGTCTCCACAGGGCGTTATTGCTAAAGCAGCCAGCACATAAACCGGAATCAAACCCGTGTGAAAAAAGTGGCAGTAATGGCGATGAATTCCGCCAATCAACAAAAAACAAAATGCGCCTAGCGGCATAACATATTTCGTTTTCCAACCCACTAGCCCAAGGGTAAGCACGACAACAGAAAAAAATTCAAACAGCGTCAGGCTGGTACGGCTAGCCAAAAACGCATCAAAGCCAGGGAGCTGATGAAAGCCTCTGATAATGCCCATAGGCACCTGCATTTCAGTCGGTAGTAGAGCAATGGTGGGTAGATCAAATACCCATAGAGTCATGATCAGCGCGATCGCACACACCACTACTCGAATCGCCCCCAGCGACTCAGCAGTTGCCGCCTTCACATACCGTTCAAAAAAGCGAGGACTCGTCACTAGCCACACCGCTCCAACCAACAAGCCACCGACTAGGCTTCCCCTGTACCAGGGAATGTCAGTTCTCAAGACGTGTCCCAATCCCAACGCCAACAGCACACCCACTAGGGTGAGCACTCTAAACGTCCAAGCACGAGAGAGTTTATTCATAAGAAACCGACATTAACTGAACCAGGGCAGACATCCAGGGCAGACATCTACGCTACATAACCCACCATACGTAACAATACCCAAGCGCTCACACCCTCCTCACCGAAGACTTTATAGAAACTCAATCATCTCCATCGAATACTCATACAGTCACCTCAGTCTTTACAGAAAAACAGAGATCTAGCAGGCAGCAACTTTAATCTCACACGTCATAAAAAAAGGAGCCGTGAAGATCGCCAGCCAACAGTACTCAGGCATCGTGTATTCACATAAGTTACCTAATAGCTACTTAGAAACGAACTCACCATACAAAGGCACTGCACAAAGGCACTGCACCGACCCACTAGGCATTACCTCTACGCAGGATCTGTGCAGCATCTATTGAGTCATCACGCCCCGTCATGGCAGGTCGTTCGAAATCTTAAACGGCTGCGGTGTATCTCTACACCAAACCAAGCCCAAAGCATCTAGCGACAGCATTGCGATCGCTTCAAAACGTCACTACACATCGTACAAACTCGTCACCATGACAGGCACACCCATCCGCATCGAAGCTGAAGATATGCTCCTCAGCGGCTATCGCACCGAAGATTTTTCTTCGCTTACCTTCGCTTCTGGGAAGGCATATACCTCTCTGTTTGGCCAAGGCGAAACTGAAATAGGGATAGCAACCACTCAATTCACCGGACCTGCCGGAGAATACGATATCGTCGTCGCTTACTTCGACGAAAGCGATGGAGTCTCTCAATTCAACATCACTAAAAATGGTGAGGAAATTAGTGATTGGCTAGCAGATAGCACGGGCGGTGGCATCGCACCTAGCGCGCAGTCTCTTGTTCGCAGAACCATCCCCGGCATTTCACTCGCCAATGGTGACACCATTCAGCTCACTGGGATAGAAGACGACGCAGAAGCTGCTCGTATTGACTACATCGAATTGATTCCAATCGAGAGTACAGATGAAGAGACAACCGGAGAAGTAGACAATACAACAGGGGAACCTGATACTACTGACGAAACTGACGCGACAGGATCTGACACAACAGCATCTGACACAGCAGGAGCCGGTACGATTCGAGTCGAAGCTGAGAGCATGACGCTCAGAGGCTACCGCACAGAAAGCAACAGCGATTTTACGTTCGCCTCTGGCAACAGCTACGCCTCTCTATTCGAGAAAGGCAAAGCAGAAAAAGGAATAGCTACCACCTTTTTCACCGGTGAGACCGGCACTTACGATGTCGTTATCGCTTACTTTGACGAAGACGACGGCGTCTCCAAGTTCAAGTTCAAGCAAAATGGCAAACAGACGGACATCTGGGACGCCACTAATACAACCGGCGGCAGCGGACCGAGTGCTCAGTCGCTCGTGCGTAGAACCCTCTCTGGGCTCACCATTAAAAATGGCGATCGCATCCAGCTCGTCGGTTCTGAGGGCGACGGAGAAGCTGCCCGCATTGACTACATCGAGTTTGTTCCAAGCAACGGCGCAGAAACAGACAATACCGAAGGCTCTGACACAGGTGACTCTAACGAAGACCCCGACACCACCACAGGTGAGCCTAATACACCGACAGCCTTCCGCATCGAAGCAGAAGACATGACCCTCAGCGGCTATCGCACTGAGGACTCTCCTACGCTTACTTTCGCCTCCGGGAACGCCTATACCTCACTGTTTAGCCAAGGCGAAACTGAAACCGGAACAGCCACGACTCAATTCAATGGCGCTACAGGCACCTACGACATTGTTGTTGCTTATTTTGACGAAGACGACGGCATCTCTAAGTTCAATCTCACACATGACGGCGTTGAAATCGACGATTGGGAAGCCACCAATACCACAGGCGGCATTGCTCCTAGTGCACAGTCCCTCGTGCTGAGAACACTCTCTAACATTCAG
>JBCBDN010000087.1:0-13164 GCA_038529685.1 Cyanobacteria bacterium J06598_1 | reverse complement strand
TCTAAAAGCTTATATTCCTCACCCGTTTCTACGTTGATGGCCGTTAGGTATGGGCTGAAAGAATACGCTTCTTTCGATAGGTCGATTGGCTCGCCAGGGGCTAAAGCGCCGTCTTCAGGGATACTGTCTTCAGAAATACGGTCTTCAGATGTATCGTTTGCCGTCTCACGGCTGGGGTCACTATTTTCGCTTTTTGCTGAGTCTGCGTTCGCTTCTGATTCCGGCTCATCGAGACCGTTTTTAAGTAGCCGATTGACCAAACAGTACAAAATCTTATTGTTTTCATTGAACTGGGCGCTAAGGATAGCCCCGTCTGTTTGCAGCAGCAGCTTTTCGTCACCTCGGTTCGAGACCCAAAACAGCGATTGCGTGAAGCGAGCTTCAGGGTCGTCCTGATTGAAGTTAACCAGCGCTGCTGAAGTCCCGTCATCGGCGATGTCGAGCGTCAGTCCATATTCAGGTAAAAAGTCTAGCAGCAGGTTTTCGGCCTCAGCGCCTTCGGTTTCTGGCTGCAAATCAATTACCGCTGTGCCCTTGCCCTGTTGCAATAGTAGAGAAGAACTATCTGGTGCAATCTGAAAGTCACCCCCGGGTTCAGTCTTAATTTTTCGAGGCGCCTGCCCTGGCTGAACTAGCCAAGGTCCGTAGTTCGAAGGATCGTTTTGCTCAACTCGCTGTACTACGAGCGTTTCGCCGTTCGGGGCGAGGTCGAACTTGAGGTTCTGAAACCGGCGATTGTCTAGCACGAGTTCAGTCGTACCGGCTTCGGCAGGTGTATTCTGTCGCCAAAATTGCCAGCTAGGATAGGTCGAAGCGTTGCTCAAGCCTGTGGTGACACTATAAATTTGCGCACTTGCAACGCGGTCAGCAGACTCCGATGCGCTGACGGCTGAAAACAGAATGCGATCGCGCTGTGGATAGGGCTCAAAGTCGAGCACCGTTTGGTCTACGGCGGTCAGAATCGTCTTTTTCTTTTGGGTCAGGTTGAACATAATCAGCCGCCCGGTTTCTTCTCCTTCGGCGCCGATGTAGGCAAACACGCGATCGCGCGTTTGAAACTTGCTGTCAAAAGGCTCAAATCCTTTTTGCCCGCTCAGCGCTGTGGCCTCCGGTAGCGCAATCTTAAAGCTTTCACCGTAGGGCGCAGGGGCCTCTAGCGTGTAGGCCATCCTTCGTCCGGCCCAGCTGATTTTGCCGGAGAGCGGCGGGTCAACCACCAGCTGTTGCTCTACGCTTTCGGGCACCATCGGCTGGGTAAAGGTCAGCATAAATGCGACATCTTTAGCCTTAACGCGCTCATGCTGCCAAGAAAAATTTCTGACCCGAGGCAGTGCCTGTGAGCCAAACAGCAGCATGGCGATAATAACCACAGCTAGCAGCGCCATTACAGCGGGCGCTACACGGTCTAAAGGCTGAGCATGACGGCGGCGTTGAGTCATTGGGAACGGCGATTATTTAGTACTCGTAAGGATTCTTCGGTTCATCAATCGTGCGAATCTCAGCCGGTGCAATCACAATTTGCCGCTGACCGTTCAGCGTATCGGTCATGACTTTACCGGTTACCGATAGCCAAGTATCAACAGGATAGGGCTGCGCCGAATCGCTTTCTGTAGGAAGCTTTAGCGGTAGCCCTACCGGATAGGCATCAGCCGCGCAGCAGGTCAGCACAAAACGCGACACCATTAAGTAGCCCGCAGGCCACTCTTCTGGATATATCACAAAGCCTTCTACTTCAATGGCTTCGTCTGTGTAGGCATCTGGCTCTGGATAGACGTTGATCAGCCGGATCCAGTCAATGACTGTGCGATCGCCTGGCGTGGCGGCGCGGACAAATCTCTCAGGCTGTGCGCGAGTCAGTGTCAGCGTGTCTGCAATGCCTCGCTGTGCGGCCGTTTGGCTAGCAAAGGCACGAGGGGTGTAAATCAGGCCAAATACCGCTATGGCCAGCAGCACCGCGCTGCTGAAATTTCTGGGTAAAAGGGTCATGTGTCCCTCATCGGCTTTGGGTGTTTGGGCGTTTGGCCTACCGGACCTTTGAGTCTTAGACCGTGAAGACACCATAGCCCCCAAAATTCCCAGTAGTTTGTAGGCAGCGAGGAGTGCAAGTATGATGGCGGCTGAGTTGGAGAGCCAAGCATAGTCCGGATGTAGCAGCAGCAGCAGCTTGCCGCCTATCCAGTAGCGGAATAGCATGGCGCTCCAGGTGGCTAGAGCCAGTACATCTAGCAGGTCTCGCCAGGGGACGTATAGCGAGGATTTGGCTGGCTTATTGGGCTGTTGTCGGGGGGATCGCACCATAGGATTTCACTAGTCGCACTGCACTGTAGAAAGCTGGTTAGAAAACTGGTTAGAAAACGGGTTCGGAAGAAAGGTCCTTACAACGGTTTCGAGAATTAGCCCAGATATAGGTTGACGGCCAGCGCCATTGCAAAGCTCATTAGCGATGCTAGCGCAAACAAATAAAAGACTGCGCGGCTTTTGAATACTGTTAGCAGCAGGCCAATATTTTTGAGGTCAATCATGGGCCCAAAAATCAAAAAAGCCAGCAGAGAACCTGTTGTAAAAGTAGAGGCAAACGACAGGGCAAAAAATGAATCTACCGTTGAGCAGATAGAAACAACGGTAGCCAGCAGCATCATGGCCAAAATTGAAGACACCATGTTTTGGCCTAGGCCCAAAATCATTTCTCTCGGGATCGCGACTTGAACCGTAGCGGCGATCGCACTGCCAAAGACCAGTACTGCCGCCAGCTCACGTAGCTCGCGCACCATGTTATCTACTACCAGCTGTAGTTTATTTTTAGTGGACTGTGACTGCATGGGGTTAGCGACTAGCCGCTGCGCTGCTGGCGTATCAAGACGCAGCGTTTCATTGCCTGGTCCCTGCAAAAAGGTTCCGCCCTGAAGCAGCGTGGGCTGATCTTCGAGGTCAGAATCTTTAGGTAGGGCAGCCGCGCTTTTGTCTCGAAACCGACTCCGTGCCACTATTGGCTGCAAAAAGGGTCCCATATCAGGCTGACGGCTAAATACCCAGGCGACAGAAGTCGCGATCAGTAGCGTACAGCCCACTCGCAAAAACACCATCTCTGGCTGACCGCGAAATGCGACCCACGTCGCCCAAAACACCACCGGGTTAATCGTTGGCGCGGCTAGCAAAAAGCCCATCGAAACCGCTGTTGGCGCGCCCTGCACGAGCAGCCTACGCGCCACTGGCACGTTGCCACACTCGCACACCGGAAAAAAAACTCCTAGCAGGCTGCCGGTCAGCGCGCCTAGCAAAGCATTCTTGGGCATTACACCAACCAGCCACCGTTCATCTACAAAAAACAGCAGCAGGCTAGAAAAAGCCACACCAATTAATAGAAAAGGAACCGCTTCTACCAGCAAGCTGAGAAATAGCGTAATCCCTGTATTGAGCTGAACCATTTTAAAGGTGAATAGCTAGGGCGAGTCTTTAGCCGATTGAAGAATCAAGCTAGAGGCCATAGCGTGAAGTGGCAGACAAAAATGCGGACTCATGACCAAAATTGTCACAGCATATTACTACAGAGCGTTCCTTCCTACCTTAAGACGGACCTTAGATCCGTGATATCACTCAGACTACAGGCTGAGGGCGTGAGACACCATAATTTTTCCATATGTCTGCTTAGGGCCTGGAGATATGGCCTGGGGCCGCCCATTCACCACATTTGAATTTTGACGACACTGATTTGGCCACTGAAACACACGTCTACATCGGCGCCAGCGTCGCGGGGGCGATCTTCGTAGGCGCCGGCATATCGAAAGCCCGCTTCGTCCACGATAAACTCAGTCGGTAGGGGCTGGGTACAGCGATCGCAAAACACCATCTCAGGCTGATCTTCGACCCCATCACTGGGTGCGGCTGGCAAGTTCACATTCCAAAACTCACCCGGTGCAAGGTCTTTGGTCAGTAGCGTTTGTAGTACTTGCTTTGCGAGGCGCGTTGCCCGAGGCCAGTTGTAGGGCTGGGAGCGGTACCGATACTGCGAAATTGCGATCGCCTTTTTTCTCAGCAGCGTGGCCTCTCGCACAGCAGCTACCGTTCCTGACACATAGGTATCTGATCCTAGGTTCCCACCTGCATTGATGCCCGAAAGCACCCAGTCGGTCTGTGGATACAAATGGCTAATGGCAACGCGGCTACAGTCTGCCGGTGTGCCACCGATGGCGTGGTCTGTTTGGCTTCTTGGGTCGATGGCGATCGCCCCGCCTCTGTTTAGCTGATGGCTACAGCCCGATAGATGTGAGTCTGGGGCTACGACCACCGTTTTGGCGTCTGGTGTGCCTACTGCTTGAACGGCCATCCGTAAAGCCTGAATCCCTGGTGCATCAATGCCATCGTCATTCGTGAGTACAAATAAGCTCATGAGCGACCCGCCGCTTCTACAAAGACATCTCCGGCAAATACGAGCGTTGCAGGCCCGGTCATGTACACCCGGTTGTTCTCGCCCCACTCAATGTCCAGGTTGCCACCCGGCAGCTCAACGGTCGCCTTGCGATCGCACTTTTTATTCAGCACTGCCGCTACCACGAGCGCACATGTCCCGGTCCCACAGGCGAGCGTCGGCCCCGCCCCGCGCTCCCACACTTTCATTTTCAAATAGTCAGGTCGGACCACTTCTACAAACTCAGTGTTGATGCGCGCTGGAAATGCCTCATGATTTTCAAACAGGGGCCCTACCTCTGCTAGCGGCACCGCTTCCACATCTTCTACAAACGTAATGCAGTGGGGATTGCCCATACTCACGCAGCTCACCTGCCAATCTTTGCTCGCTACGCTCAGCGTTTCATTAATGACCTTGCCGTCTGGTGAGCCCAGCGTGGTTGGAATGTCTTTTGCCACCAGTACCGGCTCGCCCATGTCCACCGTCACCTGGCCGTCGGGTTGAAGCTCAGGGCGAATGGTGCCCGCTAGGGTGTGGATGCTGTAGGTATGAGGCAATTCTGGCATGTTGCCCGCCTCTGCTTCTAGGCCCAAAATGAACTTAGCCATGCAGCGAATGCCGTTACCGCACATCTCTGGCTCAGACCCATCGGAGTTATAAATCCGCATGGTGTAGTCTGTGTCTCCGGTGGCTGGCAGCACAAAGATAACGCCATCACCGCCGATCCCAAAATTGCGATCACACACAGCGACTGCCTGCTCCGGCGTGATCAAAGGCGCTGCGCTAGCCCGATTATCAATCAAAACAAAATCGTTACCCAGGCCGTGATACTTGCTAAAAGGAAGGGCTGTCATAGCGCGCAAAAAGTCTTGATTCAAAGGTCACCCGCATTCTATACCGCCAGATACAACCCAACCTATTGCGCTCATCGATAGCCGATATCGATAGCCATATCGATATTTCTGCCTTAGTCCTCGGGCAATCTGTATGTAGTATTGCTTTCAAGGCACTCTTTCTATGGCTTCTACACCTTCCAACGCATTTGATACCGATCTTCCTAGCATTCGCCAGGTGCAGGGCTTCATTCGTGAAAAAACCAGCATAGAAGTGAAGCTGATGACAGGTGATACGCTAGCGGGCCTAGTGAGCTGGCAAGACGCTAATGCTATTTGTGTAAAAGGTGACGGCGGCGAAAATACGATTTTGATGCGGGGTGCGATCGCCTACGTCAAAGTTCACTAAGCGCGATCACTAGGTGTAATCACTAAGTGCAATCACTGGGTGCAATCCCATTCTCAGACCGTCACAGTCTGTGCTTGGGGCCTTCACTGAGAATGGTATTGTCGATGCTGGCAAAACTTTTCATGTCATCGCTCTATTGCTTACTGCTGCTGTGTACTGCTGTGTACTGCCTTTCTATTGACTACGGCTGTATTCATTTCATAAAAGTATTTTCGAGCGTTGACCTTATCCTGCCTCGTCACTTTAAAATTGCGATTATGGTTTCCTCACTATTTGCTCACGTGGTTTCGGCGTTAAAAAACATTCGCTTACCCTATCAAAATTTTTTTAAGCTTTCAGTTAAGCGGCGCGTATGGCTGTTGCTGCCTGCTGTAATTGGCAGCATTGTGCTTTGGAGTGCGATCGCGAATCCTGCCCAAGCCTACCAGGTCCAAATTTCGCCCGCTCGCCCCAGCCAAGGCGACACCCTTTCAGTCGTCGTTCAGGCAGAGGCGAATAGCGGCGCAGAACCCACTGTTACGGTAAGTGACACGACCTACACTGCCTTTTTACTCTCCGGTAACCGCTACCGAGCCCTCATCCCTACTAGCCCCAATACGACGCCTGGTCGGATGATCCTAAAAGTCAGCGGCCCCGAAGGCGATAACAACATTGCTGTCAATATCAGCAATCGCAGCTTCAACACGCAGTACATCAATCTTTCTCCTGGCCGAGCCGGACTAGAGGGCACTGATGAAGAATTTGATCGGTTAGATGCCTTCCGCGCGCTGCGTACCCCTGAACGCTACTGGAACGGGCCTATGGCTAAACCCAGTAACGGCTATGTCAGTTCTGCCTACGGCAACCAGCGCTATTACAACGGTGTATTTGCAGAAGGCTACTACCATCGTGGCGTTGACTATGCTGCCGGCAATGGTTCACCTATCTACGCGCCTGCCGCTGGCAAAATTGCGCTAGTGGGCCGCGAGTCGGCAGGCTTTGTACTCAATGGCAACACCATTGGTATTGATCACGGTCAAGGCGTTACTAGCGTGATGATTCACCTTTCTGGCTTTGCTGTGAATGAAGGTGATACTGTCCAGCAGGGGCAGCTGATTGGCTATATGGGTGCGACTGGCTTTGCCACCGGGCCCAACCTACATTGGGGCCTGTTTGTAAATGGCGTTTCGGTTGATCCCGTGCCTTGGCGATACGGCGGTGTGGAATAAATAGCGATCGCTCGAAAGATTGGATTGAAAAATTCTGTTCTGCGTACGAAAACAACGGGAATACTTGTGCATACAAAGATTCACTCTCATCGAATCGGTTATAAATGACGCTGCCAACCAAACACAAAGCGTTTGCAGCACCCTAAATTTTCTAGTGGAATCACTAAACGGAGTCTTGTTCCAGCATGAGTAGCATCGAAAAAATAGTTGACCAGGCGTTGCAGGATGGCTACCTGACCCCTGCAATGGAAGCGGAAGTCGGTCGCATTTGTGATACCGCGTCCGAGCTATCCATTGAGGAGTACATGGCGCTAGACCGCCTGATGGGTTCCTTGCTTACAGGAGAAGTGGTGGCTGTGCCTCGTAAGCAGTTTATTAACGTGATGGAAGAGCTGGTGCTGACCGAAGCGATTTCTCAAGTTGCTGAAGTGGAAGCCAAGAGCGAAAAAACCCTCGACTTGGGCGATGTCGCCGCTTACGCGCTCAACCGCCTACCGCCTCTTTATGCCACTACTGAAGAAGGTGCTAGCTATCAGCGAGATAAGGCCCGTGCTGAACTCTCTGAGCTGATTGCTCAGCAGGTGTCTGAGTCAGTTGGCCGTAGTATCAATCAGCCTGAATTCTTCCCAGAGCGCAAAGAAATTCAGCGCGGCGAAGAAGGTGGCTTGCTTGGTCAGGTCAACAAATTGCTCAAGGACTACGCGCACGATTTCGAGCAGCAGCCCAACGCGGCCTAACCGAAACCGTCTGCTCAAAACTGGCCTTTGGGGCGTATCTACATCGCTACTCAACAAAGCTCATCAAAAGAAAACGCCTGCCGGATAGCTTCCGACAGGCGTTTTCTTCTATTTGTGTCGAACTATTTGTGTTGAACTATGCCGAAGTCTCACTGCAAGGAAACTTCTACTGGGGTGCCGATTTCCACGAGCTCGTACAGCTTTTTGATATCTCGGTTACGCATCCGTACGCAGCCGTGGGAAACGGCTTCACCAATTAGGTCTTCTTGATTGGTCCCGTGAAACCCTATTTGAGCTTCGCCATTGGACCAAAACCCAATCCAGCGATCGCCCAGCGGATTGTCGGGCCCCGGCGGAATTTCTTCTTTGGTAATCGGGTGTAGCCAAGCGGGTGATTCAAGTTTGCTCATCACGGCAAACGTTCCTGTCGGCGTTTTCCAATCGTCTTGTCCTACAGCTACTTCGTATCGAAGAGTCGGCTTCATAGGCACCACGACATCTAAATAGCGACCGTCTAAAGAGAGCTCCAATTGCACGGGCGTTTCTGCTGCCGGTTTGGACCCGCTCGCTGTGTCCCAAACGCTGCGAGTGGCAGGCTGCCCAGACACATCAGCTTCGGCTGGGCTCGCCTCAGCTGCCTGAGCTGAGGCGAGCCCAGCCTCGCTAATAGAGATCGGGCTACCGGGGGTTACCACCGGATCGGGGAAAGGGTTGCGCCATTCCAACGCCACCAGTGTTGCGGCAGAAATAACGCACAGGAGGCCAAAACAACGAACGATGGGGGGTTGCCTACGCATGGCTGATCTCTAAGCTGTGTATCTAAGCTGTGTATCTAAAGGCGCTCGTGAGAGCAGGGCCTGAGTTAGTCTTACGTAATTATACTCAAAGCAGTATAAAGATACTCTTTTACCCCACTGCCTTGCTAAAATCATTACTCTAATCTCAGTAAGAGGCAAGTTTTGCGTGGTAGTGAAGCCAGAATGGTTACGGGTAAAAGCGCCCCAGTGGGAACGGGTCGGCGATGTCAAAGGCATTTTGCAAGACTTGGGCCTGAACACCGTTTGTGAAGAAGCTTCTTGCCCCAACATTGGTGAATGCTTCAGCGTTGGGACCGCGACTTTCCTAATTATGGGTCCGGCCTGTACGCGCGCTTGTCCCTACTGCGATATCGATTTTGAAAAGCAGCCGCAGGCACTCGACCCCCTAGAGCCACTGCACTTGGCAGAAGCGGTGCGCCGCATGAAGCTGAAGCATGTGGTGATTACGTCTGTGAACCGAGATGATTTGCCAGACGGCGGCATCAGTCAATTCATTCGCTGCATTATTGAGACTCGCAAGGTCTCGCCGCAGACCACGATTGAAGTGCTGATTCCTGACCTGTGCGGTAACTGGGATGCGTTAGAAACGCTGCTGTTAGAAGGTCGGCCAGAAGTGCTTAATCACAATACTGAAACGGTTCCTCGTTTGTATAAGCGCACTCGGCCTCAGGGTGACTATCGGCGAAGTTTGGAGCTGCTGAAGCAAGCCAGAGCGATCGCACCTTGGACCTACACCAAGTCCGGCATTATGGTTGGTCTGGGTGAAACCGATGGCGAAGTGCGTCAGGTACTCGCAGACTTGCGCGCCGTAGACTGTGACATCGTCACGATTGGCCAATACTTGCAGCCCACCCAAAAGCATCTCGGCGTCAAAGACTTCGTCACGCCTACTCAATTTGAGGCTTGGCGGGTTGCAGGTGAAGCGATGGGCTTTTTGCAAGTCGTTTCCTCGCCGCTTACCCGCAGTTCTTACCATGCAGAGCAAGTACAGGTGCTGATGAAAGCTCACCCGCGTATGCAGCCATCTGTCTAGCTGGTATTTGCTTGAACCGAGATAGTGAACATATCATCGATGATATAATTTCGAGAAACGATGGATTGGATTGTAGAGCTACACCCATTGTTTGCTGAAGAGTTCGAGATGTTCTCTGAATCAGTAAAAGACCGCTTTTTTGAAGAGATTTTACTTTTAGAGACATTTGGTCCATTACTAGGACGACCTACTGTCGATACGCTCAATGCTTCTAAGTACAGCAACATGAAGGAGTTACGGTTTGATTCTGACGGTGGTGTGTGGCGAACAGCTTTCGCTTTTGATCCCGATAGAAAAGCTATTTTGCTCATAGCAGGTAATAAGTCGGGTGGCAGTCAGAAGCGTTTCTACAAGCAACTAATTAAAAAAGCCGACAGCCGCTTTGATGAACACTTGCAGAAGTTAGAGGAGGAAAAAAATGGCTAAAGGACCACTTTTGCAAGCGGCTTGGGATAAGCTGCCTGATGATCGAAGAGAGGCAATCAGCGCGCGTGCGGTAGAAAGAATTGTGGCCTACCGCAGCTTGCAAGAACTTAGGGCTGCGGCTGGTTTGACACAGGCTAAGGTCTCTGAGGCGCTTAACATGTCTCAGAGCAATGTCTCGCGATTAGAGAAAGGGTCTGACATGCTCTTGTCTACACTGCAGCGATACGTTGCTGCAATGGGTGGAAAGCTCAATCTTACTGTGGAGATGCCAGATAGCCCCCCTATTGCTTTGACTGGTTTGGGTGACCTGATAGAAGATCCTCAAAATCCTCAGCTATAGAACATTGTGCCTATCAGTTTTTGTGCTTGAGCTGACTCAAGTTTTCTGCGTATGGCGGATAAATAATGCCTTTCTCCGTGACGATAGCAGTGATGTATTCGGCGGGAGTGATGTCAAAAGCAGGATTGAAGGTAGGGGTATCGTCTGGTGTGATCTGCTGGCCTTGTACGTGGGTGATTTCGGTGGTGGCTCGTTCTTCGATGTTGATTTTGTTGCCGCTAGCTAGGGCCATGTCTAGGGTGCTAGTTGGGCAGGCGACGTAGAAAGGGACGTTGTGAGCGCGGGCGACGATGGCGAGGTTGTAGGTACCGATTTTGTTGGCAACGTCTCCGTTGGCGGCAACGCGATCGCATCCTACAATGCAGGCATCCACCGGTCGCGTGCGCATTACATGCCCTGAAGCGCCATCTACAATTACTGTGTGCGGAATGCCAAATGCTTTCATTTCATAGGCTGATAGGCTTGCGCCCTGCAATCTGGGCCGAGTTTCGTCTAAGTAGACGTGAATTTGCTTGCCCTGCTCGTGGGCTACTCGGATAACGCCGATGGCTGTGCCGTAGTCCACAGCAGCTAGTGCGCCTGTGTTGCAGTGGTGAATGACTGTTGCAGAATCTGGGATGAGCGCTTGGGCGTGGGTGCCTAGCTGTTTGCAGATTTCTATGTCGGCTTGATACAGCGCTTGCGCTTCGGTGAGGAGCGTTTTCTTGAGCGCGGCGATCTCAACAACGTCGGGTAGTGTCGCTACTTGCGCAGTTTCTTTTGCGAGCCTGAGTAAATGCTGTATGGCCCAAGAAAGGTTGACCGCTGTGGGCCGTGCTGCAATTAAATGTTGCCCCGCTTTCTCCAGGTCTAAAAGAAAATCTTTGAGTGAGGTGGCTTCAGATTGACGGGCGGCGAGCGCTAGCCCAAAAGCTGCCGTTACCCCGATGGCTGGTGCTCCACGCACCACCATAGAAGTGATGGCGATCGCGACTTCTTTGTAGTCGCTGTAGTCTTGATAAGTGGTGAGAGCAGGCAGCTGCCTCTGGTCGAGCAGTCGCAGCTGCTCGTTTTTCCACTCAATACTGCGGAAAGCACTCATCGCTATTGTTTGGGTTAAGAAAACTATCCCTATTCTATGGGGCCAAACGACGACCACTGGCTTAGAGGCTGTCTATAGAAAGCCAATGATAGAAAACTGGCTCTGTGCGTAAAACGCGTGCCAAAAATGGGATAAGTAAGTGAGATAAATAACAGACCTCTTTTGAGCCGTGCCGTTATGCCAGCTGACAATGATCCTTCTGCTAAGGCTAATTGGCCTACTGGGCCCGTCACCTTGATGCCGCAGGTGACGACACGCTCAGCGACGAAAGAAAAGGATCACTTCATCGTTTGTGGGCTGGGTAGCTTGGGTCAGCAAAGTGTGGTCAATCTAAAAAAGTTTGACTACGACCCGTTTGAAGTTTCTATTACGGCTATCGATCGGCGCCCGGTGTCCGACTGGGACGTTGAAGATCTATCTGAGCAGCTGGTGATTGCCCCGATTTTGGGTGACTGCCGCCGAGAAGATGTGCTCAAGGCCGCTGGGATTGAACACAGTCGGGCGATTTTGATTGTGACGAGCGATGAAAGTACGAATGTAGAGTGTGCGATCGCTGCCCGCCGACTCAACCCTGATATTCAAATTATTCTCCGCTCCTCTCGCCACAGCCTCAATGCTCTACTGGAGCGCCAACTTGGTAAGTTCGTTGCTTTAGACGCCACCGAACTGCCCGCTATGACCTTCGCCCTAGCTGGCTTAGGCGACGACACCATCAGCGTTTTTACAATCGGCAGGCATCGCTTTCGAGTGGTGGAGCGCTTTGTGCGAGCTGGCGACCCGCTATTTGAAGGGCAGCCTGTGCAGCAGCTGCATCGTGGCCGCTTTCGGCTGTTGGACTTCAACCCGGCAGAAAATCCTCAGCAGCCGTTGGGGTGGGCGACGACTGCGTCATCTGTGTTTCACCGTTGGCAGCCTCATGTGCGGATAGCGGCAGGCGATCGCATTGCCTACATAGAAGTTGTGAACGACACGGATACGCCGAAGAAGAGCAAAAATTTTATAACCGCGCTCAAAAATCTAATCGAAGATTGGCGCATTGGTGACTGGCGCAGGCGGCTCAGAAACTGGCGACAGTCTTCAGAGCAGGCGACTGAAAGAGTGGTAGCGATCGCCCTCTTCACTGCCCTCATTCTTTGGCTGCTGGGCACCTTTTTGCTCAAGGCTACTGTCCCCACTATTACCTGGGTAAGAGCGATTTCCCTCGGAGCTATTTTGCTGCTAGGTGGCTATGGCGATGTGTTTGGCGGCTTTACACCGTCGGGCACCCCTGGCTGGGTACAGCTGGTTTGCTTGGGAATTGCGCTCACGAGTATCCTAGTCGTGTTAGGCGTGTTGGGTCTGTTAGCCGACCAGCTCCTCAGCTCCAGATTTGAGTTTTTGCAAAAGCGACCGCGATTGCCCCGCAGTAACCACGTGGTGGTGGTAGGACTAGGTCGGATTGGCCGCAAGGTGACGAGCCTATTGCTAGATCTTAAGCAGCCGCTAGTGGCAATCGATGCGCAGCTGAATCAGCCAGAGCTGTTTACTCAGGTTCCTCTGCTGATTGGCAATGTGGTAGAAGAGCTCTCTGCGGCTAATTTGGCTACGGCCAAAAGCATTATCGCGGTCACCGATGACCAAATGCTCAATCTGGAAGTAGCCTTGCTTGCTACTGAGCAAAACCTAGGAGGGTCAACGCTATTCTCGCCTGTTGTCCGTACTCGCAGCCAAAGCTTCAGCGCTAACTTAGGTGCACTGATGCCGCAAGCACAGGCTTTTTGTGCCTACGCTCTTTCAGCAGAAGCCTTTGCAGGCGCGGCCTTTGGAGAGAGCATTATCGGCCTATTTCGCCTGAGCGACCAGACCATTTTGATTACAGAATATGTGATAGAACC
>JBCBDN010000086.1:0-13199 GCA_038529685.1 Cyanobacteria bacterium J06598_1 | reverse complement strand
CAAAATTGATGGCGAAGCTGAGACTAAGACTGGAGAAGTCGGCAACGTGGTGATGCGGGTGGTGGACTACCTCAAAGGCGGCGATCGCCAAATTGGGGAGACCGAAACCTTTAAGTTTGCAGATTCCCTTAGCCAAAACTTAGTTTCTAACGAATTGCAGGCTTACTTGCGTATGGCTCAGCTAGCGGACTTAGCCGATCCTTCTAATCCACTGGGTGCGGCAGAAGTAGCTTCGCTTGCAGAAATGATGGGTCAGTTCTTGGACCTGCCAGTATGGCAGATGCAAAGGCTGCGACTGGCAAGCTTGCTGCATCGGATTGCGCCAGCCCAACTCGATCAGCAGACGTTGGATGCCGAAGGAGATAGCTGTCCGTTGAATCCAGGCGCACAGACGCTAAGAATTTTGCCGAGGTTGAGAGCGATCGCACAGATCATCTCTCATCAGCACGAATGGTGGAACGGCCAAGGGCAGCCCGCTGGCCTGAAAGGCGACAGCATTCCTGTCGAATCTCGAATTTTGGGCTTAGTAGCTGCTTTCCAGCATGAGGTTGCGCGTCGTCGCCACGAGGAGTCTCAAGGGGCAAATGCCACGCCCGATAACCCCACTGCCCCGAGCCCAACGCCAGAAAACGAGTGGAAACATGTGACTGATGCGTTTGCCCAGTGCAAAGCCCAAGGCGATGAGCGCTGGGACCCTAAGCTGATAGAAGTGCTGAGCTTTTTGGTTTCGGGCTTGCAGCAGGGGCTGAGCCTGCCAACCATTCCCCTCAAAATGACGCTGAGTACGGGGTTGATTAACCCCGAAGTCGCTGAGTCGTGGCCTGCTTTCTCTCTGTCAGAATCGGCGGCGTCCAAGTAGAGCGTGGCGTGTAGAACGTGGCGTGTAGAATGTGGTGCGAATTTCAGTCTGTAGATTTTGTTTTGTAGGTTTGTTCTGAGTTCTTTTCTTTGCCCTTCTGGTTTGTAACCCAACATGAGTAACGACGTAGATATAAAGGCGCTCTGTGCAGGCAACCTGAAGCACCTCGCTGGCGCAAAAATAGACGATGCAGAGCTTTCTGGCTGTGACCTTGCAGGCGTCCACTTTACGGGCGCGGTACTCTCAGGCAGCAACCTGAGTAAAGCTAGCCTGAACCGCGCTCACCTAGAAGGCAGCAACCTAGTCGGCGCAAACCTATCGGGTGCGGATTTGCGTGCGAACCTCTGGGGCGCGAACCTTATGCAGTGCAACCTCACTGGCGCAGACCTGCGCGGTGCGAACCTACGTGGTGCGAACCTAATGGGTGCAAACCTTACAGGCGCCAGTCTTACAGGGGCCTTTTTGAGCGGCGCAACGCTCATGGGTTGCAACTTGAAAGGTGCTGACATTCGCGGGGCAGACTTGCGAGGCGCTAACCTTAGCGACTGCAACCTGCGTGAAGCTGACCTGTCCCGTTCTGATTTGCATGGGGCCACATTGAGCGAGGCAAATTTGGAAGAAGCGAATTTGCAGGCAGCTGACTTTACTGGAGCGTCTTTTGCAAGAGCCAACCTGCTGTGTGCTGACTTGCAAGGGGCCATTACAGTAGGCACAGACTTTACGGGTGCCTGTACAACCGGAACGACATTAGCTGTGTAAGGTGTTGTCGTGCTATGGCGTGTTGAGAGCCGTCAGCAGTTGCGATTGGAATACAAGCACTTGGAATACAAGCACTTCAAACCTTTTTAGTGCTATCTCGGACTAGGGGCGTATTTGGGTCCAAAGTTCTATCGTGGGAAAGACGCTCTCACCAGTGCGGTCTATCACAATATAGTCTCTTCCTTGAGACCTGTGATGAGAGCAAGCTTATCTCAGGGGACGGTGAAAGCGGCTGTGCTGAATTCAATGCTAACTACAACAGAACGCCGTTCTGTATTTGAACAGATTGAGAATGGCGAGCTAGCGTTTCTCTTTTTGGCCCCAGAGCAGTTTGGTGATTTGGAAACGCTTGAGCGGCTAAAGGTCGCTGAGCCCTCTTTGTTTGCGGTGGATGAGGCGCACTGTGTCAGTGAGTGGGGGCATGACTTTCGCCCGGACTATCTACAGCTGAGTAGCGTGATTGAAGTGCTGGAGCACCCTGTGACGTTGGCACTGACGGCGACGGCTTCGCCGCTGGTGAGAAAAGAGATTGTTGAACAGCTAGGAATGAATCGTCCTGCTGAGATTATTAGTGGATTCAATCGCCCCAATATTCACTTGAGCGTTTGTTCTTTTTATGATGAGGCGCAAAAAAAGAAGAGTTTGCTCGAAGCGGTTGAAGCAGGGCAGAAGCCTGGGATTGTGTATGTGGCGACGCGTAAGGCGGCGGAGATGATTGCAGCGAGTCTAAATGAAAGGGGGCTCTCGGCGGCGGCTTACCATGCGGGCATGAAAGGATGCGATCGCCAACAAACCCAAACCTGCTTCATGCGCAATGACATCGATATTATCGTGGCCACAACAGCATTTGGTATGGGCATTGATAAATCCAACGTGCGATTTGTGTATCGCTACCACGTCCCAAGCTCGATTGATGCGTACTGTCAAGAGATTGGTCGAGCGGCTAGAGACGGCGAACCGGCAACGGCTGTGCTGTTTTATCTCGCAGATGATATGAAGCTGCAACGGTTTTTAGGCAGCGGTGCTCAAGTGGATGAAGAAACGCTAAGCGAGCTGGCTGACTTTTTGGATGCGGTGGCTGAAAAGGCAGACACTCTGCCAACAGAACAGCAGCTCAAAGACCATTTTGAGCTGTCTTAACCGAAGCTGGCGGCGGCCCTCGACAGCCTAAAGGCGGCTGGTTTGATAGAACGCCACAGCGACGGTTCGATTGTTGAGATAGCAGATGATGTGGATTTGGAGATTGCGGTGGATCAGGCGATGACTGCGCAGCAGCGACGAAAGCAGTTTGAGCGATCGCGCCTAGACATGATCAGAGGCTACGCCGAAACTGAAAGCTGCCGGCGCGAATACGTGCTGAGCTACTTTGGTGAGACGCTGAGCGAAGGGTGGGACGGGTGCGATCGCTGCGACCAGTCATCTATTGCTATACCTACAGCCCTTTCCCTTGGGCAGCACCATTATTCATACCAGCTTTGGCAAAGGCCAAGTAATGCGCTACGAACAGGAGAAAGTAAATGTGCTGTTCGAGATGGTTGGCTACAAAATGTTTGTCACCGAAATCATTGAACATTCGGTGACTTGTTTAGGCTGAGGGCCTCAAGTATTTCCCTTGTATTCGATCAGCTCAGCGGGTTTGTTTTGCCAGCGATTTATCCAGTATTTACCCTGTCCAATGGCCTGCGGTACTTTTGAGAGCACGCAAAAAATTGCATATAGGCTTGATTCTGTAGGCGTATTGCCGCGCTGCTGTCTTGCTCTGAAAATTTTGAATACTTGGAGTGCGTAGGCCGATGCCAGCAGTAGAATCGAGAGCCCATGACTCATTCTCACCGCCAAAACAGCGCCTAAGGGAAGCGCTAATCCCCACAGCCAGCCGCTGATGTGCGCCTTAAACTTGTAGCGTTCTGCGGCCTGCCCGTACATGTCGCTGCCCTGTGCCACGGCCCAGCCGCCGCGTACAGAGCGCTTCCACCACTGGCCAAACCGATGCATATCGATATCGTGCAGTGCCATATCGGTGGCGATGCACTGAATACTCCAGCCGAGGCGACGCAAGCGAATGCACAGCTCAGGTTCTTCTCCGCAAATCAGTTTTGGATTGAACCCACCGGCTTGCTTAAATGCTGCTGTTCGCATCAGTGCGATGCCGCCGCACGCCTCTGCTTCACCGCTGGGTACATTCCACTCTAGGTCAGCTAGCTGGTTGTAGGTGGACGCTTGGGGAAAGCGCTCTCTAAGTCGGCCAAACACAACCGCATGCTGAGGGTGCTGCTGGAGAAAGCGGGTGGCGGCTTCGACCCAGCCGGACAGAATTTCGCAGTCGCCATCAATAAATTGGATGCACTGAGTTTGCGGAAACTGGTTGAGGAGCCTCTCTGCTCCGGCGTTGCGTGCCCGTGCGCCTGTGAAAGGCACAGACATATCAAGATTGACGACTTCTACGCCTTGGCGCTTAGCTGCGGCCACGCTGCCATCGGTGGAGCCTGAGTCCACGTAGACAATCGGAACGCCTGAGGGCAGATGCGTGCGTAGCGACTGAAGGCAGCGAACGAGGCGATCACCTTCATTTCGTCCGATGGCGACGATGCCTACGCTGCTCACTGTTACATCATTCATAGGACTCAATCATTCACTAGGACTCAATCATTTATCAAGCGACTGCCGTTGGTTTTTTACACGCGGTTTTTTTCTGCCAGTAGTGCCTCAACCAGCTGGCTGGTGCGGGCCATGTCATTGAAGGTGATAGGCGGTTTTTGGCCTGTGCTCATAGCCTGGTAGGTTTGGCCCAGAAGGTAGTGCAGCCCTTCATAGGGGGTCTTCTGCATGATTTTGTTGCGGAAGTTGCGAGCGCTGGAGCCAATGAGCGACCAGCCATTGACGAAGTGATTGACTAGCGGGGAGAGCTGCTGGCCGCCGCTGCGAGGCTTAACGCAGCGTAAGTAGGGCTGAAACAGATCGGCTTCAGCGTAGCCCTTGTTGCCGCGCACCGTGATAGAAAAGCAGTCGGGGGCGGTGTAGCAGCTGAAGCGGATGCGTCCATGCGTGCCGTCGCTACCGATCAGTAGCGCGTCTAAATCGTCGTATTTGAACAGGTCGTCTCCGGCGTGATTGCTCCAGGCGGCAGAAATGCGGTCGAAGTCCAGATCTGGGAGAAACTCCAGTAGGAGGTAGCTGAGGTGAGTAATGAAGTCGTGAATCACGCCCGCAGGCATTTTGTGGCTGGGGCTAGGCAGATTTTTGTCGGCGTAGCGGCCACCGCCGCGAAGGTTAAGGGCGATACGAATTTCTACGTCTTGAATATCGCCTAGCTCGCCGTCGGCTACGAGCTGCTGAATGGCGCGTACTGGGCTGTTGAAGCGGTAGTTGTGGTCTTCTATGAGGATGCGATCGCAGTTCTGACTCACCTTCCAAAGATCTTTGAATTCCTGATAGCTTGGCGCAACGGGTTTTTCACAAATCACGTGAGCCCCTGACTGTAAGCACTCTGTGGCGATGGGGAAGTGCGTTTTGGGTGGGGTTAAAATATGCACGACATCTGGCTGTGCCTTTTCGAGCATTTCGGTGTAGCTGTTGTAAGCTGCCGCTGCGCCAAAGGTATCGGCAGCGTAGCTGGCCGCCGCTGGTGAAAGATCGCACACGCCAACAATATTGGCTAGCTCACTTCCCTGTAAAAATGAGAGATGTTGCTTTGAGATAACCCCAGTACCGATTACGGCAGATTTTAGCGCAGCTGTCATATACAGTATTCTTCTGAGTAGATGTATTGATTAGGACATTTAGAAGACGGTGAAATATTCGCTTAGCGCTGACTGCTCAAGCGTCGACCTTGTTTCATTTGCTTGTTACGGAATGCTATCAGCCCACGCGAACGGAGTCCAAAGCATTTGTTGTAAACGTTTCTGTGATTAAAAAGAAGGATTGAAGGAAAGAATAGTTCCAGAGAATATCTGGAACGTTAGGCTGAAACTTTTAGCTGAAACTTTTATATGTGAGAATCCAGATGCTGGATCTGTGCACAGGGATGGCTTGAAATGGGTCTGGAAAACACACGCTTGCTTATCGTGGTTGAAAACACTGATTATCGAGCGGCGCTGTCAGATATTTTTATGCCAGAGCAGTTAAATGAGCAGCTCTCTGGTCGGGTGAGCCCGGTTGATATTCATATATTGACCGCAGCGGTGCGCTGGAGCGAGCAGGTTCAGGAAGTGGCTATATTTTCGTGCTACTCAGCCGAAAAATATAGCGAGATGACCTACCTCAAAGTACGGATTATGGGCAGTGGCTTTTTGCCGACAGCGGGGGACGGCGCGGCCCGCTTTAGCCTGAAAGCAAGCCGCGAACTGGTTCGTCTCGTGGGCGATTTTTGTCCGGACTATATGGTGCTGAGCGTGCGATCGCCTGTTTTGCTTAGCTGGGCTGTGCGCAACCGGCTCAGTACCCTAGCGCTTTTTTCAGACTGGCATGAACCCGTGGGTTTTTGGAAGCGGTTGCAGCATCGGCAATTCATTCGCAATCTCAATCGCAAGTGCGTCGATAGGGTGGGCGGGCACGGACTGCAAGCCTCTAAAATTTTGGCCGATAGTGGCATCAATCCAGAAAAAATTATCCCGTGGGAGTGGTCTCAACCTCAGCTGCTGGTTCAGTACACACCCAAGCAGATGCGAGACCATCAGTATTCAGTCAAGCTGGTGCATGTGGGCCAGCTCGACCAGCGCTCAGGCATTGAGGATTTACTACAGGCAGCCATATATTTGCGCCGCAGCGGCTACACCGTTGATCTGCAGCTGATCCGCAATACGCTAAACGATACGTCGCCAGTGGAGACTCATGAAACGGATTGGTTAGAGCGACAGGTCCAGCAGCTGGAGCTGGCTGACTCTGTTTCGGTGTGGGCAGGGCTGGCCCCCGAACAAATGCTCTCTCAGGTCCGCGAAGCTGATTTGGCGGTGATTCCTCGGCCCCCCCTTCAGCCCGTTCGGCTGCCGCCTTTGGGCGTGGCAATGGCGATGGCGGCCTGTACCCCGATCGTAGCCTGTGACCATCCCCATTTTGATGCGCACCTATTGCACAGCTTCAATGCCATTGTTTTTCCGCTGGGCAATGCGATATCAATGGCCCATCGAATTGAACGCATTATGGGACAGCCGACACTGTATGCGGACCTGTCGGAGGCTTCTGGAACAGGCCTGCGCAAGCTTAAAGTGCCGGCTCGCTGGGATGAGCTAATTGACAAGTGGATGCAGGGCACCGAGTACGACAAGCTATGGCTACGCAGCTACGCGCTGTCTTCTGGACGATACAAACCAGTGGAAGTCGAAAGAAGCCTAACTGAGGAACTCTCGCACCCGTCTTCTACGTCACTAGAGGCTAGTCCCTTTGAAGAAGCAGAAGCGGTCGCGATAGAAGAAGAGACCTCTGTGGATATAGATGCTGAAGCTATGGATGCCGAAGCTATGGACGCCGAAGCTATGGACGCCGATCCGGAAGACAGTGATTCGGATGACGATGAGCGGGAGCGCCAATCAGATGAGTAGCGTTGACCCGCTGTCGGGGCGGTTTGAGGCCGTTGAGCAGTGCCCCCAGCAGGCACGGTTAGCGCTGTTGGAAAAGAGCTACAGCGTTTTTTCCTGGCTGTTTTTTTCTAATGGTGTCGGTACCCTGCTGAATGATAGTGAAACGCTCCTAAAATCGATGCGCTATAGCATTTTGCTGTTAGCGCTGCTGCTGCTGGCGGCCCGTTGGAAAGGGACCGTGCGGGCGCTTTCTCGCGGTGGACTGCTGTGGGCGCTGCTGGGCTTGATGGTGCTGTCTTTGGGGTGGTCTATGTCACCGAGCTACACGGTAGATAGCCTGCGTGGCGAGGTGCTGCCGATGACGGCTTTTGCGCTATATTTTGCCTCTCGCTTTAATATGCGTGAGCAGATGCAGCTGTTGGCGATCGCACTTGGCATCGGTGGTTTGCTTTCTTTTTTCTATGCGGTCGCCATCCCATCGGTGGGGCGTCATATCGGCGATAAGTTTGACGGAGCGTGGAAGGGCATCTACAGCCAGAAGAACAACTTTTCGACCACGATGACTCTGACGCTGCTGCTCTATTTTGTGCTGGGCGTGGTGAATAAGCCAGGACTAGAGCGCACGCTGGCGCGGATTGGCTTGGTCGTTTCAATCGCGATGATTATCCTGTCGACCTCGAAATCGGGGCTGCTGATCTTTTTGGCGATGATGGTGGTGATGTTTTTGGCGCGCTTGTTTCGCTGGCAGGGGCGTCGTAGCGTGCTGGTGCTAGATCTGTCGGGGCTGGCATTTTTGGGTGCGATCGCGGGGCTTTCGGTCACCTGGCAAGACATTGTCATTAGCCTCGGTAAAGACCCGACGCTGTCCGCTCGAACCTACATCTGGACAGGCGCGCTCGACAAAATTATGGATCAGCCTTTGCTGGGCTACGGGCGCGCCGCCTTTTGGGTGCCCGATAGTTTGCCTGCCTGGGAAGTGGGTGCGCTCGCTGGCCGCGGCGGTTTTGTGCCCTCCCATGCTCACAACGGCTTTATTGATGTGGCTATAGATCTAGGACTCATCGGGTTCGGTCTGTTTATATTGGGGCTGTTGCTCTCTTTTGGGATGTCTATTCGCCGTGCCTACAGGGCCCAAGTCCCTGAAGACCTATGGCCTTTTGCCTTTTTCACTTTGATGGTGATGAGCAATATGACCGAAACAGTGCTGATGAACCGGGTGACTCTGTATTGGGTGCTGTACATGGTGATGTTTCTTTCACTGCGAATCTGGCCTCAGCGAAGGCCGCAACGAGGGCACCAGAGGGAAGAACTGCCAGCGGCGAATTATTCGACCCAGTTACAAGGCTGAACCAGACACAGTACACAAAGAAATTAAGGGTCTGATATGGCAAACTCCCCGACTTTTATCATCATGGGCGCGATGAAATGCGCGACTACTACGCTGCATGAGCAGCTCAGCGAGCAGCCGGGAGTATTTATGACATCGCTCAAAGAGCCCAACTTTTTTAGCGATGATGAAAACTACGCAGCCGGTATTAAGGCTTATTGGAATCTGTTTGATGTGGCCGGTCCAACAGATATTTGTGGCGAATCTAGTACGCACTACACCAAGCTCCCAACCTACCCTCACACGCTGACTCGGCTGCGGCGGCATCTGCCCCATATTAAGCTGGTGTACGTCATGCGCCATCCGCTAGATCGTTTGGTGTCTCAATACGTGCACGAATGGACTCAGCGTACGGTTTCTGGTAGCCTTTCAGACGCCATTAAAAGGTACCCTCGGCTGCATCAGTACAGCCTTTACAGTATGCAGCTGCGGCCTTATTTAGAAGCCTTTGGGCCTGAGACTGTTCTCCCTGTCTTTTTGGAGCGTGTCCAGCTAAATCCTGCCGCTGAGCTGGCCAGAATAGGTCGCTTTATTGGCTACACCCAGCCGACGGTGTGGCATGAGGAAACGGGACACCGGCATGCTTCACGCGATCGCCTCCGAAAAAATCCTTGGCGCGATGCGCTAGTCCATACGCCAATCCTGCGTGAACTACGCCGCAGACTCGTTCCAAAATCGGTTCGTACCCAAGTACGGGGGCTATGGCAAATGAAGCAGAGACCCGAGCTATCGGAGGGCGATCGCACGTGGCTACAGACCAGACTCGATCCAGATATGGCCACCTTAGGCCACTGGCTGGAGCTAGAGCTCTCCTGCCAAAACTTTGCGACTGCTGTCACTGAACATACGCCTGAATGGTCCCCGAACGCGGTTCCTAGGTTAGTTGCCGCAGAGTAATCGGCAAAACTCACTCTATAGGCAAAGGCATCGCAGACAATAAGCTCAGGCATGGATGTCGGTGCCACGCATAGCGCTAAGCGCGTTGACAATAAAAGGATAAACCGACTGTGAATTCGGAACCTTTGGTAAAAAATATCTATCTTTGAGACTAGTTTATTCGTTATTTTTCGCTTTTCATAAGGCGTAAACGTGCATGCGCCAGTATTTATCCAAAGTTCTATATGTCCTTTCAGGCAAGCGCAGACAGCTGGCTGTCATGCTGGGCGTCTTTGTATTCGTTTCTGTTTTGGAGGCGCTAGGCATCGGATTAATTGGTCCTTTTTTAAGCGTGGTAGGCAATCCTGACATCATCAGAAACCATGCTTGGCTGGGCGCACTGTTTAGCCGTTTCAACCTCGATAGCGATCGGCAAATCATCACCGTCAGCGCCATTTTGGTGCTGGGCATGTTCTGCTTTAAGTCAGTGGCCTACTTTCTCTGCAAGGTCTACATTTATCGCTTTGGCTACCGGCAAAAGCAAGAGCTGGAAGCGCGCTTGGTATATACCTACCTCAATATTTCCTATCTCTTTCACCTCAACCGCAACAGCGCCACCCTGATTAAAAACCTCTCCTTTGAGTCGATTCAGTTCACCGCTAACTGCCTGATTCCGCTGCTGGAAATTGTGGCCAATGTTCTTGTCGTAATCTTGCTGCTGACCTTACTGGCCGCGACGGATCCGGCGCTGATGGCGATGGCGCTAGCGGTGCTTTTGCCTATTTTTATTCTGTTTGCTTGGCTCAGTCGGCGCATTCGTGGCTGGGGGCGCATTAAGTCGAATGCGCAAGGCGGCATGATTCGCTCGGTGAACCACGGCCTCGGTGGGCTCAAAGAAACCAAAGTGCTCGGCTGTGAAGACTATTTTGAATCTGACCTGCGCCGCTATTCCAAGCAGTTTGGCGACGCCTCTACCCTGGTAGATAGCCTTCAGCTTATGCCCAAAGTCGCCATTGAAACGGTGCTGGTCGTGTTCTTAATTCTGTTCGTGTTAATCTCTCAGCTGGTGCTGGGCCGCAGCCTAGAAGATCTGACCGCCGTTATGGGTGTGTTCGCTGTGGCGTCTATTCGGATGATTCCGGCTTCTAGCCAAATCTTGAATGCGGTTGGGCGTATGCGCTCGATGAGCTATGCCCTGGATATGCTTTACAAAGATCTCAAAGAGATAGAGACTTACGACGTGCCAGCGAAAGCCTTCGTTGGTACGCAAGTGCCACCGCTGAGTCAATCGATAGAACAACAGACCGCGAGCAAATTTGAGCGCTCTGTCACGCTGCAAAATGTGACATTCTCCTATCCGAATACGGATGAGCCCGCTATTGAAGATATTTCATTAACGATTCGAAAGGGGGAGTCTATTGCGTTGGTGGGCAAATCTGGCTCTGGTAAAACGACTCTAGTCGATATCATTTTGGGTCTATTGAAGGCATCTTCTGGCGATATTTTGGTGGATGGCCAGTCTGTATATTCTGACCTACGCGCGTGGCAGAATTTGCTGGGCTATATGCCTCAATCAATTTTCCTGACTGATGAAACGATTGCTCAGAACATTGCCTTTGGCATCCCGGCTGACAAAATTGATTATGACCGCGTGAATATGGCCGTGAAGGCAGCTCAGCTAGAAGATCTGGTAGAACAGCTGCCTGAGGGCCTAGAAACGATGGTGGGTGAGCGGGGCATGCGAATTTCGGGTGGGCAGCGTCAGCGGGTAGGTATTGCCAGGGCGCTGTACTACGGACGCGAAATTTTGGTGTTGGATGAGGCGACCTCTGCGCTTGACTCGGAAACCGAACAGCTTGTGAGCAATGCTATCAATAGCCTAGCAGGTGATAAAACGCTGATTATTATTGCGCACCGGGTATCTACGATTGAGCATTGCGATCGCGTTTACCGCCTAGAAAATGGCCGACTACAGCAGTCTGGCTCCTACGAAGAGGTCGTACTAGCGGGTAGTCGCTAGCAACGCCATACCTTTAGTTCTCTCAATTCTGCTACCAGGACTTTTTCAGTCGCTTCAGCTGAATCGCATTAATCTTCAGCCGATAGCGCCGATTGAGCTGCCGGACGCCCAGCTTGCGAGTGACAAAATCACCCAGTACGAGACCCGGTCCATACAGCTTCATCCGAAAAGAGAGTCGCGCTGTCCAGTTCTGTGCTTTGAGGTAAAACTTCCCTAGCCCAGAGAGCTTGATCAACGGGTATCCACTGAGGGCAAACTCTCTTTGCACCATTGCGGGCCCGACTCGGGCCTCAACTAGCTGAATTTCTCTTTTGCTGAGCTGGTTCTTCCAGTCTTGAACCCGCTTGGCATCAGGCAAGCTGTAATCGCTAGTGTGCACATATTCCAGCATTTGTTCGCTGTAGCCTACACCGACAAAATCGCAGATCTGCTCAAGTACTAAAGCGGTGTTTTCAATGAAGTCTTGATAGCGAATTTCTAGCTGCTGTTCGGCCCTGAGCTGCGGGGTGAGGTTGTTCCAAATTTTCTCGGCTTCTATCCAGCGGTTGAGCCCAACCCATACGTTGCCCGCCCACCCTTGAACCACGCAGGAGCGACTGACCGCCCTTGGGTCGCGAACGATGTGGATGAATTTAGCATTGGGCCAGAGTCCTAGCAGCCGATCGAAATGGTGATGGACGGTGGCGCCAATGATGGGTTTGTTGAACGTGGTTAGCCTTTGCTGCAAAAAGCTGTTGACCAGCGCTGGGTAGGTGAGGGTGCGATCAATCGTCATGCCACTCATTTGAAAGACTCTGTGAGTCTCGAGATACGCGTAGTAGTCTTCAATTTTGGGATAGTCTCCTTGGTCAGACATCATGCTGACGGTGTATTCAAACTCGTTGAGCCAGGTTAGTTGGGGATGGCCGTTGAGCATTAGCCTCAGCAGAGTGGTGCCAGAGCGTTCGGAACCAACGAGGAAGATCGGTGTAGGTGTATGCATAGGACCTGACTTAATTTGAGAGTTGTTCTATTTGGGATTGATTTAACGTTTAATTTTGGCTTAGTTCGGATTTAGCCTAGTTTTAGGATGCTTTTTATAAAGGCGATGACGGATGTTCGGGCCTTTTTGTTGGTGGCAATGCGCTCGATTTGGTAGCGCGTGAAGGTTGCGGAGGTTTTGAGCAAATCGATAAGATCGGTTGCTTTGGGCTGGGGTGCACTGAGTGGGTAGCCAGCGGCTTCCATGAAGGGACCAGCCATTTTCTCGCAGATGAGGACTTCGGTATTGGTGAGTTCGGTGGGGGGGCGATCGCGCGCCGAGGCGTTCGATGTCTTGGCGCAGACATCACCTGCAACGGTCGTTTCTAAAAACTGTGCTAAGCGATCGGCAACGCGTTCAGGGTCTTTGACCAAGTCTTCAAATTTGACGATTTCGACGGGGGCATTGCCTTTACTAATAAAGTTCTGCACTTTTTCGTAGGCATTTTTCCAATAGAGGGCGTATACCGCCGGATGGTACTGCCGCGATTCGCCGTCTTGATTGCCGTCTGTTTTAACTCTGGGCAAGTTTTTGAATGAGCGCATCATTTTGCGGGGGTCTCGCAGAATATAGATGAACTTTACCCCTGGAAAAATGCTGGCAAGCTCATCCATATGCATAAAGTCTTGGGGGGTTTTGTATCCCCAGCGCTGCTTGCTGTCGTGCAGGGTGAGTCGCATCATCCACTCTTCTAATACCTGCGGCCCTACTAGAAGCACTAAAAGGTTCAGACAGGCAAACCCCCATTACATGGCCGCAGG
>JBCBDN010000085.1:0-13252 GCA_038529685.1 Cyanobacteria bacterium J06598_1 | reverse complement strand
TTTCAATTGATGGCTGCCGGCGATCGTCGTAAACGGGCCTCATGCGTAATAACGCTTCGATCCCCTGATTAATTAGCTGTCGTCGCTGAGCAAATCGTTGCGATCGCACATCCAATACTTACATGTTTCAAAGATTCTCAAAATAGGGAAATGTAGTGGCTACAGCCCGCTCACCCTTTATATAGAAAAATCTACAAATAACGTAAAGCGCACTCATGACCTCAGATACCTCGCCCGACAACGTTTCGCCAGCCCAGTCTGACAACGCGCCACTTATCCTTCTGAGCAATCGCTACAAAGTGCTCAACGTGTTAGGTGACGGCGGCTTTGGTAAAACTTTTTTGGTCGAAGACACTCACATGCCCTCGAACCGGAAGTGTGTGCTCAAGCAGCTCAAACCCATTCACGACCAGCCCGCCCTCCGGCAAGTCGTACAAGATCGCTTCCAGCGCGAAGCTGCAACCCTCGAAAAGCTCGGTGAAGCTCACGACCAAATTCCTCGCCTGCACGCTTACTTTACTGAAGGCGAGCAGTTTTACCTCGTAGAAGAGTGGGTAGAAGGGCTAACGCTGACTCAAAAAGTGCACAAAGACGGGCCGATGAGTGAGGCCACAGTACAGGCGATCATTGCGAAGCTGCTGCCTGCGATCGCCTACGTCCACAGCCAAAAAATTGTCCACCGCGATATCAAGCCCGACAATATTCTTCTGCGCCAGCCAGACGGCAAACCGGTCCTCATTGACTTCGGCGCGGTCAAAGAAACGATGAAAACTATCATCAATAGCGGTGAGCAAAGCACTCACTCGATTGTGGTGGGCACCCCTGGCTACATGCCCAGCGAGCAGCTCTCAGGCCGCCCCATCTACGCCAGCGACATCTACAGCCTAGGCATGACAGCCATCTTTTTGCTCACAGGCAAAATCCCCCAGGAGCTAGGCACCGACCCACAAACGGGCTCTCTTAGCTGGCGCGAGCACGCTGGCAACATCAGTACCGGATTTGCCAACTTCATTGACTGTGCCACCCACATGAGCTCGCACACCCGATTTGCCACCGCTCAAGACATGCAGTTTGCCCTTAACACGCTGATGATGGGTCAGATGGAAACCCAAATTGCAACCAGCGTAGCCCAGGGCAAAGAGCAAGTCGCACCACCACAGCCCAACTCCGCCCAAACCGTCGTTTCTTCAGCACCCTCTTCAGCAACCTCTTCAACACCGGTAATGGGTACAGCAGCGAGCTACGGTGCAGCGCCTGCGAACGCTATTCCCGCTGGGAACAGCGCCGATGGTGGCGTCAACTCTGACATCAAAACCGCAGTGGTATCTCCCCTTGCTGACGCCGCCGCCGTGAATCAACCCAGGTCAGAAGCCTATTCCCAGCCAACCTCCTCTACTCAATGGAAGGGCCCCGCCATTATTGGGGGCATGGTGGGTCTTAGTATTGTGCTAGGGGCACTCGTGCTCACCGAACGGCTGCCCAATGTGATTGGGGGCAATAGCGTTAGCACCGAAGTCGTAGAACCCAACGAAACAGAGGACAACACAACTGAAATTGAAGCCGCAATACCGACGCCGACCCCGACCCCAACGGCCACACCGACCCCGGTAGTCGCGCCAGCACCTGCCAACGCTAATGGGACCGTCGTCGGCCAAAGTGGCACTAAAAATATTCGTGCGGGCGCAGGGACCAACCACAGCGTAGTGGGCTCAGTCTTAGCAGGCAATCGTATTCAAGTCACTGATCGTGGCAGTGATGCGGCAGGCTACCCTTGGTATCGTGTGGTGACACCTTCTGGTCAGCAGGGTTGGATTGCCGGACAGCTGATTCAAATCGATGGCGATGCCAGCCCCCCTGCTCGGCCAACGCCCACTCCGACGCCCACTCCATCTCCGACGCCCACTCCAACGCCTCCAGCCGATCGCACCAATGCGACGATTGCCAGCCGAGAAGCAGGCAGTAAAAATATTCGCTCTGGACCGGGTACTAACTTTGGCGTAGCTCACGAGGCGTATCCGGGAGATCGCGTCATCATTCAAGACAGTGCCAAAGATGCTGGTGGCTACACCTGGTACCAAGTCTCATTCCCCGAATCGGGCGCTCAAGGCTGGATAGCCGGCCAGCTAATCGACCGAGACTAGCGAACCGAATAACGAGCCAGATTTAGCCCCTTCTGTCTGGCTCCTTCTGTCTGGCCCCTTCTATTTAGCATCTGCTGTCTTTGCCCCAAGTCCCTCACCATGAAGCTGTTTCACAGAATTCCAAAGCCCTACCGAGGAATATCCATTGGGGTTTTATCGGCCTTGATTATGATGGGCTCAGCTGCTTTTGTCTTCGTTGTTATCCCTAACCCCCAGTCGTCCGAGCAGGCATCCGAGCAGTCGTCCGAGCAGGCATCCGAGCAGGCGTCCAAGTCAGAAAGCGGCACTGACGCAGATTCCGGCATTTCCGCCACACCGGTTGAGCCAAATGGCGTCTACACACCGCCTTCTGTACCGACAGTTCCGCAGCCCGCTGTCCCAAACAGTGCGCCAAAACCTGACGCTGACCCAACGTCCCCGATTTCACCTGAAGCGATCGCCCAAAATCCAAACCAGCCCGTCACTGCCGCCGAGCCCTACGATGACGTGCCGACTAACAAGTTCAACCATTTCTCCTACGACGAAGCTGACCCTTCACGCATAGAGTCGGTGGGCCTCTTTGAGCGAGAGTCTTACGAGCGGGAAGAATTTTTGGACTACGAAGCGGCTGCCGCCTTTGAGCAAATGAAAGCCGCCGCCGCCACCGAAGGCATTTCACTCATCCCTGTGTCTGGCTTTCGCACCATCGCCCGCCAGCAAGAACTCTTTGACAATCAGGTCGAAAAGCTAGGTAGCGAAGCCGCTGCCGCCGCACTCAGCGCTCCGCCCGGGCACAGTGAGCACCATACCGGTTACGCCATCGATATCGGGGACGCCACCATGCCGGATACCGATATCAAATATTCCTTTGAGGACACGCCGGCTTACGGCTGGCTAGCCGCCAATGCCAAAAGGTATGGATTTGAAGAATCCTTCCCCTACAACAATCAACAGGGTGTGAGCTTTGAGCCCTGGCACTGGCGGTTTGTGGGCTCACCGAGAGCACGGGAGGTCTTTAGCTATAGCAAAATCCTGTTTCCGGGCTACTGAGCGATTACATGCCCATCGTCGCGTAGCCAGAATCTACATACACCACTTGGCCCGTGATACCGCTCGACAAGTCACTGCACAAAAAGGCAGCCGTATTGCCCACTTCCGTCTGCGTAACGGTTCGGCGCAGCGGCGCCACTTCTTCCACGTGGTGAATCATATCTAAAATGCCACCAATAGCAGAGGAAGCAAGGGTGCGAATGGGGCCTGCCGAAATGCCATTAACGCGAATATTTTGCGGACCCAGATCAGCAGCCAAGTAGCGAACGCTCATTTCTAGGGCAGCTTTGGCCACACCCATTACGTTGTAATTAGGCACGACGCGCACACCGCCCAAATAGGTGAGCGTGACGATATTGCCGCCATCGGGCATTAGGCCTTTAGCACCTTGAGCAAGGCGGGTGAGAGAGTAAGCACTTACGCTGAGTGCAAGGTCAAAACCAGCGCGAGAGGTATCGCTAAAAGCACCAGTCAGGTCATCGCGATTAGCAAAAGCAAGGCAGTGAATCAGGATATCGAAGCTCCCCCACTTTTCTTTGACGGTGTCAAAGAGCTCGTTGACCTGGGCGTCGTCTTGTACATTGCAAGGGAGAAAAAGGGTGGGGTTTAGCGGCTCGGTGAGCTGCTGCACTTTCTTCTCGGCTCGACCTTTTTCGTCGGGGAGGTAAGTGACGCCAATTTCTGCACCGGCGGCGTGGAGCTGCTGAGCAATGCCCCACGCAATGGAGCGGTTGTTGGCAATGCCGGTTACAAGGGCTTTCTTTCCGGTCAGATCTAGCATGACTCTATTTATCTACTTGTAAGGAGTGTTATCTACGGTTAAAAACAGGGGTGTTTTCTATTACAGGGCCTTAGGAGCATACTGAAAAATGGGGATCGCCCGATAGAGGCTGATTAACTTTAGCGAAAGAATAGAGCGGTTCTTAATGGCAAGCGTCTACGCTGGTGTGAACCGAGGATTTGTAATAGCATCATGACGATTATGCGAAAAACGCATGTATTTTTCTGGCGCATCTGAAGTTGAGCGCAGTTTAGTAGTAGATAATACAAAAATCTCTGTTGTGCATAGGTTTTAGTAGTAATAACCCTTAGTTAGCGTCTCATAACATTTTTTGTTGTTAGGTTCGCCTATCGTCAGGTACCGGCCCCCCCTATTGCCCTTTTTCAGTTTCAAGCTGATTTAAGCTATGGTCTCTACTCCCACCTCACCGATCGCTGATGTTTTTCGGACGCTATCCAACGGCAATTTGCCGCCGGTAGTGGATTCTTACGAGCGAAACAAAACGATTTTTTTTCCAGGAGATCCTGCTGAGCGGGTTTATTTCCTGACGAAGGGGGCGGTAAAGCTATCACGAGTATATGAAGCAGGCGAAGAAATCACGGTGGCGCTGCTGCGCGAGAACAGCGTGTTTGGGGTGCTTTCATTGATTACCGGCGATCGCTCAGACCGGTTTTATCACGCGGTAGCGTTTACACCGGTAGAGCTGCTGTCGATTCAGGCTGACCAGATGAGTCAGGCGCTGAAAGAAAATCCAGAGCTATCGGCCATGATGCTGCGCGGCCTGTCGTCGCGGATTTTGCAAACGGAGATGATGATCGAAACGCTGGCTCACAGAGATATGGGGTCTCGACTGGTAAGCTTTTTGCTGATTTTGTGTCGAGACTTTGGAGTGCCCGGGAATGAGGGGATTACAGTAGATCTTAAGCTGTCTCATCAGGCGATCGCAGAAGCCATTGGCTCTACGCGCGTCACCGTCACTCGTCTTCTGGGCGATCTGCGTGAGCAAAACATGATCTCTATTCACAAAAAGAAGATCACCGTACATGACCCGGTCACGCTCTCTCAGCAGTTCACCTAAAACCAGGTATCACAAGCTAGAGACTGCATACTGATGGCCCTATTCCCGCTAAAGTCTCAATTCTCGCTAAAGTAAGCATGGCGACGGCTGTTACGGTACGATGCGACGTACGGTAGCCAGTAGCGGATGGCCGATAGTGGCAACGGCAATAGCGGCGGTGCATGACTGGATTTATATTACTTTTTGCAGTGGCCTGTTTGGGCGGTGTGATTGCCACAGTGGGCGATCGCATTGGCATGAAGGTGGGCAAATCTCGCCTCAGCCTTTTCAACCTGCGCCCCCGGCAAACCGCGACCCTCGTCAGCGTAGTCACCGGCATGGTGGCCTCCTTTTCGACCCTAATGCTGCTGATTGCGCTCGATAGTCAGCTGCGCAAAGGACTTTTTGAGCTAGACGATATTCAGCAGGATCTCAGCCAAGCCCAGAGTGACCTCGAAGCCACTCGCTCTGAAAAAGCTTCTGTAGAATCAACCCTCGCAGAATCGACCCTGCTCCAGGTAGAGGCGCAAGAGCGACTCCGCCAAACCAACCGTTCCCTACGAACAGCGGCGGCCAGAGAAGAAGAAATTTTGGCCAGCTTGAGCGACACCCAGTCGCAGCTCGAAACCGTTTCAGAGCAAGCCGATGGGCTACAGGGCGAAATTGGCGCATTGCAGCAAGAGCGGCAGTCCCTGATTCAAGAGCAAACTGAAGTGCGATCACAAATCACCCAGCGGGACCAAGAAATTGCCCAGCGCAATACCCAGCTGAGTGAACAAAGTGAGGCCCTCGCCAGCCGCACCGCAGAAATCGCTCAGCGGGACGAGCAAATCGCCCAGCGGGAAGGCCGCCTCGAAGAGCTGCAAAACCAGCAAAAGTTCTTAGATGAACAGATCGCCCAGCTAGAAGTCGAGTTCGAAGAGCTACGCTTTGGCAACGTTGCCATCCCCAACAACGCCAACCTAGCGCTCAATCGCACCACCCCCAGAAGCAAAGCTGAGGCCGTCACCGAAATCGAAAAAACCCTATTTGAAGCCAACCGCATCGCCCTGCGGCAAGTTTGGCCAGGAGAAAGCATCGAAAGACTAGCCCTCACCTACGATTCGGGCAACTTCGATAGCATCGCTCAGCGCATCGTCGACGGCAGCACTTACATCATCATCGTCTCATCAGGCGCTAACTACACCGTTGGAGAGCCCTGCGTCAGCGAAATCATTAACCGGGAAGGTCAGCCCTGCTTAGCCGTCAATATAGACGCAGTCGTTGATAGCTTGATTTACTCTCCGGGTGACGGGGTGGCCTCTGTTGATATCGACGACGAAGATATCCGAACCAGCAACTTGCGCGAGCGGCTCAGAACCCTCACCGCCAGAATCGGCCTGCAAGCAGAACGCGACGGCGTGATTAATTTCAACCCTATTATTGCGGGCGGCCTCACCGAGCCTATTCTGGACTTTTTTCTGCGCGTACAAAACTACGGGCAGCCGCTGCGAATACAGGCGATCGCCAGTCAGCCTGTTAACCGATTGGGGCCTGTGTATGTAGAGCTAGCCGCCGTCAAAAACGGAGAAGTCCTGTTCACAACGCTCACAAACAGAAGCCCGCAGTAGCCGCGACCACACAGCTAGACCATCAGGTGACTAGCGACCCCTACGACTCCCCCTAAATGCAACATATCTTGATTTAGTGAAACAAAACGCGGCATCAGATGAGTTGAAGCCTCATTCTAGATGACGAAATCCCACATTTGGTAAGCGTTTCCATCTCTAATCTGACAAAACCTTTCGGATAGTTACCAGATTAGAGAAAATTAAGTAAATCTATTATTTTCTGTCTAAAATGAATCAACAGTTCTAGCGCACGCATTTACGCCTCTTCGCTAACACCTTGTTAGCCCGACTGAACTAGCCAACTTAAACTAGCTCAGCAAAACAGGCCGTTCCTAACACAACAGCTCTCAAAACACTAGCGGTTTCGATTTGCTCGCTTTCAAGAACTGACCTACAGCGGTGCTTTGGAAACGCATTTGGATTAAACACATTTATATAAAGCGTTGATCTATCGAGCGTTAATCCATAAAAATAACCGTCGCTGTTGTCCGCACTCACCCGCTATTGGAGCTTCCCCATGAAGTTTGAAGATATCTATCAGTTTTTTGAAGATCCACCACCGGTTTATCTCAACAAAGAGCTGGCCGTCTGCTACGTACTCTCTGTTTTGATTCGCCATGACTCTTACGGGACAGAGCTGATTCACGCCATCGAAAAAGACTATCCCAACTACCGACTCTCTGACACAGTTCTCTATAGCGCGCTGAAGTTTTTAGAAAATCAGGCCGCTATTATGGGCTACTGGAAAAAAGTCGAAGGCAGAGGTCGTCCGCGCCGAATGTATCGGCTGCGCCCCGACTGGCAGATGAAAGCTCGTGAGTTAGCTGACCTCTGGCAACGCTACATGGTAGGCAAGCAAATGAGCACTCAGGGGAACCCAATGCCAAAATCGCAGCCTGCTGCTCAGCACCACGTAGCCTCTCGCCCAGTCTCAGCCGAAATGAAATACGCCGGTTCGTAGCGAGCCAATCGTTACGCTGCCATGTATTTCGCTCGTTGAAAACACTCAAGCCAAAAAACGCCAGGGAATCAATATTCCTGGCGTTTTTGGCTTGGGTACTTTGCTTGAGTCAGTGGCAGACGGTGTTACACCCATGATCTGACAGATAAACTGACAGACCTATAAACTGACAGAGATACCAAACCCTCTTGATCAATGCTTTTTACCGACCCCACCCGGACTTCAACCCTGCTGCTGACTGCGTTGATGGTCATCGGGCTTGGCTTTTTTATTCGGGCCTCTACTAAAGATCGTATCGAAGTCATGCAGTTTGGTTCCACTCAGTCAGTGGAGCTGCTTCAACAGGCAATCATGAGATATTTTCAAAGTCGCGCTTATCAGCCGATATCGGAACCTACGGACGATCCCAAAGAGATGGATCCCAAGTCCACTTGGGCCGCTGACCCAGCCGCCATTACGGTCTCTGGAATGGTCAGCCCTAGTATTTTTATGGCGGTGTTTCTCTCGGGGCTCGCAGCGGTGGGGTTTGCCTGCCTAGCGCTGATCATCGCAACCCTCTTTCCAGAGGTAGGTCAGCTACTGTTCGCGCTAGTGCTGCTCTCTCCGCTGGCCGGCACGTTCTATTGGCGTAAGTCTAGTAGGCCCGAGCAAGTGACCTTCAAAGTAGAATCTTCGGGCAAGCAGGAAGGCGATCTGGTTTCTAGGCTAATTGTGAAGGGACATCGAGACGAACTGGCGGAATTACAAACGGCTTTTGCACCTTTCTTAAGAGCTTGGTCGTAGCGGCTGTAACGGATAGAAAAGAAGACACATAAGAAAGAAAACAAAAAAGAGGGCTGACGAGTTGTCAGCCCTCTTTGAAAATTTTTATCTAGCGTTGGCCAATAGGCAGCCCGCTAACTAGAAACAGCAACTTCTTCATCTTCTTCGCTCATCAAGAGGCGAAGGCTGGGAAACAAGAAGTGGTTTTCTTCTACATACTGAGCGCCAAACAGACCTTTCTCAGCCCAGAAATAGCGATCGGTCGTGTGTTCATTACGCTTCACAAGCAGTAGAGCTGGTGGGCAAATGCCTTGTGCGTGAATATAGTTTCGAGCAGCGGTAACGGGTTTTTCTTCCCCGCTCTCAATGCTAAATTGAGGAACTGCTTCGAGAATGCGACGTCCTTCCAGGCGACGACGGCTCTTCCGCTTACGTCTTCGTGCCAAATTTCCTTCCTCCGATATGTTTGTCTAGGTTGCGACACTTCTACAGCTAACTGGCAGCTAACCGGCAGCCAGCTGGTACAGATGCGGCATTTTTTCCCTTTAAGATCGCAATTTCTTGAAGATCAAGCAGGCTTCTTAGAGTAGCCGAGTCTTTCTGATATTGACGAGTTAAAGATGTAGCAAGAGCTACAAAAAAAGCTTAGACCTTGCAAAATATATCAGGTGTATCTTAGAATTTCAAGTTGATTTAAAAGTTCAAAGTTTATTGCTATATGTCATCATAAACGTGCAATCGCTATGTTTATCAGGCTTTCAGCCCAATAAAATGGAAAAAAGCGATGTACGCTGGGTCACAACTTTGTAACAAACTTAACGTTTTGGTGAGTAGCGTCTTAGTTTTGTTTTACGTTTTTGGTGCTTTTACGTTTTTGGTATGTGTCTTTGTTGTCTTAGGCTTTGTTGTCTTAGGAGCTGCGGATGAGTGCGATCGCTAGTTCTGAATTTGTGTCGCTTTGTCAGGCGCAGCTGCGGCTACTAACGCAGCAGATGTCAGCCGCCTCGGCAGCCGTATACATCACAGACTACTTAGATGAACTCACCCGGCAAACCGTGCCCTCAGGCTGGGAGCGACGGCAGCGCAGCGAACCCAATTTTATTCCGGTGGTCAGCTATCCAGAATCTATTGATAGCTGGATTGAAAAATTTGAACGGGCAACAGCTTGGCACGCACCCCAAAAAACTAATCGCCCTTTGCTACCAGGGAGCCAAGACGTTGATCTGGACACTGATCGGGACATTGATCTGTTGGATGACACCAATCTTCCTAAAACCGATCTTCCTGAAACGGGTCGAGCCACAGACCAAACTACAGATCGAGCTATGGGGGGCAGCCAAGCTACAACCGCAGAGACCACCCCGCCCGAACCGAGCGGCGACTGGCCCGAAATTTTGCAGGCCGACCATCAGCTGGTAGTACCGCTGGTGTATGCCGATGTGGTCGTAGGGCTGATGGTGACTATTCGGGGCGATCGAGCCTGGGAAAACGAGGAACGCCACTATGTAGAAGGCATTGCCCAATCGCTGGCGGCGGGCTGCGTGCTAGAACGCCGAACCCAGTGGCTGCAAAGCCAGCTGACAAGCAAGCGTGAGCTACAGAGCCGTCAGTCAGAAATTTTTCACAATCTACTGCACCAGTTTCGCAATCCGCTCACAGCAGTTACCACCTTCGGCCAGCTGCTGGTGCGCCGCCTAGAGCTAGAAGACCCTAATCAAAAAATCGCCACGGGCATCGTTCGCGAAAGCAAACGACTACGAGAAATGGTGAGCCATTTTGATGAAACCGTCGCGCTGGGTGACGCCGACCTGCACGCATCGCCGTCGGGCCCTTTACTTTTGCCGCCAGTCGCTGGGAAGTCAGAAAGCACTAGCACTTCGGTTGGGCTACTACCCGGCACCACCGAACCCGCTGAGGCCTCAGCCATTGAAGACAATATGGGCGCAGGATTAGGGACAGTGCTAAGCCTATCAGCGCAGTATTTACCTGATATTGTGGAGCCTATTTTGGCGGTGGCTGACATTGTGGCAAAGGAAAAAGGCGTCGTGATTAAGGATCAGGTCGCCACCGATACCCCGGCAGTGTGGGGTGAGGAAGAAGCCCTCGGAGAGGTGGTGAGCAATTTGGTCGATAATGCACTCAAGTACGCCTCCAGTGGCGCGTGCGTATGGATTCAAACGGGAGTGAGCCGCGCAGGTAAGGACGCACACTATCAGGGCATTGTTGTAGGTGATACCGGCCCGGGCATCCCGGCAAGTGACCTCACTCACTTATTTGAGCGCAACTATCGAGGGGTGCAGGCTGTTAGCGATATTCCGGGCACGGGGCTGGGGCTCGCGATCGCCCAAACCCTCATGGCTCAAATGCAGGGATCTATTGAGGTCATCACCCCTGCGGTGGGCACGCCCTGGATGCCTCAGCTCAGCGCCAACATGGCTAATACCGCAGGACCAGGAACTGTATTTATTGTGTGGCTACAGGAAGTAGAAGACACGCGATGAGCCACCAAAACAACTGGGCGTAAGCAGCTTACTTGGGCTTATTGCCTGACGAGCGCACAGACGTTACCTTACGCAGCAGGTCGAACCAGAAACTGGCGCCCATTGAAAGCGCGATCGCCGTAATCAGCCAGCCAATCCAACGCTGCCGAATTAAGGGCACAGGCCAGTTTGACTCAGCCGCCTGCTGCGCAGCTAAAACAGAAGGCGTACGGCCCAGCGGCAGCGGATAATCAGCCAGCGTTTTTTCAACCGCTAGCCCGACTAAACGCAGGTCTCCTTCGATTTCGTCTGAAAGCTGATCGATCGAAAGGTCGCGAGAAAGGTCTTCTGCGCTATTAATACCGCGCACTTCTAGCTGGTCGGCCGTTTGCAAAATGCTGCTGCGAATAGCGGGGTCTTTGCTCAACCGTTCAAACATATAGAACGTGTCGGCATTGAGCGTGAAGGCGATCGCTAGCCCCACCAAAATACCGACCCCTTTCACATTACGCCGATACACACCGCTCGCTCGCTCCATACCGTTGTTGAACCAGCCCTCAATCTCTTTTTGCAGCTGAGTCAGCTCCAGCCCGGTTGATTCCACCTGCGCTTCGGCTCGATTGGCCAAGGCACTTAAGCTGGCCCTCAGTCGAGGGGGAATGACTTCTTGGTGCAGCTTACGGAGCATCGTTTGCACCGCTTCCCCTTCCCGCTGGGCTAACGCCACCAGCTCAGCGTAAGTTGCACTGCTTGGATCTAACAGTGCAGCAATATCGCCTAAGGTAGGTCGCAACCGCGCAATCAAAGCCTTGTTTTGATCCGAGTGGCCGCTGATGCCGGTGTGCAAATAGCGCACTCGCCCTAAAAAAGACTGAATGATCGCCGGATCGGCGCCTAGCTCTGATAGCGGCAAATCACTCGCCATTTCTTCAAAGGCTTTCAGCTGGCCCACTACCTGTTCAAGCGCAGATTCCAAAGAGAGACGGCGAGATTCCAGATCAGCAGAAATTTGGTCAAGGGACTGATCAAAATAAATCGTCTCGGCGGCCAGCAGCTCTTCGTTTTCTAGGCGGGCGCGCAGTTCATTGACTGTGTTGTGTAGCGGTAAGCGGACTTCATCCTGCAAAAATTCAGTGAAACGCGATCGCAGCAGCAGCCGCTGAAAATCTTCTAACTTCAGTCGCTCTATCAAACTCGTTGCAAACGTCTCAGCCGGAATATACGAAGGTCCACTCGTTTTATCGCCAAATACATTGCGGCTAAAAGTCATGACCCGGTAGAGCTTACCAAGACCATGCAACCCAGTTCTCAACAGGCCGCTAATACCCCCGGATGCCTCATAGTTCAAATCTTCAATCAGTGGGCTGGCGTATAGTCTATCGGTCAGTTCTTTGGCCGCCCGGCGATTATCTTGCAGGCTATCGGCCAAGCCTATCGTCTCTTGCGCAACCCGATCTTGCTCAAGAGACAGTGGACCATCCATCACGGCAGCTTGCCTAGCTTGAGCCGAAACAGATGAGCGGACATCTCTATCATCGCCTGCCAGCAGCTGTTCTATAGACCGCTTGAGATGCTCTGCACGCCATTGGAAAAGGGCACTCAAGATCTCTTGTATTTCGCTCGCGATTAGGCTCAGCGTTAAATAGATAAAAATCAACCCGACGGCGATTTCTAAAACAATGGGCAAGCTCATAGCAATGGGCCTATAGGGGGAGTTAAATAACGGTTCAAAGTATCGATAACTCTCACCGCTAGCACAGCTCGCTTGCTGTCAGTCTGAAGCGTAGCTCATGGTGGGCCAAAGCCATCAATAACCTACTGAGAATGTGTGCGGTTGGCAAGTTGGGAGGAAGCGGTTACCCAAAATGCCAAAACAGAGATAACATCTATGCGACAAAAACCAAGATTAAATCCTTAAATACCGACAGATCAGCAATGAACTGGTAGCAAGCTAGAACCCTCTAGCTGTTTGCCGTGCTGACTTTTTGTATCAGTTTTTGTATTAAAAACAGAGTGATGCTTTGGTAGCAACCTCCATACACAAGCCCTAAACACAAACCATTTTAAGACGCTAGTTTTTGGAGGGCTAGTTTTTGGAGGGCTAGTCTTCGTCGGCCTCTGTATCGCCTACTTGCTTGAGCTTAATATGCTTACGGCCCAACGAGATTTCAAACTCGTCTCCTGGCTTTAGGCCCATTTGCTTAGTGTAGGCCGAACCAATCAGCAAGTTGCCGTTGGACTGCACTGTAATGCGATAGCTAGCGCTCCGCCCCCCTCTGCCATTGCCTGTTTGAGTACTATCGATTTGAATGCCTTCTGCTTCAATCAGCGCATTCAAAAATTTCATCATGTTGACGCGGGTCACGCCATTTTTAGTGACGGTGTAGTAGCCACAGGTCTTTGCTTTATCTTCTCTACTCAGGTGCTCGAG
>JBCBDN010000084.1:0-13305 GCA_038529685.1 Cyanobacteria bacterium J06598_1 | reverse complement strand
ATTTGCGAGTTGGATAAGCTGGAATTGTTATCTACTTTCATTGGTTAGGTCAGCGTTGTAAGAGCACCAGTCGCTCCAACCACCAGGATAGAGCCTAGGCATAGGATGTCCGGCTACTACGAGTGAAAAAAGGTTGACGCAGGCGGTGACGCCTGAGCCGCAGTACACAATGACTTCGTCTTTAGGATTGATATGGGCCCAGTGCTGAATGAGGTCCTCTGGGCTTTTGAGTTGCCCTGTGGGTGTGCTGACGTTTTGCCAAAATGAGTTGATTGAGCCGGGGATGCTGCCAGCTATTGGGTCGATGGGTTCTATGTCGCCTCGCCAGCGTTCGGGCGATCGCGAATCAATCACAACGACATCGGGTGACCCTTTGCGCGATCGCACCTCTTCTATCCCAACCACCCAATCCGACTGCGGCTGCGGCTGAAAATTTCCTGCTCGCTCAGCCGGTATCTCTGTGCTTAAGGGCCCTCCTGCCGATTCCCAGGCTTGAATACCGCCATCCAAAATGGCGACTGACGGGTGGCCTAAGTAGCGCAGCATCCACCACAGCCGAGCGGCAAAGGCAAAGCGGGCGTCGTCGTAAATGACGATTTGAGTGGGGCCGCTAGGTGGGTTTGAATAGATGCCGAGCCGATTGAGCTTGCTGACAAAATCGTCCCAGTTAGGTAAAGGATGGCGCCCCCCGTGGGAGTTTACTGGGCTAGAGAGATCTTGGTTGAGGTCTAGATAGTAGGCCCCTGGAATGTGACCGGCTTGATATTGGTTTTGGCCTTGGTCAGTGGCGGCGAGCGAAAAGCGGGTGTCGATTACCACGACGCTGGGGGCGTTGAGCTGCGCCCGTAGCCACTGCACGTCTACAAGCGATGAATCAGCAATCGGTAAGGAAGGGTTCATGGTGGAATGGAATGACGGGTGGGCTGGCTTTGATCAGAAGGTCGTTTGGTCAGTAGCTCGATGGATTAAACCCGATGTATAAAAATAGGTGCGATGGAGGTTCTGCTAGGTTACTGTTGAAAACGACTTGAGCATAACCAAGTTTTTTTGATACTTCTTTTAGAGCTCATGCAAGCACCTCTGCGATCGCATCACTTTTTCCTCGTAGATGACCACACGGCCATCCTCAACGGAACGGCCCTGTCGCTCACGCAGGAATTTCCTGATGCCGAGATCACCACCGCGCAGACTGCTGAAGAGACTCGCCAAAAGCTGTCGGCGCTAACGGCTGATTTGGGCCCTGGCTTGAGCCCTGATTTAGTGGTGGTCGATTTATCACTGCCTGAGGCGAAAGGCGAGGTGTCGCGAATTGAAACGGGTATCAACCTGCTGCGAGAGCTGCTAGAAGCTTACGTGGACTACAACTTTGTGGTGCAAAGTGCCAATGTGATGTCGCTAGTGCGCATTAAGCCCAGTATTGACGCGCATCAGGGTGGGTTTGCCCTGGTTGATAAAGGCGAACCGACTGAAGAAATGCTGAAGCGAGTGCACTGGGCGCTAGATGGCTTGGTGTATACGCCACCGAGCATGCGCAAGCACCTAGAGATTAAGCCTGAGTGGATGCGGGTGCTGGAGCTGGCAGTCAATGAAGGGTTTAACGATAAGGCGATCGCCAAAGAAATGAATGTGGCCGAGCGCACGGTTCGTAACTATTGGGCTAAGCTACAAGATGTCTTGGGTGTATACCAAGAAGAAGGCAAGATTCTGCGGATTCAAACTGAGCTGAGAGCTAGGGAAGAGGGGCTGATTGATTGACCAATCGCTGGACACCTAAACGCCAGACAGAAGGCGCTCACCGATTTTTGAGCTGGCTAGGTGGCGGCTCCACTAGTCTTGCTTTGGGCAGTCTCAGCGTTGTTTTGTTAGTGTGCGTGGCCCGAATGCTGGGCTTATGGGAGGCCGTAGAGCTACAGACGCTGGACTTTTTGCTGCGCCACAGGCCGCTGGAACCAGTGGATGAGCGCGTCACCATTCTAGAAATTACCGATGCTGACTTGCAGGCGCTAGGAACGTATCCGGTGCCAGACGATGCTCTGCTCGCTCTACTTAACAAGCTAGAAAGCTACAATCCCAGCGTGATTGGCTTGGATATTTTTAGAGATTTGCCGGTGGTTAATCCGGTAGAAGCGGACTTGGCGCGATCGCAGCAAGCAAACGCAGCGCTGCTAAACCTACTCCAAACAGCCCCGAATGTAGTCGTCATCGAAAAGATTCTGGATCCGCCGATCGTGGCTCCAGCGGGTGTGCCCTGGCAGAATATCGGGTTTGCCGATGCCCTTTTGGACAGCGACGGCTTTGTGCGCAGAAGCCTACTCGCTAGCCCTAGCAATGCTGATCCAGATGATTACCACCTCTCCTTTACGATTCAGCTTGCCGCTAAGTATCTTGCTACCCAGGGCTTTGAACTAGAGAACGGGCTGGCGGATCCTGATGCCATGCGCTTTGGCGATACTGAACTGTTTCGGATGCGGGCAACGTCTGGTGGCTATCAGTATCAAGATACGGGCGATAACCCTGTGTTGCTTCTGAGCTTTCGCCAGCACCCTGAGCCGTTTCGCCGTATCTCTTTCACACAGTTTATGGCGGGTGAGGTTCCGCCTGATTGGATAAAAGACCGCGTGGTGCTGGTAGGCATGACGGCGGTAAGCACAAAGGACTACGTGAATTCGGCGGCGTTGGCAGCCCCTTTTCGGCGGCGAGGCACAAGCCAAAACCCAGGACTGGTACCAGGGGTAGAGCTTCAGGCCCACGCGGTGAGCCAGATTTTGAGTGCGGTTTTGGATGGGCGACCTTTGCTGAGAACGTGGCAGACGCCCTGGGAATACCTGTGGATTGTGGGCTGTGGGCTGGCTGGCCTCGGCCTAGTGCACTACAAACGGCGACTGGTTAAGGGCGCGGTTGTCTTCATCGGATTAGGGCTGGTCCCGGTTGTTCTGTCTTACGGACTGTTGCTGGTGGGCATATGGATTCCGCTATTTCCGGCTTGGGTGGCCTACGCTGCAACGGGGGGTGGCGTGCTGGTGTACCGGCTGCATCAGTACGAGCAGGTTCGTAAAATTCGGGCTAGAGAGCGGCAGCGAATTCTAGAGCGGAGCTACAGCGCTATTCACAACGGCCCGCTGCAAACGCTAAAAGGGTTGATTCGTCAGGTCTCTTCTCAAGATTTTTTGGCGAGTCAAGCGGCGGCAGGTGATGACCCTACAGAAATTTCTCGGCAGCTTCAGGTATGGACCTCAGAGCTGAGTCAGGTGGATGGAGAGCTCAGAAATATCTATGAGTTTATGCAGCGGGAGTCGTTACAGCAGGGTGCCAGTTCGGAAACGCAGATCTATTTGACGCAGAACTATGTGATTGACCTCACGGGGCCTCTGCACGAGCTGTTGCATCAGGTGTATCAAAATAAGCTGCAAGAGTCGGGGCTATATTTTGAGACGATTAAGGTCAAAATTTCTGACTTCGGGCCAATGGCGGCAACTTGGTTAAGTGCGGGAGACCGAGAGAAGGTTTTACGGTTTTTTGAAGAGGCGCTGTGCAATATAGAGCAGCACGCGGTGGGTGTGACGCGTCTGAAAATTGTGTGCAAACAGGAAGGCCAGAAGAATGTGGTGCGCGTGACAGACAACGGAACGGCTGGTGTGGTGGCTGCCAATCGATTGGACACACAGGGTGGTGAGGGTAGTCGCCAAGCTGCTGTGCTCGCTAGAAGACTGGGCGGTCACTTTCGCCGCTACGCAAGGACGCCGAAGGGGACGGTTTGTGAGCTGGTTTGGCCAGTGCAGCCGCTCCCAATTTGGAAGACTTGGCTGCACTGGCCTGCTTAATACTGGCCTGCTTAATACTGGCCTGCTTAATACTGGCCTGCTTAATAAAGTGCCGTGTGAAGTGCAGAGTTCTGCACATAAGCATGCAGAACTCTGCAACTTTGCTTTCCGGGTGATGGATGGTTTTTTCTGAATGCGTGTTTTACTCTCTGAAGAGGTGTATGTGAATATGCGGATGCGATCGCTCAGACGCTGAATAACAAAAGACTTAAGGACAAGCCCAATGACACGCCCTCCTCAGAACCCAGTCGCTCAATCACCGGTTCAACTACTGGAGACGGCTGTGCCCAAAATTCTGGGTGTGGCGGGCTGTACCTGCTTATTACTATCGATGGCACTCCCTGGTTTGGCGGCCTATCGGAAGCCGGAGACTGCGCGTCCGCCTAATACGGCAACGAGCACTTCGGGTGGGCGTAATGGTGGGGTTGCCAGCAACGGCCTACAGCTAACGCCGCTCGCGCCACAGCAGCACGTAGGTCAGTCTGTGAGTGCGCATCCTACGTTTACTTGGTTTGTGCCGAACGATCGGACCCTGCCGGGTGAGTTTCAGCTATATGAAATGACGGCAGAAGGTCGGTTTCAAAGGGTGCTAGAGCAGCCCTATGAATTTACCAGTGAGCAGGGCTTTATGTCTTTTGCTTTGCCAGATGAGTTGAAAGGGCTAACGCCTAACACTCAGTATGTTTGGCAGGTTTTGCTGCGGTATGGCGAAAGGCCAAGTGATATTTATAAGGTGCGATCGCAAATCGAAATTGTTAGCGCAGCTAGCCGTACACCACAGCCCCTAGCAACAGATTTACTCGCGCAAATAGAACAGTTCTCTGAAGCGGGATTGTGGTACGACGCTTTGGCTTTGGTGAGTGAGCTGCCAGCAACCGTGGCTGAAGAACGAAGAGATCTCTTACTGTTGGAGCTAGCGGCAGTAGAAGCGGCAACAGAAATAGAATCATCTGACGGTGGTGCTGTAGAAACTTTTCCAGCAGACGCTGAAAATGCGCAGCCCGTAACAGATGTCTCGGTAGAAGCCGCCGCCCCCTTTGCTGAAAAGATATCCGCTGAGAGCCCGTCTCACAGCCAAGCGCTCAGACTGATTGCTGCTTGGGAGAAGACTCGTCTTTCTTCTTTTTTGTCTGAGCTTATTGCCAGTCACCCACCAGCATAAAAGCAGACCAGTAGGCCGGATGCTGAAAATATCGGGGGTCTTTCATTACCGCTATTTGAGCCTGTTTTAGCGCGTTGGCTTTAGAGAGCCCATTCGTCCACTTTTGATAGAAGTAGGTGATTAGGTCGGCGGTGGATTCATCGTCTACTGACCATAGCGAGGCTAGGGCCGTATCGGCACCGGCTCTAATGGTGACGCCTGCAAGCCCTAGGGTAGATCGTTCATCTCCGCTGGCTGTTTGGCAGGCGCTTAGCACAATGAGATCCAACAGCTGTTGTTGGGCGGTATTGGCAGTCTCGTCTGGTGTGCCTGCGCGGATGAGGGCGTCTAGCTCTTTGAGTCGGAGCAGTTTGTTTTCTGTTGAGGTTCTGTTGGCGCTATCGTCTGGTGTGTCTGCTTCTTTGTCTCCTGTGACCAGAAACGTGCTGTTGGGGGCGCTTTCAAATTTGCCGTGGGTGGCGATATGAATGATGGGGTAGGCGCGATCGCTTAAATTCCCTTCTAAATTATCTTTTGTAAATGCCTCGTTCAGCAGCAAATCGCTGGCAGGCAGAATGGATAGAACTTCTTCAACCTCTCTTTTTACCGCAGGCAGCGCGCCGAGAGATTGACCATTTACAGTGGGGTTTTGACTGAGTCCTAGTAGCAGCGCCCGTGAAGGCTTTGTATTGGTTTGGCGTGTGGTTGAAGAGATCGCAGACTGCTGAAGCGAGGGCGCAAGCGCTAGGGCGTATTGTTCTACGAGGTAGTGGTCGCCGTCGTAGAGTGCAGACATGGGAATATTTCGCAAAATGCCGTCGTTTACGAAGACTAAAGTTTGGATGCTGTGGGCGGTGAGGGCGGTTTGAAAGGGGGCGATGATTTGTTGATATAGCTGTTGTGATTGGGTGGTATCGAAGCCCTCTAGCTCGTTGGCTGTATCTTCTAAACTGTTGCGAAAGGCGATGACTGACTCACGCAGGGTGTTTTCAGGTAGCGCTATCCAGTGGAGCAGCGGGGTTTGATCGGGCAGCGTTAGAATGACGGCTGTTTTATCGGGGAAAATGACGGTGCTGATCAGGGCGGCAGCGCTGGTTGCTTCGTGGTTATTAGCGCTGAGTAAGTCGTCGAGGCGCTGCGAAGCCACCGGGACGAGGCAATCGCTGCCAAAATAGTTTTGCAGCTCGGCCAGCTGTAGGCTGTCGATGTTGCCCAGTGCGGCTTTGATTTGATTGCGCTCTGTCTGTTTTTCCGTTGGGTTGTCCATTTGTTTTTTTGGGTCCAAGAAAGCTATAGACTCTGCTGCTTCTATGGCGGGTACGCTTGCTAGCTGAATTTCGGCCAGCTCTCGGTATACCGGGGATACCGCATCTCTGAAGTCGAATTGAAGATTGCGATCGCTCGACAAAATCTCGGCGCGTACCCTGTCTAAGTTATCAACGGCTTTTTTGTAAAACTCAATAGAGCGGTCTGTCTCTCCTTGGGCGCTGTAAATGCGGCCAGCTTGCCACTGCCATAGGTAGAGCGTGTCGAGGGCAAGAACGCGATCGCTGCTGGCGGCCAGCCGTGCCTGCTGCGTCCATTCCAGCGCGTTTTCATAGTCGCCCAGGCACTCGTAATAGTGGCCAATTTCGCCCTGAGAAAAAGCCGTAAGACGATTGTTTTTTAGGGTTTGTGCTAGCTGGTGGCCCTGCTGCAAAAGCTGCTCTGTTGCGCTATCTAAAACAATGTCGCTGCACTGACTGCGAGAGGCCCTGGAGGTGTCTGCGGTCGCTAGGGCGCGCTGTTGTTTGGTGAGCTGTAGGGTGAGATGTACTTTTTCTTGGTTGGGAGGAAGCTGAGAAAGTAGGGCGATCGCCTGGTTGCGTATAGCCAGAGCGCTTTCAATCTGGCCACTTTGAAAGGTTACCGTCAGCTGGCCCAGTAAGGCTTTGCTTTCCAATGTGGCGTCGCCTAGCTGCTGGGCGATGGTTTGGCTGCGGGTGAACTGTGCGATCGAGATGTCTGCTGCCGCCTGCGCAGCTGCGCGTAGGCGTCGTTCGCTGCCGGTAAGACCGCGCTGTGCGGTGATTGCTTGCTGGTAGCTCAGCGCTGCCTGTTCCTTGAAAACGTGACCTAGGCTGTTGTGCAAAAGCGCCTGCTGATAAGTGTTTTCGGGGCTGTTCGCTGTTGCTGTGAGCGTGAGTCCTGCTTGCAGTACCTGACGGGCCAAATCGTAGCGTTGAATGGCTCGGTAGGTTTCGCCCAAACTGCCCAAGGCGGCTATTTCGGCTGGGCGATCGCCTGTGCGCTGTGCAAGGCTAACAGAACTCTCGGATGCGCAATCTTCGGTGCTGTACTGGTTGGCCTGAGACGTGTTGGCCTGAGACGTGTTGGCCTGAAAGGACTGAGAAATGGGTGTACACAGGAGTCCGATGGCTTGATAAGGCTGTCCTAACTGTCGGTAAGTTTGCGCTTGTTCTGTTAATAGGCGGCCCACTTTTGGCCAGTCTTGCAGCGCTGTATAGGTGGCTGTTGCTGACTGCCAATGGGCTAGGGCTTTGGAGGGGGCGCCGATTTGTCGGTGGGCTAGCGCCAGATTCTCTGAGATGATGGCGCGATCGCGCTGTGCTTCTGGCTGTGATTCGCTCTCTGAATAGTGAGAAAGAGCTGCTTTCCAGTGGGCGATCGCCTCTATATATTGATTGCTTTCGTAGGCCGATACGCCTTGCTGTACCTGCTGGGTAGCCTCGTTGGCATAGGCTGGGGTCCTGATTGTGAGGGGCGATCGCGGCCAGCACAGGCAGCAGGCCACCGTAAAAATGGCCAAGATGAATAGACGGAAGCTGCGAGCAGCGCGAAAAAATCTCATCTGTACATCAATGCAGAGCACGATAATCGTATCAAAGACACTCTCGTAATCCTTAAAAATCGACTGATAAGACCACATAATCCATCAATTCTTCATGAAATCATTCTCAGCGTGCATGATAATCTGCAAATAGCTGCAATCTGCAGACATCCGCAAGCATTATGATTTACATGCGCAAGAAAAGGATTCACCGACAGAAGAAGCACTCTCACCCTCGTTTTCGGTTCGCGCTACGTACTCTTTTTGTTTTACTCCTCGCTTCTGTAGCGCAGCCTAGCTTGGCGGTTCCTGAACCCGGTTCAACTGAGCGACTGCTGCCAGATACTTCGCTCGGTGAAAATAGCTCAACCGTTGTCAGGAACCGAAATGAAGCCTCAATTACAGGGGGCATTACTGCCGGCGGAAATCTCTTTCATAGCTTCCAAGAATTCAATGTTGATCTCAATCAGCGAGTCTACTTTACGCCCGGTAACTCTATTACTAACGTGCTTTCAAGGGTGACTGGCCAGAACCCTTCAGAGATTCTTGGCACGCTAGGCGTCGTTGATGGCAGCGATGCCAACCTATGGTTGATTAATCCTAACGGCATTATCTTTGGAGAGAATGCTTCGCTAGATATGCGTGGCGCGTTTTATGCGACAACTGGCTCTGCTGTTTCTCTGGGTGAGGGTGCTTTTCGTGCGAATGCGTCTGAACCTAGCCAGCTACTGGATGTTGTTCCAAGCACTTCTTTTTTCTCCTATCTGACGAGTGAGTCAGGAGATATTGCTGTCCGTAGTTCATTCCGCAGTCGGTCGCAGGCCAGTTCTCCAACGAGCGTAACTTTGACTGGCCGTCAGCTTCAGTTGGAGCGTCGGGTGGGAGCTGAAGCACCGCTCAGTTTGTTGGCTTACGATTCGATTACCGCTAATGCCATTAATACTGACGGTGCAAATCTCCTGCTTGAAACTGTTGTCGGTCAAGTAGAGGTGGCTGGAACCATAAATACAGCTGTTAATAACCGTGTGAGCGGTGGTGATGTCTCGATTGTATCGGGTGGAGATGTCACGACCAATGGCATTGATACGAGTCCTCAGGTCAGTCGTGATGGAAATGTTGGTGACGGCGGCGATATCTCGATTGTTACCAATAGCGGGGGCAATGTACTCAACCAAGCACCTTTGAATTCATCTTCTGCCCTAGATGCCAAAGATTCGCTAGTGGGTGATTCAGCTACTGGTGGCGATATCTTGATTGTTACCAATAGCGGGGGCAATATCACCAATCAGGATCGACTGAATGCCCGGTCGCGATCTGTTCCTGGCTCAGCTGGAAACGGTGGGAACATTACCCTACAAACCCTAGCGGGTGGCAACATTAGTAATCAGCAAGGGCTTGATACTTCTTCTACCTCAGGTGTTGCCAGAGAAGCCGAGGCTGGTGATGCCAGTGAAGGCGGTGACATTACGATTACAGCCGCAGCGGGCGGCGATATTATTAACCAAGAAGACTTAGCTGCTAGTTCAAGATCTGTTTTTGGGGGTTCTGGTGATGGCGGCTCAATTACGCTTTCTACGGTGGGTGAGGGGCGTATTTTTACGTCAGTTATTCGAACGTTTTCATCGGCGCTAGGAGACAATAATGGCTCGATCGATGGCTCAGTGGGTGCGGGTAGTGGGGGAGATATTCGCCTCATGACTGAGGCGGGCCGTATTGAAAATATAGGATCTATCGATTCAGGCTCCTTTTCTCGTAATGGTAATGCGGGTGCGGGCGGCAATATTGAAATATTGTCGAGTGCTGGGGGCGATATTTTAAATAGGGAGAGACTTCAAGCGTCGTCTTTTTCTGATGAAGGCAGCACTGGCCGCGCGGGCAATATTCAGATGTCAACGGTTGCAGATGGCAATATTACCAACAATGGACCGCTGACTGCGCAGGCGCTGGCCAATGGTGAGGGCAGCGCCAGCGTGGGACGTGACACTGCTGCGGGGGGCAATGTCACTATCACTGCCGAGCGAGGCAGTATTTTCAATCGGCCAGTGACACCAACAACTAACCCTGAAGACAATAGTGGATCTATCAATGTTCGTTCAGTTTCCCGCCTGGGAGAGGCTGGCAACGGGGGTGACATTTTAGTTCGTACTAACAGTGGTGATATTGTTCTAAATGCTTACCTAGACTCAAAATCTTATTCTCTAGAAAGCGGTGCCCAAGATGGCGGCAGCATTACGGTTTCAACTGAGACAGGCAGTATTGCCAGCGCTGGTGATGTGAACACTAATTTGGTTACTTCAGCAGTGAGTAATTCGGAGGTGGTGGATGAGTCTATTAGCAGCGGTAACGTTAGTTTGCAGGCGGGCGATCGCATCTCTAGGCTCAATATATTTACGCTTTCAAATCGGGGGACTTCTGGAGACATTCTGATCAGAGGAAGCGGCGATTTGCAGCTAGAAGACGTTCGAATTGTCACGAATGAAGAAACGATTGTTGGAGATTTTGATTTCAATACAAATCCCCGTTTCCCTTCCAATCCTTTTGGAGTCAATCGCAATCCGGACGATCCGCGCGTAGTCGCTGACCAACCGATTATCCTTATTCGGCCAGAGTCTGGTCAGGCTGGGCGGGTTTCTGTTGTAAGTGCTGGTGATCTTTCGATTGATAATGTCTTTGTTGCTAACAATGCAAATAGCCCGAAGGCTGCGGGTGATATTTTGATTGCCAGTCCAAATACTGTCCGGGTGACCAACAGTTCCTTTTCTACTAATAGTGCGGCAATGGGTGCGGGTGGGGATATTGTGATCGCCGCAGGCCAAAACGTCGTCTTAAACCGTTCACAATTAACGACCAACACCGAAGGGAAGGGTGGGGAAGCGGGCAGTATCTTTGTCGCTGGATACTATGATGGCTTAGTTGAGCGGCTAGAGTCGCTAGAAAATGGACCGGAAAACGGGCTAACTCCGGCCGCTGAGCAGTTTTCTGAAATTGTAACGAGTGGCGAACCGTTTGAAATTTTGCTGCTCTCAAACGGTAGTTTGCTGCTAGCTGATGCTGCGGCTAATGCAGACGGTGGAGATATTAGGATTAACGCCAATACAATTGTGGCGAACCCAGATGGCAACAGCGATATCATTGCCAATGCTCGCGGCGGCGACGGTGGGACGATTTCTTTTCCTGATGGCACAACGCTGTATGGGTTTGACTTGCAAGAAGGGGCCACTACGAATCGTTTGCGAGAGACACGGTCTAACGATATTAGCGCTAGCTCTCAGTCGGGGCAGGATGGCATTATTACGTCTGACGGGATTACGACTGAGCCGATTAGAACAGAACCGGAGGCCCTGGCTGAAGACTTTGCTACGTCTGAACAGCTGATTTCAAATAGCTGTATTTCAGGCAACACAGCTTCTAATGGCCCTAGTGGCCGCTTTACGATTCCGGGGGCAGGCGACCTGCCAACAACGCCAGAAGACGGCAGTGTTTCTGTGTATGGTTTAGGCGATGTGCAAACACTGCCCGTTAGGCGCTCTGAGACTCCGGCTACTGAGAGGTTAGAACATGAGAATCTAGAGGCTAAAGAAGACTCATGGGAACTCGGTGACCCGGTCATTGAGCCTGAGAGCGTCGCTCGCTTAGCCGATGGCAAAATCGTGTTTGGCCAGCAGTGCAGTGCATCATGAGCGGGCGCCTTTTGAAAGCCCTTATGGTGTTGGCAATACTTTCCGTGGGAGAGGTGGCTGTGGCTCAGCCTGCGACGCTTCCTCCAGAAGTAGAGTTAGAAGATATCTTACCTAGATCGTCCACGATAGAACTGCCTGATGCTTTTCCGCCTGAAGAGCTGCCGGAACTGGATTTGCCGCCTTCTGAAGAATCGGATGCGCCCTTGTTTGATCTGCCTAGCTCGCCAGCAGAACAGTTTCGGATTGGGGAAATAGTATTGTTGGGAATGACCCTTAGCCCTGGTCAGCTCCAGGTGAGTCATAACGGAGAGATTCAGACGGTGGAAGCTCTAGTCGCCAATTTGGAAGGTCAGCTGGTAACTCTGGAGGATTTACTGGCGCTCAGAGGGCTGATTACTGAAGCGTATATTAAGGCTGGCTACATTACGTCTGGAGCGTTCATTCCTGAACAAGATTTTGAAGAGGGCGGGGCGGTTTCTATTCAGATTGTAGAAGGTGCGTTAGAACAAATTGAGATTGCTGGTTTGAGTAAGCTGCGCTCGGGGTATGTGCGCAGTCGGATTCGTGCCCATACCGCTCGTCCGCTGAATCAAGCCGATATAGAAAAAGCCCTTCAGCTACTACAGATAGATCCGCTGATTGAAACGGTGAACGCTCAGCTGTTGCCGGGGTCTGGGGCGGGGCAGAGTGTGCTGTTGTTGACGTTAGAGGAGGTTTCTCCTTGGCGTGCGGGAATCAGTGCGAATAACTACCGCTCGCCGCTGGTGGGGTCTGCGCAGCTAACGCCCTATGTGGGCTACGACAATGTGTTGGGTGTGGGCGATCGCCTTGACCTAACCTACAGCCTTACCGAAGGGCTCAACAGCTACAGCCTGCGCTACAGCGTTCCAGTAAATGCTTACGACGGTACGCTTACTGTCAGCCTAGCAAATGGCCAAAACCGAATTGTTGAAGACAAGTTTGATGACTTGGAGGCAGCGGGAAGTAGCAGCAGCTATTCGGTAGGGTTTCGGCAGCCTCTGGTGCGATCGCCCAATCAAGAATTTGCCTTGGGGCTCGCCTTCGACTTGCAGCGTAGCGAATCTACAATAGCGGGCGGTGAGCTCTCTTTTCCTAGCTCAAATGTGAGCGCGCTGCGGTTTTCTCAAGACTGGGTGGATAGAACGCCTAAAAGGGTTCTGGCTGCGCGATCGCAGTTTAATCTGGGCCTAGATATTTTTGATGCTACCCGCAGCGATATCACCCCAGACGGGCAGTTTTTTAGCTGGCAAGGTCAGTTTCAGTGGGTACAGCAACTGCCCAAAAATCAGCTGCTGCTTACTCGAGTTTCCTCTCAGCTCACGCCCGATGCTCTTCTATCTTTGGAGCAATTTAGCCTAGGCGGTATCAATACTGTGCGAGGCTACCGTGAAAATCAGCTGCTGCGAGACAATGGCCTAGCGGCTTCTGTTGAGATGCGCTTTCCTCTCCTGGCGCAGCCAGACGTATTGCAAATCGCTCCCTTTATAGAAGGTGGTGTCGGCTGGAACAGCGGCGAACCCAGCTCAGTCGATAGCCTGCTGAGCGTAGGCACTGGCCTGCTGTGGCAAATAGATAGCCGCACAAAGCTGCGCTTAGACTACGGCTATGCCCTGACAGACGTAGATACTGATAGAAATTCACTCCAGGAAAACGGCTTCTCCTTTTCTTTAGATTGGGCGCTTTAGGCAAAAACACTTTTCTCTCAGGCGATTTGTTCTAGAGTAGCTGTCAATCACCATATCGCCTATAAAAGTGCGAGCAGCCACCCTAGAACAAAGCTGCGCTTAGACTACGGCTATGCCCTGACAGACG
>JBCBDN010000083.1:0-13334 GCA_038529685.1 Cyanobacteria bacterium J06598_1 | reverse complement strand
AGGCAATTTTTATGGCTAACGAACCTCTCTTGCTCCGTTCTGTTGATTATGGCTCTAATGGTCGCCCTGCTACTGTCACGACCTATACCTATGACGAAAAGGGCAATCAAACCAGCCAATCTACAGACAACAACTTTGACGGTGAGCCCGATGGCATTACAACCTATACCTACGATAGCCAAGGCAACCGGATTAGCGATGCTCAAGACTACGATGGTGATGGCCAACCTGAGTATTTGTACACCTACGATGCTAAGGGCAATCAGCTCAGTTCTGTAAGCTACAACAGCGCTGGCAAGATAGATTACAGTTCTACCTATACCTACGATGCTCAGGGTAATCAGATCAGTAGCTCAGAGGATTACGATGGCGATGGACAGCCCGAATACATCTATAAAAATGATTCTGAGGGGAATCCTGTCAGTGAGTTTTCTGATATAGATGGTGACGGTAAACTAGAAGAAGTTCTTGTTAGTAAGTTTGATGGCAAAGGCAACGTTGTTGAACAGTTTTATGACTATGATGGTGACGGCCAAGCGGACTATGGCGTAACGACTTTTACTTATGATGCTAAAGGAAATCGGACGAGTGCAACCTACTCTGACGATTACGACGGTGATGGCGAAATTGATTCTGTTTCGACTAACACATACACCTACGATGCGAAAGGTAACTTAACGAGTGATGCGGTTGATTATGATGGCGATGGTTTGCCAAACTCTCTTAATACCTACACCTATGACGCACAAGGCAATCAGACAAGTTCGATTTATTCTGAGGATTATGACGGCGATGGCGAAGCCGACTATCTCTCTATTTTTACGACTACTTATAATGCGCAAGGTCTCCTAACTAGCGAATCTTCTGACTATAACGGCGATGGTCAGCCAGATAGTCTCAATACCTATACCTACAATAGTGATGGCAATCAGACGAGTTCAACTTATTCTGAGGATTATGACGGTGACGGTAAGGTTGAGCCTATTTATTCCAGCACTATTACCTACGATGCTCAGGGTAATCAGACGAGTTCCGCAGATGATTATGATGGTGACGGCCAAATAGATTCACGCTCTGTAACTGCCTATACTTACGATGAATACAACAATATTTTGTCAGTGGCTCAAGACTACGACGGTGATGGTACCTATGAGATCCGTTCAACCAGTGAGTATGGTACGCCCGGAGAAACGATTCTAGACCCCATTGCTATTGTCGGTACGCCAAAAAAAGACCGTATTTCAGGCACTAAACGTAATGATGTGATTAAGGGCGACGCGGGTGACGACACCCTTTCTGGTTTAGGTGGAGACGATATCCTGAATGGTGGTCAAGGTGGCGATACGCTCAACGGGGGCAGTGGCAATGACCTCCTAAATGGTGACGCGGGTGACGATATTTTGAAAGGTGATGCTGGCGATGACGCGCTGAACGGTGGTGACGGCAACGACTGGCTGAAAGGCAATGGTGGTAACGATACTTTGGCTGCGGGCAAGGGTAATGACACGCTTAAAGGCGGCGGCGGTAACGATACGCTAAAAGGTGAGTCAGGTGATGATTCTTTGTTTGGTGATGCGGGTGATGACAGCTTAGAGGGCGGTAAAGGTACAGACCGACTCAATGGGGGCAGTGGCAACGACCAGCTCAATGGCCAGTCGGGTGACGATACGCTTCAGGGGGCGGCTGGTAACGATAGTTTGTTCGGTGGTACTGGCGATGATTTGCTTAAGGGTAACAATGGTGACGATATCCTTAACGGCGCGGCGGGCGATGATCGATTAGAAGGCGGTGTCGGTGTTGATATCTTGACGGGCGGCGCGGGCAATGACTTTGTTGGCGGTGGCAATGGTAATGACACGCTAGAAGGGAATGGCGGTAACGACACGTTGATTGGCGGTCGAGGTAACGACTCATTGACAGGCGGTGCGGGTAATGACTTTCTGAGCGGTAGTCAGGGTGATGACTTGCTCACAGGTGGACAGGGTAGAGATATCTTTGAACTGAAGGCAGGAGAAGGGAGTGACACTATCACGGACTTTAGCTCGGCAGATAAGATTATGCTCTCTGATGGTTTGGGTGTGAGCGATCTCTCTTTCTTTGGGAGTGACATTATTTTTGCGCCGACTAATGAAGTGCTGGCTACTTTGACGGGTGTGGATGCGAGTGCGATCGCGCCCAGTCAGTTTGTTGTTTAGTTCTTTTTAATCGTAGGTCGATGAACCTGAGTTTGCCTGTCGTTATTCAAAAACGCTGGCAAACTCGGGGTTTAGCCGAATGGCTTCCTGAAAAGACGTGTCAGCTTCTTGTTCGCGTCCTTGGGCAAACAGGGCAACGCCTAGTGCATAGTGAGCATCTGCGAAGTTGGCGTCACGTGCGATCGCATTTTTGTAGGCGGCTTCGGCTTCTGCATACTGCTCCTGGTGGATTAGCGCATTCCCAAGACCTTGATGGGAATCAACGAGAGACGGATTAAGCTGAATGGCTGCTCGGTAAGCGGTTTCACCTTCTGCGTAGCGCTTTTGCTTATTGAGTAAGACGCCTAAGTTGTTGTAAATATCAGCAGAGGGCTCAATTTCAATTGCGCTTTGATAAGCCGCTTCTGCTTCTTCATAACGCGATTGATCTGACAAGATACTGCCGAGATTGTAGTAAGCATCTACATAGTTAGGATTTAGGCGAATCGCTTCCTGGTAGGCGGCTTCTGCTTCTGAAGGGCGGTCTTGGTTGCTAATGGCAACGCCTAAGTTATAGTGAATGTCGGCGGCCTCGGGCTCGTGTGCGATCGCATTTACGTAGGCATCTTCTGCCTCTGCAAACCTTTCAAGCAAAGCAAGCCCCACGCCCAGGGTCAGATAGCCCAGGCCCGGATCTATTGAGAAAACCTGCTGAAATGTATCCTGTGCCTCTGCCTCGTCTCCCTGTAGGAGTAGGGCGAAGCCCAATCCGCTCAGTGCTCTGGCATCGTTGGGTAGTTCACTGAGCAGTTCGCGCCACAGCTCTTCGGCCCGCGCATAGTTGCGGCTGGTGTGCGCTTCCATTGCCTGATTCCGAATCTGCAAGGGACTTGTCTGCGCTTGGGCTATGTGAGTTCCGCTGACTAGCAGGGTTAAGCTGAGGGCCGCAGCGATGAAAGAACGCATTGGAAAAACTCCAGATTCGATTGCTTAGGCCTACAGTATCTGTTGGTTGGTGCGGTCGTTCTGATATTTTCGGCTTGCTTACTGGCACAAAACTGCCAGCAATACCTGCCAACAATACTTCGCTTGACAGAGTAAATCTGGCCGCCTCAATCAATCAAGGGCTTACAGCCCGTTACCGATTAAGATAAATGCTGCCCAATCGTAGGGATGCTGAAAACGCTCGTTTTCAATGAGCTTGATTTGGGCTTGTTGGAGTGCCTCAGCTTTGGTTTTGCCTTGACTTAGCTCAGTGTAAAACTGATTCATTAAGGCGGCGGTGGATGTGTCATCTACGGCCCAGAGCGATGCGATCGCTGCTCCCGCCCCGGTCTGCTGTACCTGAAAACCCAACCCCAACAGCTCTTTGCCGTCACCTTCTGTACTGACCGCTGTTTGGCAGGCGCTAAACACGACCAAATCCACACCGGGTAGCTGCCATTCTCCAATGTCTCGCATGTTCACGGTGCTGCCATCACCAAATAGAACAAAAGAGGACTCTGGCTGACCGGGTAAGAACTTGGCATGGGTGGCTAGGTGAACAATTTCATGAGTGTCTACTGCTCCTAGGGTTTTGCTTGGGCTGAAGTCTTGATCGAACAGAGCGGTTGTGTTGGGGATGAGTTCAAGCAGATTGTTGATTTCTATGCGGGCGGCGGGGAGGCCTTCGTATCGGTAGTTTTGGTTGCCCACTGTTACGGTATGAGCTGGGATGGCGTCGGTGAAGGCGCCTGCAAGGATGCTGGGGGTGGCGGTGTTGGTGCGGCTCAGGTCGCCAATGCTGGCGGCAGTAATGTTGTGAGACGGGTACTTTTGGGCGAACCACTGCTGGCCATCGTGCAGCGCGGCGATGGGGATGTAGCGCAAGATGCCGTCTGGCAGGTAGATGATATTTTGAATGGCTTGCTGAGTGAGGGTCTCTTCGAGTGGGCGAATGAGCCAGTCGTAGAGCTGTTGAGCTTCGGCGGTGGGCAGTAGGGCGTTTGTTTTGAGTTTGTTTTGTAGGGTGTGGACGGTGCTGGCGAGGGTGGTGTTGGTGACCGGTTGGCTGATGTGGATGGGGTCTTGGTCTGCGGTGATGAGAACAATCTCCAGCCGGTCTTCTAAGATCAGCGGGTAGATGGCTGCGGTGTTGGCAGGTTGGGTTTTGAGGGTGGCCTGTATCTCTTTTATCGTGTCGGTTTGGAAGGGGGAGTCAGTGGCGGTGGGTTTTTCGGTGTTTGGCTGAGCTAGGGCAGCGACTTCTGGGAGAGCGGTGAAGTCGGCTAGAGAGCGATCTAAGGATTGAGAATCGAGGACGTTAGCTAGGGTGAGTTCTGTGGGAGAAAGGAGCGTGCTATTAGTTTCACTAGCTGGGGTGCTGTTTTGATTACTGTTGGTCGGACGACTGTTGGCCGGACTGCTGTGGAGATAGGCTTGGACTTCTTGGATTTTGAGCAGCTCTAGGATTTGGAGGGCTTCTTCGGTGCGGTCTTGCTGAAGCAGGAGGTCGGCAAGGTGGCGATAAAAGTCTTCTACGGTGAGGGTGTAGCGTTTTTGGATGGCGGTGGACAGGGGCTGGAGGTCTTGACGGATGGTTTCGATATTGGCGATCGCCTGTTTATAAAAGAAGATGGCTGTGCTGGGCTGTGCTTGGCTTTCCATCAGCTGGCCAAGGTTTAGCAGGCTGCTGATTTTATTGACTTTGTCGTTACTTTGATGGCTGAGTGTGATCGCCTGACGGTAGCTCTTCCAAGCTTGCTCGACGTTTCCTTGATTTTGATACAGGGTGCCAAAGCTATCGAAGAGGACGGCTCGTTGGTAGGGATCGTCGTTTGTATTTAATAGCGCGCGCGCTTGGTTGAGGACGGTTTCGGCGGCGGCTGGATTGTTTTGCTTGAGGTGAACTGCGCCGAGGTTGCTGAGGGTGAGGGTTTCGCCGCTAGTGTCGCGCGCTTGCTGGTAATGGGTGAGGGCCCTTTGGTAGGCAGCGATCGCTGGGCCTAAGTTGGACTGCTGCTCGTGGGTCCAGGCGAGGGCGGCGATCGCATCGGCTGTTTGTAGGGTGCTCTCTAGCGCTTGGCTGAGTGTGGCGGCCTGTTGCAGGGTGGTTTCGGCTTTGGCATACTGGCCGATTTCAGTTTCTACGATGCCTTGGCGAGTGAGCAGATGGACGCGGGTGTGCGGATCCATCAGATCAACGGTCTCTGGCGTGAGTGCTTGCTGGTAGTACTCTAGGGCGGTGCCGAAATGAGATAGATATTCGTGGGCTTGGCCGAGTTCGGCGGTGAGTGCGACCAGGATATTGGCACGGGCTAACCCGGCCAGGTTGGTTTGGCGGGTGTGGCCGGGATCGGTGAAGAGGGCGATCGCATTTTCAAATACTGGGAGTGCTTCGCTATAGGCGCGGTTGCCCATGTAGGCATCGCCTAATCCATAAAGCGCGCGGCCCTTTTGCTCGATGTCGATGGGCGTGGCTTGATCGATTTGGTCAATCGCATTTTGAAAGGTGGCGATCGCTTTGTCGTATTCTGCTGCTTTGCTCTGCGTTTCTGCTAAGGCCAATAAGTCAGAGATTGTTGACTCGGCTGTGCCGGTTTGTTTGAACCGCACGAGCGATGAAACCAGACCAGCCGTTGGAACAGGTGCGGGCAGAGCAGGGAGCGGTGTGACCCAGAAAGGAAGCATGTGAATTACGCTAGAGCACTCACACACAACTTTATCAAGCCTTGGTTAGGTCTCTTACTGCGTAGGCCCAGAGAACTAGGTTGGCCCAGAGAATTACGCGGGCTCAGAGAATTACGCGTTGTTTCCGGGCCAGCCACCTGGGTTACGGCGGCGAGGCGGACGGCCTGCAAGTTCTACGTCAACGGCTGACTTTTTGTCTTTTTGAGGCGAGGAGCGCGGTATGAAGCTAAGAACGTTTAGCTTTGTGTTCAAACCAGGTGTTTTCAATAGATTGTTGAGTCTGTCGATGATTTTCATGGGGGAGGTACCAGAGGAAGATGGCTATAAAGGAGAGTTCGCTGGATCAGAAAAGTTTGATTAGTCAACTCTTCTTGAGGCCTGCGATCGCTTCAGGGCATTTCTGTGGAAGTTCACAAAGAAAGAACGTTCAGTACATTCACTGAAGTTACCATCCTTTGTAGGGGAGACCGGGGTGACTGCTAAGAATCGTTAGGCCAGAAACGCAGCTGGCACTGCTTATTGTTGAGCCGATGCAGAACTTTTGCATTTGTATCTGATAGGTGATTAAGCGTAAAGTTTCAGTGGAGGCCGCATGAGTGCTATTTCATGCAAAGCGGGTGAGTATCGTGTTAGGAGAAGTAAATTTGTGTCTGAACCTTTGGCTAGCCTTGTGCAAGAGACCTGCGCTGAGCCAGCAGGTAGCCCAAAGCGACAGCGGGGCCTAACACAGCTGATTCGGTCGTTGGACGGTAGGCTGTGGCACACCTACGACCCGTACTATTTCGATGCTTTGCAGCAGACCTGGGTGTACTTTTGTCGCAACCTTTGCGAGGCGCCAGCGACTAATACGGGCCGGGTGTATGACCCTGAGGTGGCTATGCTGACGACTTGGCTCAATGCCTACCTCAAGCGTCGTCTGCAAGATTTTCAGATTGCCGATCGAGAGCAGCGGGCCAAAACAGTGTCTAACGTCAGCTGGGGTTCGGAAGATGATTCACGCCTAGACCCGGTAGATCGGCTGGCAGCCCCTGCGGATATTCCGCCGCTGTTAGAACAGGTTCGCGCCTGGGCTGAAGCGGATGCAGATGGCAGCCTGCGGGCCGCTCATGTAAGTAAGCATCCTGAGGTGACAGCTCAGCTGTTGATTTTGAGACGGCTGCCTCCTGAAACGGCTTGGAAAGTACTGGCGGCAGAGTATGGCATTTCTGTCGGGACGCTCAGCAGTTTTTATCAGCGTCAGTGCCTGACGCGTTTACGAGAGTTTGGCAAGGCTCAAGGCTATTTGTAGCCGTATCAGAGCGTAGGTGGGGCTACACGCCTGCGGATTTTGGACAGGCTGGAGCCCAGATAGACCCAATACTCAGACAGATTGAATTTTTATAGAGGCCGATTTTGATGTCGGCGCCCACAAGCGGGTTACACGGTTAAGCACTTTAGATACACAAGGTTACAAGTTGATGGTTCTCACACATTCTCAGCATCTAGGCATCACCCTTCCGATTACGACAGAGTTTCAGCAGGTGGCGCAGCGGTTTGCTCAAAACTGCCCATTTGAAGAGAAGGCAGTCCAAATTAGACGGAACACGCTGGCGGTGTGTGTGGTGGATTCTTATTTGCAGCTGATGGATATTCCGAGTGCGATCGCTCAAGGCGACAGCTGGAAACCGATGATGCAAATGATGTCAGATGTGGCTGATTTGCCGCTACCAGAAGCGGGCGTGTTGTCTTGTCGGGTGGTGGATACGGTCGCAGAGACTTGTTACATTCCGCCGGAAGCATGGGATGAGAGAATGGGCTATGTTGCTGTCGCGCTAGATGAGGCGGCGCAAACGGCTACACTGTTGGGATTTTCACTATCAGCGCACGAAATGGAACAGCTGCCGCTCTCTCGGTTTGAACCGATTGAGAGCCTGTTGGAGGAAGTGCATCGACTGCGGACGAGTAAGGTTGGGCAACGTGCAGAGAATTTATTGACGACGGGGCGAGCGGCGTTGACCCGGTTGGGAGACTGGCTGTCAGGGGGTATTTCAGCGAGCTGGCAGCCGGTAGATGCGCTGGTGAACCCGGTGGAGCTAGGGTTTGCTTTTCGGACGACCAGCTTGGCAACGCCTGAGGTGACGACGGATGTGAGTCGGGCAAAGCTGGTGGACCTGGGTGTGCAGATGGGCGAGTCTGTACGGGTGGCGTTGGTGGTGCATATGACGGCAGAGGATATGGCTGAGGATAGGGCAGAGCTGGGCGATCGCGCTCCTAACCAGAGCAGTATTGTGCTGCAAGTAAGGCCGTTAGGAGACTCTCCTTATCTGGTAGAAGATTTGACGCTGGCGGTGCTTGATGAGACGGGCCAGACATTTTCGTCGGCAACTTCTAGAGAAATTGATAACTATATTCAGCTACGATTAAGCGGGCAATCGGGTGAATCTTTTAGGGTGAGAATTACAATGGGCGAGGCTACTTTTACTGAACAGTTCTCAATTTGATGAGGACGGTAAATAAGCGCACTGAAAACAAGCGCACTGCAGATAAGCGCATCGTCATTCGGATTGGCGCGGGCAGTATTCAAACTGGCTATGGCGCGACGGTGCAGATTGGTGAAGAGGGGCTGCCTCCACAGGCGGAGATGCAGGCACGACTCCCGGCGGCGCCGGATTTGCCGGATTTGTATCAGCGTTGGCAGCGAGCTTACCGGCAGCTAGGATTGCCCTATCGGCTAGAGGCGATCGCTGGGGCGACCAATGTCTCGAATGTGCCGCAGATAGAGCAGTGCCGTGAGTTAAGCCGCGAGCTGCGCCTGCAGGTGCACCACTGGCTAAACGGAGAAGACTTTCGCCCGATTCGAGAGAAGGTGTTAGAGCAGCTGAGCCCGCAGGACACGGTCCGCATTTTGCTGCAAACGTCAGACCCTTTGCTACAGCGATTGCCTTGGTATGATCTGGATTTTTTCCAGCGCTATCGTCAAGCAGAGGTGGGCATTTGTTTGCCGTGCTATCAGCAGGTGAACTATCAAGGCAGCCGCTCTAAAACCGTGCGGGTACTGGCGGTGCTGGGTGATGCGACGGGACTCGATACTCAGGCAGACTGTGCGCTATTAAGCGAGCTGCCGAGGGCCGATGTGACAGTGTTACACGCGCCGACAATAGAAGTTTTCACCCGTGAGCTGTGGGATACGCAGGGCTGGGACATTCTGTTTTTTGCGGGTCATAGCCAGTATCTTCCTGCCAGAGATGAGGCCAGAGACGAGGCCAGAGACGAGGCCAGAGACGAGGCCAGAGGTGAAATTCTGTTGAATGCTACCGATCGGCTGACGATTCCGCAGCTGAAGCATGCGCTGAAAAAAGCGATCGACAGAGGGCTGAATACAGCTATTTTTAACTCTTGCGATGGCCTAGGGCTAGCCGCAGATTTGGCGGACCTGTATATTCCGCAGGTGCTGGTGATGCGTGAGCCGGTGCCGGATCGGGTGGCCCATGCGTTTTTGCAAGGGTTTTTAAAGTCTTTTTCGGAGGGCGTAGCCTTTTACGGCGCGGTGCGTGAGGCAAGAGAGCAGCTTCAGGGCTTGGAGTCTCGTTTCCCCTGCGCGTCTTGGCTGCCGGTGATTGTTCAGAACTTGGCGGAGACGCCGCCGACGTGGCAAACGCTGTGTGGTGAATCTGGCACGGTTCGGCAGGACGCTGTTCAACAGAATTCGGTTCAACAGAATTTGGTTCAACAGCGTCTTGCAGGGTCTGCTTTGGTAGACCCTGCTGTTGTAGACTTTAAAGCGCGGAAGCTGGTAACGCCTAGACGTTTGAGCTTAGCAGGTGTTGCGAGTTTGAGCTGTGCTGCTTTAGTGCTGTTTTTGCGGTTTGTGGGTTTGTTGGAGCCGGTGGAGCTGAAGGTGTATGATTTGTTGTTGCGATCGCGCCCTGCTGAAGACGTAGATAGCCGCTTACTGATTGTGACCAACACGGCTAAAGATATTGAGGAGAGGGCTGATTCTCCTGAAGAACAAACCCTTTCTGATGAAACGTTGAGCGAGCTGCTGGCGAAGTTAAAACCTTTGAATCCTCAGGTGATTGGGTTAGATATTTATCGAGACTTTCCGGCAGACAGTTCGCGCTTGGCGCAGCAGATAAAAGAGACTGATGACTTGATCACTATCTGTAAGTCCCAGAGTGATGGTTTTGAAGTGATTACGCCGCCACCTGAGGTGACTGATGCGGCACGCGTAGGCTTTACGGACTTTGTTGCGGATGATTGGGAGACGTCCCGTGAAACGCTGCGCCGCCACTTAGTTTTGATGGGGGCGAGCGAGGCTTCAGGAATAGATGAAGGGAGCGCTGTGGATGTGGCCAACTGTGAGGTGGCGGCTTCTTTGAGTGCGGCGATCGCAGCTCGCTTTCTCAGCATTGCTTACAACATTCCTTTTACGGATGACAATGCGTTAGGAGAATCTCGGCTGCCCTATATCCGCCGTGAAAACTTTGGCGGATATCACAATGTGGACGGACAAGGCGATCAGCTGATGCTGAACTACAGAATTGTGAGAGAACCGGCGCAGAGAAACTGTGGCGAGGTGTATGAAACGCCTGCGGTGTGTATTAGCGTGGGGGATCTTTTGGAGCGCTCGCCTGAGAAGCTGCGATCGCTGGTTGAAAATAAGATTGTTCTCATTGGGACAACCTCTGTAGAACATACGGGCGATCTGTGGAATACGCCTTATTACACGGATGATGCTTCTACAGTGACGCCCGGTGTGTTCTTGCAGGCGCAGATGGTGAGCCAGCTGATTAGTGCGGCTTTGGGTGAGCGATCTTTGATTAAAACGTTGGCGTTGTGGCAAGAGATTGGGTGGACGGTGATTTGGGCGCTGGCAGGGGGTGGGATTGGGCTGAGTGTAGGGCGATCTCGGTTCTGTCTACGGCTGCTGTTGGCTGAAGGGCTGCTTGTGCTGGCGACGTGGCTATGGTTAGCAGTGGGTAGTGTGTGGGTGCCTTTGCTGCCGAGTGCGATCGCTTTGCCTGCGGCGGCGCTGACGAGCCAGCTGATGGGCAACGTGCTTAATCGGCGTAAGCGTTTGCCTTATGATGAGCTATGAACTGATGTGAGTGCCTGCCTGGTCCTATGAAATTTTTGATCAAAGTAGCTGTAATAGCGACCACCCTACTGCTGGGCGGGTTGTCTGCGCAGTCCGCAGTTGCGCAAGCGGTTGAGCAGGGCATTGGTCAGGGGACTAGCCAGGGCTCTGAACAGTTATTGCCGCCGCTGCCGATTGAGTTTAATCCGGGGCGATCGCTTAATCCAGGGCGGCCCCGTGGGCGTAGGCGTGGGGGTGGCTCCCGGGGGAGCTGTCAGGCGGCGCTGCCGTTGACTGCGATCGCCTATGCCGACAGCCGCATGGTAGAAGAGCTGGGCGTGCCCAGAACGGATGAAATTGTGGGTGGGCTAACGGTGCAACCCAATCCCATTCTGTGGTTTTATTTACCAGCTCCGGTGCAAGAGATGGGGGCTGAACTAGTGGTGACCGATAGCCAGGAGCAGGTGGCTTTTTTGGGGACTTTGAACGGTGAGACTGAGCGCGACGGCATTGTGGGGTTAAAGATTCCAGCGCCTCTGGAGACGGGTGAGACGTATCAGTGGTTTTTAACCGTAGACTGCGATGAGACTGAGCGGATGACGGTGAATGGTTGGGTGGAGCGGACGGTGGTGGGGTTGGATGCTACTCGAACGCTGGCGCAGGCGACGGCGCGTAACCGGGTGGCGCTGTCTGCGAGCTACGGATTTTTGCAGGATGCGGTAAGTGAGATGGTGCAGCTGCGCTATTTTGAGCTGGATGATGAGCTAGTGCAGCAGGACTGGGAGCAGATGCTGGCTACGTTGGAGCTGTCAGATCTTAGTGATGTGCCGGTTTTGCCTTGCTGTACGCTGGCAAGTGCGGTGGATGGGCCGGATTCTGGTGTGCCTGTGCCTGAGGCTGCGCCGGAGGAGGAGGTTATGCCTGAGGTTGTGCCGGAAGCCATTCCTGAGGAAGTGCCGGAAGAGGAGGAAAGAGATACGCGGTCTATTTTACAGCGGGCGAGGGATCGGGGGAATTAGGTATTTGAGTGATTGGGAAGGCTTTATGGAATGATTATGAGTAGTTGTCTTTCGGACGGAGCCCCCTGGCCCCCGAGTTCGGGGGAAGTCCCGATCCAGTATGTTTAGATCGCTGTGATAGTAGGGTTTTGAGCGTTTTGTCTTGGAGTCCTGAGGACGATACTTCTGATGGAATATTTTGTTACGGATTAGCTTGATTGGTGACATCACCGCCTTGCGCGAGTATCGCCTGCTGTTGCGGTGTCATTTCAGCAAAATGCTGTCGGAGAAGATCGTGAACAAAACGATATCGTCCGCCTGTCCTTTGAATAAACCGATGGCGAGCAGCATGTTCTAGAAATTGTGCATAGTTCCAAGGGGTGTCGCCGTTTTTCGTTAGGAAGAGGCGTAGAATGAAATGCTGAATTGCGTCAAATAGTCCGCCACCCAGCCTCCCAATTAGCCCGATAAGCATCCCGCCAACCAGTCCGCTACTTAGCCCAAAAAACAATCCGCTACTTAGCCCAAAAAACAATCCGTTACTTAGCCCGAAGATTAGCCCGTTCCAAAGACTTTTTTTAATACCTTGATTTGGGATTCGTTTTTGTTCAATAGCTTTACTACTTAGCCCGTTACTCAGCCCGCTACTCAGCCCGAAAAACAAGCCGAAAGCCAGCCCGCTACTCAGCCCGCTACTCAGCCCGCTATTTAGCCCGACAATTAGTCCGAGGATTAGCCCAAAAAACAACCCGAAACCCAGCCCGAAAATCAGGCTTCTTCTGAAGGACCATTTTAGTTGCTCTTTGGGTTGTATGTCACTTAACCCGGCGTTTAGCCCGAAAAATAGCCCAATACCCAGCCCAAAAGTTATTCCGAAACCCAGCCCAACAACTCGCCCAAAAGCTATTCCAACAGTGAGGCCGTTCATTAGCCCGATGGCTAGTCCGACAGTGAGTTTATAATTTTTTATTCGCTGTTTAGCCTCCAACCAGTCAGGTTGCAGGGTTTCGATTAGAAACTCCGTTTCTTTTCTTTCCTGAAGTTGATTGGCCAGCCAGCCCAAATAATGCAGGGTTTTCTCAGCTGAATGTTTTTCTCCTGGTTGATAGGTGCCCTTGTAATTGGGGTTGTACAACTGCTTGTGAATGTAAGCATTAAAAAGTGACTCTATATCCTGAATAGGCTGACCTTGATAGGCAACAGCCAACATAGTGAGAAACAAGGGTGATTTTGCCAGTTTCAAGAGCTCAGGGTTGGTTTGGATATCACTCCATAGCTGCTTTTGTCCTAAGTCCTTTAGGTACTGTTGAATTTGTTGTGACCCAATAGATTGCAGATAAACTGCTCCGTTCAACTGCTTAAGCTGTTTTTCAGCAATCTATTGGGTCACAACAAATTCAACAGTACCTAAAGGACTTAGGACAAAAGCAGCTATGG
>JBCBDN010000082.1:0-13423 GCA_038529685.1 Cyanobacteria bacterium J06598_1 | reverse complement strand
TTTGGCTATCTCCGTAGGGTATCTCGCCCAAATCGACTGACTGCTTGGTGCGAGTGACCTCGGCGTAAATATCTGGGATATCTGTATCAACGAGTGCTGGAAATGCCTCGATAATGTACTTTCCCAATACGCTTTCCATCGACAGCCCGGTGAAGTTGGTGGCCGCTGGATTGGTGGCAATCATTTTTAAGCTGCGGCTGTCGTCAGGGTTTTCGAGCTGCCAAACGTACAGCCCGATGGACATGTTGCGTACTGCGTCGGCGTATACCTGAGCTTCGGAGTTGGCTAGCTCAGCTCTGTGGTGGGCCGCGCGTTCTGCTTTTAATAGGGCCGTGTAGCGATCGCGCTCTGTACTCAGCGCTTGGGCATGGTCTTGGGTCTGAGTTTGCAGCACAGTTTTAAGGTTACTCGCCGCTTGCTCAGCTGTTCTACGGGCGGTGATATTTTGCGCTGTGCAGTACAGTAGCTGCCCAGAAGGTTGTTCGGACGGCTGTTCGGACGGCTGTTTGGACGGCTGAGCAGGCCCAGCATCAGGGCTGCTTACCGCTGAAGCACTCCAGGTGAGCCACTGCCAGCGATCACCCGTATCTTTATCACCTGCTGCTGTCAGCGCTTTACACCGGCAGCGATAGGTAAAGCTAGCGGTGCCACCGCCTGCTGCCAAGGTCTGTATGGCTTCCTGACTGGCCATTTGGTCTTCAGGGTGGACAAATGCTAGCAGCGATCGCGTTTGCAGCTCAGCTAGCGAATAGCCCAACGCCTGCTCAAAGGCCGGATTAATCGCTTGAAACTGGCCATCGCTGTCCAGCACACACATGAAGTTCGTGCTCAAGAAAAAGAAGGGATCAACGTTGATCATCGCTGAGGAAAGTGTTCAAAGAGAGCGCTTTTCAAGCTTATTACGTTCAGGACTAAATCTTTAGATCTGTGGTGGTGTCTTTACACTGTGTCTTTAGATAGAGAGCGTCAAACGCCTTCATATGAATTGTATCTCGGGTGGTAGATGTTTGCTTATTCCTAGAGCTGCAATAGTATGGCAGATAGTTCGATTCACAATGGCTGTTATTCAGCTGAAATAATCTACCTACCGAGGTTTCAGCAGAAGGCTATATAGTTAGGCACAACACAATGGACCAAGAAATTAGCGTTGCTCTGGTTGAAGACCATGATTTGACCCGCATGGGCCTGAGGGCCGCCTTCCGCCAAGCAGGGCTGAGGTTCTTAGGCGAGGCTGACAATGGCGAAAAAGGTCTCTCTATGATTGCGGAGATGCAGCCCGATGTTGCAATCGTAGATGTGGGTCTGCCAGATATTGACGGTATCGAGCTGATTCAGCGCTTTAAGGAAAAAAATCCTGAGAGCGGTACGCGCATTTTGATGCTGACCATGCACGATAGCGAAAAAGCCGTGCTGGCTGCGTTCGCCGCAGGCGCAGACTCCTACTGCACCAAAGAGATTGAAACCAAAGATTTGATTACCGCTATCCAAGAGACCCAAGCAGGCAACTCCTGGATTGATCCTTCCATTGCCAGCCTAGTGCTCTCTCAGGTGAAGCCTACGGTGGCCGTTGGTGAGAACTTCAACAGTAAAACGGTGGAGATTCGAGCGGTGGATGCTGAGTATGAGCAAATTATTGAGGCGTATCCGCTCACAGCCCGTGAGCTAGAGATTTTGGAGTGTATTGTGTCGGGCTGTAGCAACGCGCAAATTGCTGAAAAGCTCTTTGTGACCGTAGGTACGGTGAAGACGCACGTGCGCAACATTTTGAATAAGCTGGGGGCGAGCGATCGCACTCAGGCCGCCGTCCGGGCGCTGCGCTCTGGGCTCATCAGCTAGTTTTTGTACGGGCTAAGCACCTAGAAATTTTCGATATACAGCAACTGAGGCAACCCGATGTGGGTTGCCCTTTTTTTCACTCATTTTTACTTCTTTTTCGCATCTCAGTACGCATCCTTCTATTATGAACGTTTCTATTTTTTGGTCCTTACTCCAGCAAACCGTGGCTGAATGGCAGCGCGACAAAGTTTCTCGCTTAGCCGCCGCGCTTGCTTACTACACCACGTTTGCCCTAGCGCCTGTGCTGGTTATCGTGATTGCCGTTGCCAGCTTTTTGTTTGAGCAAAGCACTGTGCAAACCCGCATCATCGAACAGCTTCAGGGGCTGCTAGGAGAGAATGGCGCGGGCCTAGTACAAGAGATGCTCACCCGCAAATCTCAGGGCAGTGAAGGATTTTGGGCCACGCTGATTAGCGTGGGGCTGCTGATTGTAGGTGCTTCGGGGCTGTTCATTCAGCTGCAAGACGCGCTGAATACAGTGTGGAACGTGGTGCCGAAGAAAGGGGAAGGCTTGTGGAAATTGATGCGCGATCGCCTCCTCTCTTTCGGCATGGTGCTAGCGATTGGCTTTTTGCTGCTGGTCTCGTTGATGCTCAGCGCCGGACTATCTGCGCTCAACGGTGTCTTTGGCGATATTGTAGCAGGCTGGGATGTCGCCTTGCAGATTCTCAACACCGTGATTTCTTTTGCAGTGATCACGCTGCTATTCGGCATGATTTACAAAGTGCTGCCCGATGTCAAAATCGCTTGGAAAGACGTGTGGGTAGGCGCTAGCATCACCGCACTACTCTTTACGTTAGGTAAGTTTTTAATTGGGCTGTATTTGGGCAACAGCAGTGTAGCCTCGGCTTACGGCGCGGCGGGCTCTTTTGTCGTGCTGCTGCTGTGGATTTATTACTCGGCGCAGATTCTGTTGTTCGGCGCAGAATTTACCCAGGTGTATGCCAATCGGTTTGGCGATCGCATCACCCCAGACAAGTACGCCACCTTCGCTGCCGACGCCAATGCCCTCGAAAAAGGAGACCCCACGCAACCCCAAACTAGAACAGAATACCGAGCCCAACAAATAGCAGAACGGCAGCGCCTCGACCGGCTCAAAGAGAGTCGCTAAGGATCGAGAATTAAACAACTTGTCGATTTGTCCTAGCCACCCTAACCCTACGGGAGGCTACGCCAACGACTCCGCTCAGGGTTCGATGTCGGCACTGCCTGCTGGCTGAGCGGAGTCGTTCGCGAAGCGTCTGCCTGCGCAGAAGCCACAACCTATCGGTTTCCCATATGCACGTTTTATTTAATTCTCGATCCTAAGCATCTTGCATGGGCTCCTTGACCCCCGATTTCGGGGAGGTCGCGAATTCAGAAGGCTCAGATCGCTTGTCCAGCAATGTTTTGGATGTCTTGCTTCAGAGCCCCGCCCAAAGATATCAGGTGGGGACGGGGGCTCTGAAGCGACTGTTGTCTATGTTCTAAATAATTGGACCGCTCTACTTATTTGCGGCTCCCTAATCCTCAAACAGCAACTGCCAACAAATCATCCACCCGAGTCAACAAGTCGTGAATATCAAACGGCTTGTGCACTACACCATTTGCCCCAACCTCTCTAGCTTGAGCTTCCGTCACCTCTGAATGGGCCGTCATCAGTAAAACCGGCAGATGAGACAGGTCTGGATTTTGCCGAATGCGACGTGTGACCTCATACCCGCTCATTTCTGGCATCATAATATCTAGCAGAACTAAACTCGGTGGCGACTGCTCAATAGTCTCGATGGCGGCCTCTCCACTCTGTACGCAGCTGAGTTGATAGCCCATGCTGTCATCAAAAATAGCTTCGAGTAAAAATAAATTATCTGGCATATCGTCTACTGCCAAAATTTTTAGACTTTCAGGTGTCTTCGCTTTCATGATTTGTGTTGATCTGTGTAGCGACGTGGCTTAAGAGAGCCTATTTACGCATCTGTGTACAGAATACTTGACAAAGAGCGCAGTCTTACTCTCGCTAAAGAGATAGGTCAATACCTTCTTTACTCCTCTCTAAGCAGGGTTTTGTAAAGACTCAGCTTAGAGTTCTGCCTTTACTTACTGATTTTTTCACTGTTGGGCCCGTTCGCGAGCGTCAGCCGCTATCATTTATTGCTATCTGTTTGATATTGCTATTTCTGTTTGAACCGATTGAACCGAACCTCTGGTCTATCTTCTTTTGCCCAGCACTTTTTCGACCGCTGTAATCAGGTCATCGGGCGAAACGGGTTTGTTCAGACAGCAGCGAAATCCAGCTGCCGCTATCTGCTCAGACTTAGCCTCACAGGCGTAGGCCGTCAGCGCGATTGCGGGTAGCGATCGCCCTTTTGGCAGCCGCCGAATTCGCTGCATCAAGCTGTAGCCATCCATATCTGGCATGCCTAAGTCACTGATCAAAAGGTTGGGGCTAGTGATGCTGAGCACGTTCAATACCTCAGCCCCTGACGCTACGCTGATGACCTCAGCCCCTGCTTGCTCTAAGGCAAACCCTGTGATTTCTCGTGAGTCTGCATTGTCATCCACTGTCAGGATGAGGGTTCCAATTAGACTGTTTCTGCTCACTACTTCAAAGCTCTCTATCATAAAAGACTTTTTCCAGCAATTAAAACGTCGATTAATAAGCTTTTGCTTAACTTAGATTAATTTAACTTTACAAATAGTAACATAGCCAAAAATTCTGAGTAGCCCTAAAAAAGAGCGGGAAACCGTACAACAAAGCAACTCAACGAAAGCTCTGTTTGAAGAAAGCTTTGTTTGAAGAAAGCTCCGTTTGAAGAAAGCTCTGTTTGAAGAAAGCTTTGTGATGTGAGCGGAGCCTAACGAGGAATCTGGGCGGAACTGTGATTATGGCCAAAGCCATTCAATATTCGATTGTTTAGCGGAGGCGTGCTTATTTCAAAAAAGTCTTCTTGTGTGTCGAAAGAGATATAGATACTAGTGATTTGAGACAAACTCCACCGTGCGGCTTATCTCCTGTGAGAGAAGAATATTTTCACTTGAACAGTCTTAATGGTTAAAGCAAATACTCATTAGTAAGCAACAGAAAAAATCGCTATGAATTTTTATCAGGGCCCGTTGTTGGTCATAAGTAATCATATAGGTGTTGGCCCAAGTATCGGCCTGAGTAACTGGCTCGCCCAAGTTGGCACACCTGAAACAGTCCCCGTAGTGCCCGTGCCTGTTCCGGTTCCTGTAGAAGGGCCGCAGGTTTTTATTGCGGTGCTCTCTGGCGTTATTCTCGCCTTTGGCTTTCAGCTGTTGCTCACTAACTTATCGATGGCTGCGGGTGTTTCTTACGTTGCCCACTCCGGCAGTAGTTCCGGCAGCACCGATAGCAACAGTTCTTCTGGTGGTACCGGTATTAAAACTATCGGCATTGCTTTTGGCCTGTGGACCTTGGTGACGGTTTGTATTGCGCTTTTCTTTGCTTGTTGGCTCGCAGTCAAACTCAGCATTTACCCCGATCCTTGGACAGGGGCCGTAACTGGGCTGGTTGTTTGGGCGCTGTATTTTTCTTTGCTTACTTGGTTTAGCTCTACGGCGGTAGGTTCATTAGTGGGTTCTGTTGTGAAGTCTGCAACCAGTGGCTTCCAGTCAATGGTGGGCACCGCGACGGCTGCTTTGGGCGTAAGCGCTGCGGGCAATGAAGTCGTGCAAACCGCAGAAGCGGCTGCCGCTGCCATTCGCCGGGAGCTGACTACTGGGCTAGATGCTACGGGCATTCAGGAGAGTCTGCAAGACTATTTGGCGAGCGTAAAATCTCCTGATGTAGACGTTGACTCGATTGAACAAGAGTTTGAAAGGCTGCTGAAAGGCGCTGAGCTTTCCAATGTAGAGAGCGATTCACTGCCGGATGTGAGTCCAGATACATTTGCGAATTTGTTGAGCGATCGCACCAGTCTTTCTAAAACAGAAGCAAAGCGCGTTGCCAGTCGCCTGTACAAAATTTGGCAGAACAACACCGGCAGCAGCAACAGCGGTATGGGCGAGCTCATGACCTTTGTGGCCACAGCTACCGGCGGTCAGCTAGCTTCCGAAGGACTCACCAAACAGCTAGAAAAGCTCACCCGTGAGCTGAGCAGTCGCAACTCTGGTGGCGGTTCCAACAATGGTTCTGACAGCAGTGGGCAGAGTATGCCGGGTCCTATGCAGCGAGTGATGGCCCAAAGCGCCAGCTCGCTGATGGGTATGATTATGGGCAAAACTGACCTGTCTGATATCGATGCCAAGAAGCTGATTGCTCAGGTTAAGTCGGCCAGAGATGAAGTGCTCAACCAGGCCAGCAGCGCAGCGCCTAAGCTGACTGATGCCGTTACCTCTGACGACAACATTGTGAAAGCAGATGTAGAAACTTATTTGCATCATGCCTACATTGGTGAACTAAAGTCCGCTGAGCTAGAGCGCGTATTTGGCAACGTTCTTTACGATACAGACGCTGATAAAGCGACTCTCCGCGAGCAGCTCAGCTCTATTAACCGTAGTCTTTTTGTTAGCGTGCTTAAAGAGAGAGGACTGCTGACCCAGTCTGAGATTCACGATATTGCGACTCGCCTAGAGATTGTTCGGCAAGAAGTGCTAAGTGACGTTACTACCGCAGAAATCATAGAAGCTGAAAAGCGGGTTCGCCAGATGGTGGAGACTTTCTTTAAGTACTCGCCTGCAAGTGAACTCTCTTCTTCGATGGGTGAGAAAGCCTTTAAGGCCATTGTTGAAGATGAGCCTTTGGAAATGCCTGAAGTGCGCGATCGCCTACGCAAACTCAATGCAGACTACTTCCGCCAGTTCTTGGTCTCGCGCAACGATGTAGAAGCGCACAACATCGCCAACCGCTACGAGCAGGTGCTGGGCCGAGTCCTTGCAGATGCAGAAGGCGTTGAGCAAGCCGCTAAGGTTCGCATTCAGCAGCAGCAAAAGTCGCTTGAGAACTACCTCAGCAGCACCAACAAGCGTGAGCTAAGCCCAGAAGGCATCAAGCGCGACCTCAAGACCCTGCTTAATGAGCCCGACCAAGGCGTTAGCCGTGTGCGCAGCCGCATCGCGCAGTTCGATCGCGATACGCTAGTGAAACTCCTCGCACAGCGCCCCGAGTTCAACGAAGGTGAAATCAATCAGGTGATGGATTCTGTTGAAGAGAATTGGTCAGCTGCCGTGCACGCCCCCGCGCAGCTTACTGCCAAAGCTCAGGCCAAGTATGACAAAGCTACTACGGCGATTGAAACGTACTTGCGTGACACCGGTAAGCCTGAGCTGAGCCCAGCAGGCATCAAACGCGATTTGCAAAAGCTAATCGATAATCCCAAAGTCGGGGCCCGGGCGCTACGTTTCCGCCTTTCTAAGATGGACCGCGATACGCTCGTTCAGCTGCTGACTCAGCGCGGCGACCTCACCGAGACCGAAGTTAACCAAACCATCGATAGTGTCATTTCTTCGATTGAGAGCTTGGTGGGTCTTCCCCGCAGGCTCGCTCGCCGGACGAAGGGCGCTAGCCAGTCTCAAGCGCTTTCTTTCCAGTCTGCTTTTAACGACTACCTTAGCAACACCAACAAAGACGAGCTGAACCCCCAGGGCATTCAGCGCGACCTCAAGCTGTTGTTGAACGATCCTAAGCTAGGGGCCAGAAAACTAGGTGATCGCATCGCTCAAATGGACGATTCTACAATGGTGGCTCTGCTCGCCCAGCGCCCCGACATGAGTGAAGAAGACGCTCAAAAAACAGTCGATCAAATTGTAGAAGCACGTCACCAAATCAAAGAACAGGTCCGCAGCGTGCAGCGTAGCGTAGAGTCCTTAATCGACCGCATCTTCGGTCGTATTCGCCACTATCTCAACTCGCTCGATCGCCCCGAGCTTGACTACAACGGCATCAAACGCGACGTGCAAACTCTGTTTGACGATCCACAGTCTGGCTTTGATGCGATTAATACTCGCCTCTCGCAGTTTGACCGCAATACGCTGGTAGCGCTGGTGAGTTCACAAAGCTCTATCTCCGAGAGAGATGCCTACCGCGTCATCGACCAGGTAGAGTCTGCTAGAGATAGCGTCTTGCAGAAGGCGCAACGGGTTGAGCAGCAGATTGAAGACCGTTTGCACAGCGTTAAAGTGCAAACGCAGCAGCAGATTGATGCCACTAAAACAGCCGCTGAGGCAGCGGCCTGGTGGCTCTTTGGTACCGCGTTGCTCTCTGCGATCGCAGCAGCCCTCGGCGGCGGCTTCGCAGTGTAGTGGTTCCCGTTGATTAACGGGTGCTAACTGAGTAAAGCAATACCCACAGACTTGATTTATTCAGTCTGTGGGTATTGCTTTACTAACTCACAACCCCTAACAGGCACTGCCTGAAGAAAGAGAACTCTAAAGAAAGAGAAACCTAAAAGATTGTTATGAGTGCCACCCAGCTATACAAAAATGCTGCCAAATCTGCCAAGCTCGCGGGCCTGCGCTACGTCAGCGACCAGCAGCCTGGAATCAAGCGACGACGCTGGGGCCGAGGCTTTAGCTACATTGATGTAGACGGCACGCGTATTCAAGACAGAAAAAAGCGATCGCAGCTCAAAGCTATGGCTATTCCCCCAAGCTGGAAAGACGTGTGGATCTGCGTAGAGGCCAACGGTCACCTGCGAGCCACCGGACGTGACCTGAAGCAGCGCAAACAGTATCGCTACCACCCCGACTGGATAACGCTACGCAACCAGATAAAATTTGACCGGCTGATTCCGTTTGCTGAGGCGCTTCCCACACTCAGGCAAACGGTGCAAGCTGAGATTACGCAGGCCCTGAAGCACGGAAAAAAGAGCCAGCCCAAACGCTCGACGGTAATCGCCGCTGTGGTTGACCTATTAGATGAAACCGCCATCCGCATTGGCAACTTGCAGTACGCTGAGGCCAACGACTCCTACGGACTCACCACGCTTAAAACGCGCCATGCAGACATCTCTACGACCAGCATTGAACTACAGTTTGTTGGCAAGAGCGGCGTTGAGCACGACATTGAGCTAAAAGACGCTCAGCTGGCCAAAATTATGAAGCGCTGCGAAGAAATTCCGGGGCAGACGCTGTTTCAATACATTGATGAAGCAGGCCACCGCCAAGCCGTTGACTCTGGCGATGTGAATGAGTACTTGCAGGCGACTATGGGCTCTGCTTTCACGGCTAAAGACTTTAGGACGTGGCAAGGCACTGTGACCGCTGCGAATTATCTATACCAGCTGACGCAAGACTCAGTGCACGCTTTAGACGATAGCGATAGCGTGAGGGCTATAGAAGCCGCTGCCGAGCGATTGGGCAATCGCCCTGCTACCTGCCGCAAGTATTATGTTCACCCTCGGGTGCTAGAGAGCTATCAGAGCCAGAAAATGGTGGATGCGATCGCCGCTCACGCCCCTCAGAAAAGGCAGCTGCTCAAGTTTTTAGATGATAACGAGCAGCGCACGTTTGCCGTATTAAAAGCTGGCGAACTCTCCCAATAGACAAACTCTCCCAATAGACAAATTCTTTTTGTTCCCTAATCTGTCTTTCTCAAGAGATAAAGCGAAGCCCTCTTGGTCCCTTCGAGAGAGTCAGATACTGACGGCAAGCAAACGCCGCTCGAAGGTAAGACTCGCAAAACCGGCCAAGGTTCTAACACTGAAACCCGCGAAGGCGCACAGCCAGAAGCGCCTGGTAATAACGGCACGCTCCCTGGAAGTCCTAATCAAGGCACCGAAGCTCGCTAGGGTTTTTACTGGATAAAAATTCCATTCTTCGAGGTCCGAATGTGTCTTTGCATCCGGACCTTTACTCATATCTATCCTAATATCTGTCCCATGACAGTCGGAATGAGTCCCCTCGGTAAGACATACTCTTGTAGCAATGTGCGGAAAGCTATAAGACGCAGATGTCAACGCATTTGCGCCGGAAAACACTTCATTAAAAGCGTTCATGGACTACTCAATGCAAGCCGTTTAAACATAATCTTAAACATAATCTCAAACATGAAGAGCCGTTGAACAAACGGCGCGTGATTTAACCATCATCAGCGGCAGCTTCTAGGTCAAATCGCTTGGGATAGGTCAGCCTATGCTTCTTAAACTCTTTTTTGGCTCGCACGGTCAAATCTGTTTTGTACACAAACTCATCGCGTGCATCTAACGGGTAGGCGCGCAGCTTGTATAGGCTGCCCCAGCTGTGTTCAGACATCACCACGACAATCGGCATTTTTAGGTGAGTATATTTGCTGGTGTAGGCAATCCGATACAGAATGTTCTCTACTTTTTCTGGGTTGACCTCATGGGCCAGATAAAAATTAGTGGCTACCTGCGCTTCTAGCTCACCCATGTTGGCGTTAGAAACTGCGTCTGTCCAAATGTAGTTGTGAGGCACGGTGACGATGTTGTCGTCGGGGGTGCGTAGCCGAATCCCGCGTAGGCCGTAGCTGATGACTTCGCCATAGGCGCCGGCAATCGCAATGCGATCGCCTACCCGATACGGCGCTTCAAACAATCCCACAATGCCGGCAATCACCGAACTCGCGTAGTCTTTAAAGGCAAAGCCTAGTGCTACAGCGATCGTACCTGTCACGGCCAGCACATTCTCCCGTGAAAGATTCAAGAACAGATTCATCAGCATGACGATAGTAACCGTCGTCACAAAGGTACGTACAAACGGCTGAAACTGCTTGATGCGCAGTCGGTTGTGGCGAGCCACCTTCTCTGAAATGGTGATTACCAACCAGTCTACGGTTTTAATCACGGTGTAGGCCACACCCAAAATAATCAGCGCCTGAAGAATCTTCTCTCCTGTAATTTTTGAGAGCAGCTCCTTCGTTTGATCTGCGGTTTCGCTAGCTGCCTTGCCCGCGCCTTCGGCTGCTTTTTGGGCCCCGTCTTTAGCGGCTTCACCCGTCTGGGAGCCTTGCGCCTGCGCAAATTTCACCTGCGCAAAAGTATGAATCGCAGAAAACGCTGAACCTGCTGAAGCCACAACTGGGTTCAGCGTCTGATGGAGCCGTTGAAATAAAAACTGCTGAAATAAAAGCTGCTGAGATAAAAGCTGACCTAGAGACATGGATTTTTACCCTAGGGCACCTCGATAATAAAGTTGTTGTTCGACAGCTCTCGCCGTAGCTTCGGGTAGTGAACCGGGTTGGCCTTAATAATGCCGTTTTTCTGTTCGATAATATCTGCGCTGCGCAGCATCTGCACCTGATTGTTCACAACTTGAGGCGCATCGCCCAGGCTTTCTGCCAGTGCTTTAATGGAAAGATCGCCGTGCAGCATCAGCGAATAGATCAAATACAGATCGCTTTGGCTCAGTTCAGGCAGCGGCGGTAGCTTTGGAATGGTAGCGGTTAGCTGCGCCTGCTCAGACTTGTCTTCACTGGCGCCTTTGCTAGATTCTTTTGCAGTTCTTTCACTGGTTTCTTCAGAATCTCCATCGCCCTTAAGTTTAGCCGATAGTGCTTCCTCCATCTCTTCGGTTCCTTTATTTCGGCATCTTAGAGACTGTATAAACAGCTGAAGCGCGACTACACTGACCCCGTCCGAAATATCGGCTAGCCGGTTAAAGTAATCTCGCTGCGAGCTATTTTGGGGTTCTTTTTTATCGTCGGTAAAAACCTCTTCTTTCATCGCCCTAATCGAAGACCGTGCGGTTGCTGAGACCTCTTGTGTAATCTCAGAAATCGCCTCAATGGGATGGTCCACAGATAGCTCTAAATTCAGCAGATGGCCAGGACCTGAGATTCGCTTATGGATAGCGGCATCGCTGAACTGAATAGCGAACTGGTCGACAATAGGTGCTAGCCAGTCTTGCAGCTGTTCACCCGTGAGTACCGGCAGATTCATCGTGTCACCGCAGTAGGCATGTAGCTTGAGTGTCGATTTGAGATAGTCCCAGCCGACTCGCCCGCTGCCGATTATCCAAAACTGAGTGCGATCGCTCAGAAGCGTTTCTTGTAAATAATCTACGCCTTCCAATCCCTCAACGCTGCGCAAAAAGCACCAGCTTAAGTTAGGAATAACGGCTAGATTTTTGGGTGTTTTATCTGAGTCTTCATCTGATACTCCATCCGATACTTCCTTGGGAGCAGGCGTGCTATTTCCACTCGCTGAATTCCCCTTAGCATTGCCCAGCTTTCTTTCGAGCTGTTTTTGAATGTCATTTGATTTAGGCGGTCGCTCTACCCAATCTAGGAGATTAACGTCTAAGCGACTTTCCTTTTGCGTTCTGAGCTGATGGAGGCTTTCGGTTAAGATACGGGCTACAGAAGACACCGGATGGGCCAATAATACCAGTGAATTGTTGGCTAGGTGCGGCTGCTCTTTCCACTGGCCGATTGCTTCATCTATCGCCTCTAGTATCGCTGACTGCTCTATTGGATGAATGGGCAGCTTATTGACGGCTGCTAGCAGCGCCTCTTTGGTGTCATCTGGCAGCTGAGATAGGGCTTCTTCTGGCGCGGGTGTTAGCTGCGGCTCTTTGGCAAACCAGTCCATCCGAAAGCTCCGCTTTTCGAGTAGCCAGTGCCTAAAGTCCGTAAGCTTATTTCCCATGCTGCCCTCGATCTCTGCTGTGCTCGATTTTGCCTATGTCCAAACGCTATGCCGTCAAGTGCTATGCCGTCAAACGCTATGCCAAGTCTTGCGGCTACTGGGTCTTGCGGCTACCGGGGTCTTGCGGCTACCGGCTCGAGCCATTGGTGTGAGCACCGTTCTGTTCGCGCTGCGTCTTGGCTACTGTTAGCAAAGAGCGAGACATATTGAGCACCCGTGGAGCCTCTTTATTTGGATGTGCGGGCCAGCCTTCTCTCTGTTTTGACCGATCGCCATCGGTTTCTTCGGTTTGGTCGTGGAACAGAATTTGCTGAGTCGGAAAGGGCAAATCTATACCGGCAGCCACCAAGTTGTTGCAGATATTTTCTAGCACCCAGTCCATTGAAGCAATCGTATCGGCCCGGCGCGGAGGATCAATCCACCAGCGCGCTCTGACATTAATGCTGCTGCCCGCTAGCTCTACGACGAGTGCTTCAGGAGCGGGGTCTTTGAGGACATCTTCTCGCTCTGAGAGGGTACTCAGAATAATCTCTTTTGTTTGGGCAATGTCGTCTCCGTAGCCAATGCCAAAGTCATACTGCAATCGGCGGCGATCGTAAGCGGTGTTGACCATGACTGCGTTAGTAAATAGCTCTGCGTTTGGAATCACCACGCGACGGCCATCGTAGGTTCGAATGGTAGTGGCTCGCGTTTGGATATGTTCTACCGTGCCTTCAAAGTCACCAAAGATAATTTGATCGTCTAACTGGAAGGGTTCGGTTAGTAGGATTAAAATACCGGCTAGAAAGTTTTGCAGAATGTCTTTGAAAGCAAAACCAATGGCTACACCCCCAATCCCTAGGCTAGCCAAAACGTCAGCGGGCTCAAAGCTTGGAAAGATAATAACGGCGGCAATCAAAAAGCCAATGATGACTAAGGCGCCCTGTAGCAGTCGGCCAAATACTAGCCCAACGTTGCGAGTGTCGCGATCGCGTGTCCTTTTGCGAATAAACGTCCGAATCGCTTTACCGACTATCCAAAAAACAACAAAAACAAGAACACCC
>JBCBDN010000081.1:0-13559 GCA_038529685.1 Cyanobacteria bacterium J06598_1 | reverse complement strand
AATTCCTCAGATGGCTCAGGTGTAAAGCCTTCGCTAGGCTCGCTGTCCATTAGTGGCTCATCATTCTTTCAACGTTCCTTTAACATTCCTTCAACATTTCTTTCTGTTCTTCTTAAACACGGACACAGGTCATTGAGCTAAGCCTATTTACACAATAGATTCTCCTCCTACTCAGTAAAACCACTGAGTTCCTAGCTCAGAGAAGGATGCGTCGAGTGTCTTTAACTTCATCTATTTCAAAAGACGTAGACGAAAACAAACCTTCATCCCTCCCAAGACATAAATTCAGAATAAAAAGTCTATTCCTTTGGGATGAGACATGCTCAGACTATGTTCGACAGTATGGCGACAGTTGCTTCTCATCAAATTGTGTTTGAGCGTTGTCTACAAAAATCGGCGTAGGCAAAACCGAAAACACCAGAAGCCATACCGAAGGGCAACTTGGTTAGCGAGCCATGCGACCCCAACAACCGCACGCTTTGCTACCCATACAAACCAGCTTGTGCAGCTCACGTTTGTAAACCCAGGGTTTTTATGAAACGCATCATTTATAGTTCACTGTCTATTCTTGCAGCTGTCGGAACAGCGTTTGTCGCCGCAGAAGCAGAAGTTTTGGGAGGGGAGTCCTCCACCACAAAAACATCCAACGAAACTGTCCTTTCAGCAATTAGTGCCTCAGGAGGGCCCGCCGCACGCAATTCAACGCCAAGCTCGATTCTCGGGGAACAGCCCAGCGCGTTGTCCCCTAGCACTGGCAGCCCGTTCTCTACCGCGCAAGTCTTGCCGACCGCGCCCACACCCAAACCGAGCGCAGGTGCACCAGCAGTCGTCCCTGACAACGCAGATCAAACGCTCCCAGATCCTGGCGTTGCAGCACCTGAGACAGATGCATCCGGCCCCACACTATCGGTACCTAGCTTTGCTGAACCAGGAACACGCGGTCCTATTTTGCAACTCGATATGGATGAGACAGGTGGCGAAGAAGTTGTGCCAGCTAATGGAGCAAAGCCAACCGTAGAAGAAAGCACTATAGAAGGCACAATTTCAGAAGACGCAGTCATAGAAGATGAGGAAGATGAGTCTGCCGTCTCACAAGAAACGGTGCCACTAGAAACGTCAGAGGAGACAATTCCAGAAGAGACTATCCCGGAAGATATGCCCTTTGAAGAGGATTCTGACGAAGAGGGCACGACTGAAGGTGACTCGATGGGGGACAGTGACTTTTCTGGCGAAGACGAGCCACTGATGGATGAGCCACTAATGGACAGCGAGCCTAGCGAAGGCTTTACACCTGAGCCATCTGAGGAATTCACACCTGGGCCATCTGAAGGCTTTACGCCTGATACACCTGGCGAATTTCCTGCTGACGATGCACCAAGTGGCATTACACCCGTCGTACCGCCAGCTTCAGTACCCGTTGATCCTTCAGCTGAGCCTGTGGAGCCTTTAGCACCCACAGAAGCGCCTTTAGCACCGATGGATGAAGGTGAGTTTGACGGAGACAATCAGTTTGATGGAGGCAGCGAATTCAATGATACGGGCGCCGTTGGTAGTCCCAGCGATCGCCTAATCGGAGAAGGCTTTAGCCCCTTTCAGCTGTCTTACCTAGCGATTGGTGGCGGCCTTAAAGAAGCCGGTATTCCAGGGGGCGCTCAGCTGATGAGTGCCTACGAGTCTGGAGACCTCTCCGCAGAAGACATCGTAAATGCAGGCGCAATGACTAAGCGACTGGGAACCGATGCCAGCGACGCGGAGGACTATGCCAAAGGTGTCGACAAATTCCTCAAGCTGTTTAGCCGAGACGGTCTTAACTCTTAGTCCCGGCGGCTTTACAAGCCTAGGTCAGCACACCATTTGGTGTGCTGACCTACACAAGCCCTGCTCTCCAAGGAGAGTGGGGCTCTTTGATCGTTCCTACCATTCAGATACAGACAGAAAATCGTATTTGCTGTCCCCTACTAATTTAGAAATGTCTACTTATATAGGTAGAGGCTGAGCGGGCCGATTTCATCAATAATGTGTATCTAAAGTTAACTAAACCAAACTGACTAGTTTAGATATATATTCAAGATCGACACTTCACATAGAGCGGCTTCTCGTAAGAGACTTTTCGCAGTCGCTTGATGGCGTAAAAGTCGGCTCTGATTTAACGTTTCTATCCCACTATTGGCTCAGTGCAAAGGTAGCTCTCCTATGACGGCCTCTTCGGACTCATCGCCCACGTCTCTTCCTTCGAATCTTAATAGCGCTCCTTCGGTGGAGGTCTCACCTGTAGAGGTGAGCGATCGCCAAACCACAAGCGCACCGATCTCGCTAGGCAATGATCGCCCTCGGCGTAGCTGGTGGGGAGTATTTGCAGCCCTACTGCTAGCTGGCGGACTAGGTTTTATTGTGTGGAGAACGTTCATCAGAAGCGGCGGCCCCGCTATGCAAGGGCCGCCGCCCTCTCCAGTAGAAATGGAGCGACTACAAGAAAAATCGCTCGAAAACAGCGCTGAATTTGTCGGCACGTTGGACTCGCAGGCAGGCGTTAGCCTACAGCCAGAGGCAGACGGACGGGTCGTGCAAATCTTCGTTTCGTCGGGAGATTTTGTGGCGGCGGGTGACCCAGTCATGCAGCTGAGTCCACAGCGATCGCAATCTGACTACAATGCGGCCCTCGCTAGCATCAGCGCCGCCCGCTCTTCGAGAGACGGTGCCAGCGCCCAACTACGCGCTGCTGAAGCCAGAAAAACCGAACTGCTCGCTGACCTTGAGCTACAGGAAACTGACTTTGGCCGTACCGCCACGCTGGTAGAGCGAGGCGCCCTTGCCCAAGAAGAGCTAGATGAAGTCAGACGCGATCGCACCGTTGCAGAGTCAGCCCTCAGCTCTGCCCTAGAAGAGATCTCTGCCCTAGAAGCGAGCCTTGCGGGTGCTGAAGCGACCCTTGAGCAGGCCAACGCTAACGCTAGCGCAACCCAACAGGACCTGCTAGACAAAACCGTTACGGCCCCGATTGCAGGCATCGTCGGCAACATACCGATTAAGCTAGGTGACTACGTGCAGGCGGGAGATCAGCTAGCCACCGTCACCCAAAATGAAGACCTTGATGTAGAGGTAGCGGTACCGATTAACCAAGCAGATCAGCTAAAAGTTGGGCTGCCTGTAGAGCTGAGTTTGTTTGGTGCAGATGAGGCGATCGCCACTGGCAACATCCGATTCGTCTCTCCTACCACCGACCCAAACACTCAAACCGTTCTAGCCAAGGCCCGCTTTTCTACGCCTGAAAGCCCGCTGCAAAACGATCAAAGGCTAGAAGTGCGCATTATCTGGGACGAGCGTCCCGGCATCTTGATTCCAACAACGGCTATTTCTAGGCTGGGCGGAGAGACATTTGTATTTGTACCGGGTGAGCCCGATCCACCGGCAGAAGGTGAGGGGCCGCCACCCGGTAGTGGCGGGAACGGACAGGGAGTACAAGAAGGCCCACCGCCGATGGTCGCTCGGCTAAAGCCAGTGAAGCTCGGTAAGCTTCAGGGGAACGAGTATCAGGTGCTAGAAGGATTGAACCCTGGCGATACGGTGATTACCTCTGGACTCTTGAATTTGCGCGATGGCGTGCCAATTGCCCAGCAGGAAGCAGGCGAAGCAGCGGGTGGTGCTGAAGCGGATTCGACTGAAGCGGGAGCGGATGGATCTTCTGAATAGCGTCTCCAACTGTTTTATTTAAAGTCCGGCTAAGGCTTGCGCTTCGTAGTATCAGCCCCAGACACAGAGCCTTCAACACCAAGCCCTCAACACCGAACCTCCAATACCAAGCCCCCATACCAAGCCCTAGACATTAGCTTTGGACTATGTTTGTTAATTACTTCATCAAACGTCCCGTATTTGCCACCGTTTGCGCGCTGATTATGCTGCTGATTGGCGCGGTGAGCATTCCAACGCTGCCAATCGCCCAGTATCCAGACATTAGCCCCACGCAAATCAACGTCACGGCGCGCTACATCGGTGCCGATGCCGAAACCGTAGAGCGCGGCGTCACCACCGTAATAGAAAGACAGATTAACGGTGTGGAAGGCATGCGCTACATGACCTCCAACAGCAGTAACGACGGTGTTAGCAACATCGTCGTCACCTTTGATTCTTCTCGAGATAAAGACATTGCTGCGGTAGATGTGCAAAACCGCGTCTCCTTGGCCGAACCTCAGCTGCCTGAAGTGGTTCGCCAAACGGGCGTTACTGTCGCAAAGCAAACCAGCAATATCTTGCTGGCCATGAGTCTCTTTACAGAAGAGGGCCAGTACGACGATGTCTTTTTAAGTAACTACGCCGACCTGTACATTGCTGACGCCCTACGCCGAGTAAACGGGGTGGGCAATGTCACCATCTTTGGTGAGCGCACATACGCCATGCGCATTTGGCTAAATCCTCAGCAGCTGTCGGCTAGGGGGCTCAATGCAGCAGATGTTGTCAACGCACTGCGCGAGCAAAATATTCAGGTCGGGGCCGGACAAATCGGTCAGCCACCCTCCCCAGACAGCCAAAACTTTCAGGTAGATTTACGCGCCAACAGTCGCCTTCAAACTGCCGAAGAATTTGAAGACTTGGTTCTAGAAACGGGAGAAAACGGACAGCTCATCCGGCTAAGAGACGTTGGCTACGCAGAGCTGGGCGCTGAGCGATACAGCTCTTTTCTGCGCTTTCGGGGCAACAACGCAGTGGGCCTAGGTATTTTTCAGCTGCCAGGGAGCAACGCACTAGAAGTGGCCGCCGGGGTCAAAGCAGCGATGGCTGATCTGTCTGCTGATTTTCCACCGGGCATGGAGTACGGCATCGGCTTTGACACTACCGAGTTTGTTCAGCAGTCTTTAATGAGCGTGCTGTGGACCCTGGTGCAGGCGATTGGCCTGGTAATTCTGGTGATCTACATCTTCTTGCAGGACTGGCGCACCACCATTATTCCGGCTGTTACCATTCCGGTTTCGCTGGTGGCCACCTTTGCCATCGTGAAGCTGTTTGGCTTCTCGATTAATAGCTTGACGCTCTTTGGACTCACCCTGGCCACTGGCATGGTGGTAGATGACGCCATCGTAGTAGTAGAAGACATCAGCTCTAAAATTAACCAGCGGGGATTAGAACCCGAAGAGGCGGCCATTACCTCTATGAGCGAGCTGACTGGCGCGGTAATTGCTACTTCGCTGGTGCTGATGGCGGTGTTTGTGCCGGTGGCCTTTTTCCCAGGAACAACCGGGGCGCTGTACCGACAGTTTGCGCTGACGATTGCCTTTGCGATCGCACTTTCCACGTTCAATGCGCTCACCCTTACCCCGACCCTGTCGGGCCTGCTGCTGCGACCCCGGCAAGAGCCCACTGGCTGGCGAGCCAAAATCTTTGTGCCGTTTAACAATGCTTTGGACTGGCTGCGCGATCGCTACGGAGCCTTACTCAGACAGCTCGTCGGCCTCAAGCTTGTGGTCCTTGCCGCCTTTGTCACGTCCCTAGTGATCACAGCTTGGCTCTACACCAGCGTCCCCTCCGCCTTTTTGCCCGATGAAGACCAAGGGTATTTCATTACCCTTGTCGGGGGCCCAGAAGGGGCCTCGCTAAACTACACCAGCGAGGTGATGGAAGAGGCTGAAGCGCTGTTGCTAGAGCAGCCTGAAGTGCGTGCTACCTTTGCAGTTGGCGGCTTTGGCTTCAGCGGTAACACGGCCAACAGCGGCGTGATTTTTACCACGCTTAATCCGTGGGGCGATCGCAAGGCCAGCGCCCTCGACATTATCGACCGAGTCAATCCCACTTTTCAATCCATCACAGAAGCGCGAATGTTTGCGCTCAACCCACCTTCTATTCAAGGGCTCAGCAACTTTGGCGGCTTTGAGTTCCAGCTTCAAGACCGGCGAGGCAATGCTGAACTCGATCAACTGGTAGGCAGTATGGGTGCAATTATGGGCGTGGCCAACAACCCAGAACAGGCCCCTGAGCTGACCTCAGTCTTTAGCACTTACGCGGCCAGCACACCGCAAATCGCCATTGATGTCAACCGCGATCAAGCCAAGTCGCTCAACGTCAATATCAACGACATTTTTAGTACGCTGCAAACCAACTTAGGCTCCAGCTACGTCAACGACTTCAACCTGCAAGGCCGTACCTATCGCGTGTTTGTACAGGCCGACGAAAAGTTCCGCTCCACGCCCAGCGATATTGAAAAGCTGTACGTCCGGTCACAAACCGGAGACATGGTGCCGATGGGCAACCTGATCGAAACCGCCGACACCACAGGCGCCCAAACCATCAACCACTACAATCTGTTTCGCTCTATTGCCATCAACGGGGCTCCGGCAGAAGGCGTCAGCTCAGGCGCGGCAATCACTGCGATGGAGCGCGTGGCCGAACAAGTTCTACCCGCTGGCTTTGGCTATGAGTGGTCGGGCACGGCCCTAGAAGAAATTGAAGGCGGCAACCAGGCACCGATTATCTTTAGTTTGGGCATTATCCTGGTCTTTTTGGTGCTGGCTGCCCAGTACGAAAGTTACGTAGATCCGGTCATTATTTTGTTCGCGGTGCCGCTGGCGGTATTGGGCGCACTGCTTGCGCAGACCCTGCGTGGCCTACCAAACGATGTGTACTGCCAGATTGGCCTGGTGATGCTGATTGGCCTTGCCAGCAAAAACTCCATTCTGATTGTAGAATTTGCCAACCAGCTGCGCGAGCAGGGTCACTCGATTACTCAGGCCGCGTTGGAGTCTGCCAAGCAAAGAATGCGACCCATCTTGATGACGGCAATTTCTACACTGAGCAGTATTTTTCCACTGGTGATTGCCAGTGGCGCGGGCGCAGGCAGTCGACAGTCGCTAGGAACTGCCGTTTTTGGCGGCATGCTGGTAGCAACGTTTTTGAGCCTGTTTGTGGTGCCAATTTTATACATCGTGATTAAGCAGCTGAGCGACCGAAATCGGCCCAAACCGAATAAGCCCACCTACAATGACACGATGAATGGAAAGCATGAAGAGAGACCAGCGATCGCAGTTCCGATGCGCTCTCAAAGTGTTGATTAAGGTGAGTAAGACTTGCCTCAATACGGGCAACTTCGCGTTTTGGAACAGGTTCCCCTTGATAAGGGGAACCGCAAGGGAGGGGTCTCGGTGTGTCGCGTATTCATCGAAGACCCCTCCGTTGGTTCTCCTTGATAAGGGGAACCGAGAGCTAGCGAGCCTCTAAACGGTATCGCTCGAACTAGGAATCAAACTCTACATTCAGCAGCTCAATGATGTCTTCGTTTGAGCCCACCTGCAAAAAGCTGCCTAGGGGAACCGGCTCCTCAGGAGAGAACGTCAGTGTAAAGCTGTCAGGGTCTTTAATGAAATCTGACATTTCACGCACAAAGTCTTCAGGCAGTTCACCAGACTCTGCTTCCAAATCCTCAATTAGCGCTTCTTTGGCCTCTTTCACGCTAATGCCTTCCGCTTTCGCGCCGCTTTCTAAAATGCGCTCTACAAAAGAATCGTCTTTATAGACAATCTTGGCATCTTGAAATTCTGCCCCAAATAAAGAGAAGGGGAGAGAGGCGATCGCATCTTCATCCAAGCTAATATTTGCCAGCGACATATTCATCTCAATCGACCCTAAGTCGTCAGCGCCCATCTCTATCTTCTTTAGACGAATCGTTCTGTTCTCTTCGTCGTAGGCGTATTCCGTCGCAAAATCACCAGACAAATCACCCTCATAACCTAGCTCTGCTAAGTTAGCGCCGTTCTCTTCAAGGCCAGCAAGGTCCATCGAAACGCCTTTGAGCGCAAAATTCATGTAGGTCGGCACGTTATCTTTTTGGTCGTAGTCGTACAGCACGACTTCATTAACCTTAATCGGCTCGTCGGAACCCACAGGCGTCATCACCACATCCTTTACCGTGGTCCCTCGGCCAATAATGGACTGCTCTACCTTTTTGTAATCGATCTCAACGAATTCGGATACCTCTGAGATCGCCTTATCCACTTCCTTAGCTGCCACGTGAGAAGCGACCGCTTTACCCCCTAGCACCAGCGCAATCACGCCCCCAATACCCACACCCGCCAAGACCTTCTTATCCATATCTTTAATAGTTTCCTTTACTAAAATTTTCCCTTATCAGCGACTAGCAAAACATTGCCAACCACTACAACTACGCAGGCAACAGCCCTCTTTCCGTAAACGTCATCTATGTACAGTCACGGTGATTTTTCCCTCATTTTCAGCAGCCTATCGCCAACGTGCTAATGACCCTACGCCATCACAGCAGATATTGTGTTTTTTGACTACCCAGAGCGCCACTCACCCTATAGGATGTTAGGCAGTTAAATTCCACATTGTGCAAATCCCTACCGCAAATTCCTATGGCTATCTATCAAATTTGCAAACCCCTTATCACCAGCACACTCCTCCTCACCGCAACCCTCCTCACCATCAGCTGCGCGCCTACTGCAAAAACATTGGGCACCGCCGCTAACGCAGAAGCCGCTGCCAATGCGCCTGCGATCGCCTCATCTCAGTCTCCCTCAGAGTCCGCCTCAGGGTCCGCCTCAGATAGTAGCCCTCAAGAAACCAAAGGCGTACGCACCACGCACGACGTCTTCCACAGCAAAACCATCGAAGTCCCAGCAGGCACTCCGGTCCCAGCGGTCACCGTCCGCGTAGAGCAAGACAAAGTCGACGGCTGGAATCTCTACGCTGGCACCGCCAACTTTACCTTTGAACCCAATAAAGTGAATGGAGAAAGCAGTGCCACAGCTGGACATGGCTATCTCTATATCAACGACAAACCTATTCAGCGTATCTACAGCACTTGGACTCACTTACCCACGCTACCCGGCGGTGAAAATGTTGTGCGCGTCACCCTCAATGCCAACGGTCATGAGACGCTCACCACACAAGGCGAACCTATTCAGGACAGCACTACGCTAACGGTGTATGACCCAAACGCCACCGATTAGGTTTTACACGGCTAATTAGGTTTACCCTTAAAAGAGAAGCGTCACCTATTGGAATATCGCTAGCTCACACCTCACCGACTAAAAAAAGACTCTCATGCAAACGGCTAATGCCTACAACGACAACTGGTTAGACCGCCTTTTTATTGGGCTGTTTTCCTACAAAATGGCAAAGGCTTTAGGGTCTAAAACGGACGTAAAAGGCTACAGCGGGTTTGTCGATCTCTCGAAAAAAATTATGCAGGGCCGGGATGGCTCGCAGCAGCAGGCTGTTGTCGCTCAGGTTTTGCAGTCGCTAGTGCCCGCGCCGGTTCTGTGGATCATTAGAACTGTTTTTTCACCGACGCGCTTAGTGTGTGTGCTCAACGCGTGGTTTGCTGCGCAGATGTTTGAGTGGTTAGTAGGGCCTTGCGAGGTGGCTGAGGCTGAGGTAACTGGAACGGATGGCAGTGTGCGATCGCAGCCCAGCGCCGTGCAGATCGAAAAGTGCCGCTACCTCGAAGAATCGCAGTGTGTCGGCATGTGCGTAAACATGTGCAAGCTCCCGACCCAAACCTTCTTTACCGAAAAGTTTGGCATCCCGCTCACTATGACCCCAGACTTTGAAGACTTCAGCTGCACCATGATATTTGGCAATGTGCCGCCAGATCCTGAAAAGGATGAAGCCTTGCAAGAGCCCTGCTTGCACGAGTGTTCGGCAGGGAGTTCAACGACATTGGCCTGTCATAAGCTGGCTAACGAGGAGATCGCGCACTGAGCTTCTTATGCAAAGAGAAACAAAAGTCTCTTGCGCAGATTCAGACGAATAAAAAGAACAAACCCAAAAACAGACTTACAAATCCCTATGAGGGGTGACACCTCCTGGCAGAAGTCCATACTCTCGCATTTTCAATTATGTGGTGTGATAGAGAAGGTGCGGCTTGATACATGCGAATACTTGCCTGCGAGGAACTGACGTGAGGGAATACAAGGAACGACCATCCTCTAGGGGCTCTAGGGGCTATTCTCAACCATCACGCAGAGATACTAGTCCTAGCTGGGGCCAGAGCTATAACCAGCGCTACAGTCCAGAGCAGTACTACCGCCCGCCGAGTCCGCCGGTAGATCCGACTGCTTTTGATCAGCAGCCCGCCGAACCAGAACAAGCCGCCGGCAAAGAGGGCGATCGCACCAAAAGCATTGCAAACGAGAGTGGCCTGATGGTGGCCTCTGCCTCGGCCGTCTCAAGCATTCCAAACATTGCTCAGCCGACATTAAGGCGATTAGCTTTAAGGGTATTAGGCGAGCAAGTTGCCAAAAAAGGCAGCACTGCTTTAATTATTAGTACTAGCGATGGACCGCTTCCTTTCGGTGATGCGGTTGCCCTGATGCTGATGGGTGCAACGGTTATTCAAGGAGCGATAGAGATCTATGGGATTTGGCAGGAAGTAAAGAAGCTCTACGCGGAGGAGCAAGCCACTGGGCCAACCAGTCAAGCGCGTGCTGTGGACTCTGTTGAGGCCGCGCTCGACAGTGAAGACTATTCAACTTATGTGGCAGCCACAGAGCGATTTAATGCCAGTGCTGCGCTAGAACCTTTTCGCCAGGCGGTGGTGATTGAGGCTTTGCAGCAAAAGTTTTTGGTGCCTCGCACAGGCGAGTACGACGCAGAAACCGCGAGGGCCGTTTTCTTTTTTCAGAAGTACGAGATGGGCTTAGCCGCGAATGCCGATGGCATTTTGGGGCCGGATACGTTTCAGGCGATCGCAGGTTTACCCTTAGAAACTTGGATAGCGCAACACTATCCGACTGAAATCTATGCCAGCGCGATTAGCCAGTTCTACAGCAGTCCAGGTTTAGAGAATTTTCGATATGCCGGTGTCGTCGGCGCGGTGCAAGACTACTTCGGCATTGCCCGAACCGAGCAGTACGATGAGCAAACGGCTCAGCAGGTGTATCGCTTTCAGCAAGAGCAAATGGGCCTAGCCGATGCCGATGGTATTTTGGGTCCGGATACGTTTGAGGCGATCGCAGGAAAAACGCTAGAGGAATGGGTTACCTCACAACAGGTGAGTGAGCCCGCTGCGGTGGAAACAGTTGAAGATAGGGCGCGATCGCTCGTTGCCAGTTACAACCGTGTACAAACGATGATTAGCGATCGCGCTGACCTGCTGCGTTACACAGAACCAGAGGTTTTGACAGCGGTTCAGCAGCACTTGAACATATCAGAGACGGGTCTGTTTGATTTCGACACCTTTTTGGCAGTTCAAGCCTATCAGCAAGAAAACGGACTGGCAGTAGACGGGGTGCTGGGGCCTAGCACTTTCACCGCAATAGCAGGTCAGCCCTTGCAAGCGTGGCTCGCAACCCTGCCAATTCGCGTTTATCCAGGTGGGTCAATTGCAGGGCCCCTAGATGGTGATGCCAATAACATAGACGATTTGCAAGTAGGCTCTACTACCGCGCTACCATCTGGTGCAGAAAGGGTTGATATTCCGCCCTATCCAGGCGGCATTCCACTGGATGGGCCAGACACGCTAGATGGCCCTGAACCAGAAAGCATTCCTCAAGACGACGCCAGTACAGAAAATGTACTAATTCCTTTTCCTTTTCCCAATAGCGACGACGCCTTCATTCCGTACCTATCGATGGAAGAGGCTGAAGCCTCGCTAGAAGAGGGCTTAGGCAGAAAGCTAAGCAATGAGGAAGCGACTGCAATCCTGGCGGGTAATGTCGCCCGAGAAGATATTGAGCAGCTGGTCGCAACCCTCACCTGGGTAGACGTAAAAAATGCCTACCTAGCGTATCCGGAGTTAATGGATGAGTTCTTAGCCTACAGAAGCGAAGTCTACCAAGGCATTTTGGCAGAGGTGAAGAGAATTATAGGCGTTGATCTGGAGTTTGAAAGCGTAGACGAGCAAGGCAACTTTACCGACTCTCCTATCAGGATTATTGATGCCGGCAGCACAACACGCTCTTCTGACCGAGACCTCATTGCAACGTCTTCATTGCCAGGCAATATCTCGGTAGAGATTCAGGCTGTTATCGAGTTCAATCGCCTCTTTCAAGAAAGGTTTAGGCGGACGTCTGGGGTAGTGTTTGATGTCAATATTTACACGCTGGGTCATATGCCAAAAACTGCTTTCGGGCAGCAGGCTGAGGAGTTAACCGCGCTGAGGGAGATACAAAGCTATCTTGCCCTGCCACAACAAATAAGTTCTGACGAACAAACGCTATTGAATTTGGAAGACGGTTCTCCCCGCTACAACGAGATGCTAGACAGCATTATAGAAAGGAAAGCTCGGCTGGGTAGCTCTAAAGTTGTCGCTGAAATGAACGGATACTTGAGGCAGATCAATGGGATTAGAGCGCAGAGAGGCGAGAGCAACACCCTGCCTGAAAATATAGAAGACGTAAACGCAGACGCAGACGCCATCAACATAAATGCTCAGACTCAAACAGCCTTTAGAGCAACGCTCACAGCTATTTCAAACGAATCATCTAGAGGTGCGGTAAGTTCATCTACGCGCAATCAGATAGTCGCAGGCCAAGACGTATATGGACAGCTAAAGCAGCGTCGGAATATGAGTGCCCAGCAGTGGGAGGCTGAGCAACAAAGACAAGTAGAAAACATAACAAATGATCCTTTAGCCACCGCTACTGCACAGCGATTTGAAACGGTAGAGCAGCTATATCAGCAGCTAATAAGTGAGCTAGCAGCAGAGCAAAGTGTACAGAGCCGCACGGGTGCTTCTGAATCAGATGCGGAGGCAGCAGCATACGACCGTCTGCACGAGTATTACCTACTGCAAACACAGTCTGTATATCAAGAACTAGAACAGTTAAGGGGCATAAGAGCTGGAGAATCCGAGACACAAGCTGAAGAAATGACCACAGCGGAAATAAACCAGAGGATTGATCAGTTAACACTGGACTTAAATAATCTCAGAAGCCGAGCCTTGTTTTTTGCGAACGAGGCTTACCATACCCGGTCTGCCGCTGTAGACGTAGTACTCAATCAACAGATACAAATTGACGTTCCACTAACAGCAGCTGAGCTACTCGTTTCTATCAACGAGCAAATCGGATTTGCAGTAGAGCAACTGCATGCAGACTCCGGCCTTGACGCAGATTACGCCCTGGGGCAGGCAATTACTAACAGTTCTAAATATCTTCATCGCGCCGCAAAGTCATTAAAAAAGTTGTCAGAATCTTTAAACGACCAAGAACTGGAGCAAACGTCACCCTTCAACAAAGTAGAAATAGATGGCATAAAAGACTTATTCGAGGAACTTGAAAACATAAAAAGGGGTAAAGAGGACGCATACGGAATCACGGATAGTGCCACTAAGCTGAAAATGATAAGAGCGTTAGTTTCTGGAACGAAACCGTTCGGCGTAGACTTTAATGTAGACAACTTAGAAGAACTAGAAACCGCTATCTTAGATTTTTCGCGATATGTAAATGTCAACGCACGTCCAGCAATTTCCAAGCAGCTCAGAGATTTCCTGAATCAACCAGATCCGTACCTCATAGAGCCAGAACTTAACCCAAGTGCTCCCACTAATGAAACCTACAAAGAGTTATATGACGAGCTACGTTCTTCTGAAATTGACAGTTCTCAAATATTTT
>JBCBDN010000080.1:0-13757 GCA_038529685.1 Cyanobacteria bacterium J06598_1 | reverse complement strand
CGCCGCAAAGAGGGCGATGAAACCGATGGCGAACACATCGAAGGCAACATTCCACTGGAGATTGTGTGGACGGCGATCCCGGCAGTTGTTGTTCTCGGGATCTCTATTTATAGCTTTGATATTTACACAGTGCGCATACAGATCTACAGTGATCTGTTTTTTGGGTGGGCTAGATAGCTTGAGTTAGAAAATATATAGTAAAGATCTATAGTTACAGAGGCTTAGTGTTGGCGTGATGCTGAGCCATAGCGAACAAAAAGCTGTTATTTGGGCGAGCGCCAAACAAACGCCAGCACCAAACAAATATTGGCCAGACAAATATTGGCCAGACAGATATTAGAGAGATGAGTAGCGAAGGCTTTTCTTCCAGCATCTGCGTCACTGCCCTAACAAAGGTAGCGTTCTTTTTGGCAATCTGAACGGTTTTTTGAAGGATGCTTAATGCTTTAATCTTTTCTCAAGAATTAATCCGCTTTCAAATCCGTAAAAAGACATAAAAGCGTTCTCTAAAACACATTTTGATCTAGATGAGATTGCCTTACCTTACGCACAAGACTCGTAGCAGATAAGCGCAAAACATCCGGACTTTCACAGAGACTCTTTACAAAGAGTTACGTTTTCTCTTGAGCTATTCACGAGCCGACATTAGGGACTTGTAGCGATCGCTCTGTACTGTCCTCACGCAAGCTATCGTCTTGCTTTGACGGCTGTTTTGCAGGTCCTAGACGGTTTTGTAAAAGACTGGGGAAAAGAGAAAAACAAAAAGGAAAGCATTAAGCAAGATTAAGCTTTAAACACACTTCAAGCGCAATCCTAAAATAAAAAGTCTACCATCGGAGAATATTGCAAAAGACGCGTTATGTTTTCACTCGTAGGTTCTCTTTAGAGACCTTCATCAAGAAAAGTAAAGCTCTTCTTAAGCAACTAATAAAGGACGTCTTACAGAAGCACTTTTGCCCTTTACGTTTGACCCTTTTTATTCGGATTCAGCCTGACGGTTTAACCCCAATTCACTCGAATTCACTCGAATTTGACAGTACGGCCAGATCGCCTACATTAACAAACCCTCAAGGCTGTACTCGTTCTTTAATCTGTTGAAAGTGTTAGTCATCAGGTTAGTCATCGGGTAGCTTTCGGTCAGTAGGCCTCCAGATACATTTCAAATACAGTTCAAACAACACTCACTTGCCCCAAAATCACCCCGTTTCTTTTCTCTATGGCCAATTCCAGCTTTCCAAATTCTGTTTTCCCCGAAAAAGCAGCAAAGCAAAGCGATTCAGCCAATAGTGCTGCCTTCAAAAGTCACCATTCAGAACCAGCGGCTCAAGTTTTTGTGCGGCGATGGGTTTGGAAAATGGCATTTGCCACCCTTGCCCTCATGGCTGTTGGCAGTGCTACTCGGGTAATGAACGCTGGACTCGCCTGCCCTGACTGGCCATTGTGCTACGGCCAGCTAGTGCCTACATCGCAAATGAATTTGCAGGTGTTTTTGGAGTGGTTCCATCGAATGGATGCCTCTCTCATTGGCCTGATGGCGATTGGCCTGGTGGGCTTGAGCGTGTGGCACCGAAAAGTGTTGCCCAGCTGGATGCCTTGGGCCGCCACGGTCTCTCTGTTCTTGATTTTGGTGCAGGGTATTTTGGGCGGGCTAACGGTGATTCAGCTGCTGAGGTTTGACATTGTAACGGCGCACTTAGGAACAGCGCTTTTGTTCTTTTGTACGCTGCTAGCGATCGCACTCTCTCTTCTCCCCTATCAGCCCACCGGCAACACTGGCAAACTCCCCTGGCTGGGCCTCATCGCCACGGTGCTGATATATCTCCAAAGCATCATCGGTGGCCTCGTGGCCTCCCGCTGGGCCGCTCACCAGTGCTTTGGTCTAGCTGACCTATGCAATGTAATGAACACACACATCGGCGGTGTTGTTCCTCCAACGGTGGCCGTTACGCTGCTGGTGTTTATGGTGTGGCGCACGCCCGCACTCAATCCTGCACTACGGATACTGGCAAACAGCGCTGGGCTATTGGTGCTGTTGCAGATTGCCTTGGGTGTGGCCACGCTGAAGCTGAAGCTACAGGTTGAACCCCTAACGGTGTCTCACCAAACCATCGGTGCGACGCTGTTGGGCTGCCTGCTGAGCTTTACGGTCCTAGCCCTGCGAGACTACCGCGCTGAAGCACTGGCTGTTAGTCCTCGGATTTCTACAGCAGCAGGCACTGCCAAAATTGCGAAAGAGATGGCGTAAAACGCGGCCTGATTATTTACGCCATAAAAACCGCTCACACGTAAATCCGCCACCCGTTACTAACGGATAACAACGACAGCTTTTCTCACTATTAATGTTTTCAGAAAATTCCAAAACTATGCAAACTTCCATTTGGACCTCCCGACAGCACGACAACTCTTGGCAAGTCGTGCGCAGCTACTGGCAGCTCACTAAGCCTCGCATCATTCCGCTCTTGCTGATCGAAACAGCAGCTGGCATGTGGGTGGCAGCCCAAGGCCACGTAGATCCCTTACTGCTACTGGTGACGCTGCTCAGCGGTACATTGGCGGCGGCTTCTGCGCAAACGATCAACTGTATATACGATCGCGATATTGACTACGACATGGAGCGGACGCGCCATCGCCCTATTCCTTCCGGACGCATCCAGCCCAAAGATGCGCTCGTTTTCGCACTGATCATGGCGGCGATGTCTTTTTCGTTGCTGGCAGGCTTCGCTAACTTACTGAGCGCTGGGTTGGCAATGCTAGGGATTGCCGTTTATGTAGGCGTGTACACCTTCTGGCTCAAGCGCTCCTCGCCGCAGAACATTGTGATTGGTGGTGCGGCAGGTGCGATTCCACCCTTAGTCGGCTGGGCCGCTGTAACTGGAGAGCTTTCTCTAGCAGCCTATGTGTTCTTTGCGATTGTGTTTGTCTGGACGCCGCCTCACTTTTGGGCGCTGGCGATGCTGATTCAAGAAGACTACGCCAAGGTAAATGTGCCGATGCTGCCGGTAGTCGTGGGCAACAAAGAAACCGCCAAGCAGATTTGGCGATACACCGTTGGGCTAGTGCCTTTGACGCTGCTGTTGGCCTATCCGCTGGGCGTATGCGGGGTAGTGTATGGACTAGGTGCGATCGCACTCGGCTACATCTTCCTCAAAAAAGCATGGCAATTGCGCAACAGCTACGACGATAAAGACCTCGCCAGAGGCACCTTCAAGTACTCCATTTTCTACATGATGCTGCTATGCGCGGTCATGGTGATCGATGCGTTGCCAATTACCCGCATGGGCACAGGCGCACTTGCTCACGCCGCTGTTCAGATTTGGCAAGCGATCCCTATTGCTGGATAGCACTGCTGGCTAATCTCTAGACACACAACAAGCGCTACAATCATTGCCGATAGCGCAGTTTTTGTCTCTCTTGTTCCTTAGTTTGCCGCTCCCCCGTACCCCCGGTGGCTGAGCGTAGTCAAAGTCATGCCCCCTGCTGTTCTGGTCGAAAATCTCAAAAAATCCTACGGCGAAGTGGAGGCGGTGAAAGACGTTTCCTTCGCCATTGAACCGGGAGAGATTTTCGGCTTACTCGGCCCCAACGGCGCAGGCAAAACAACGACCATTCGCTGCCTGTGTACCCTCACCACACCCGATGCAGGTCGGCTAGAGCTCAGCGGCATCTCTGTGCTAAATAATCCCCGCGCCGCAAGGCAGCTGCTAGGCTACATCGCTCAAGAAGTCGCTCTAGACAAAGTTCTCACAGGCCGCGAACTCTTAGAGCTGCAAGCTGCTATCTATCACTTGCCAAAGGCTCAGCTGCAAGATCGCATTGAAAAAATGCTCAGTCTGCTAGAAATTAGCGACATTGCCGATAAAAAAACCGGCGCTTACTCCGGTGGGCAAAAGAAAAGATTAGATTTGGCAGCAGGGTTACTTCATCAGCCTGCGGTTTTAGTGTTAGACGAACCAACAGTCGGGCTCGATATTGAAAGTCGCTCGGCAGTGTGGAAATTTTTGCGGCAGCTGCAATCCGAAGGCACCACAATTTTGATTACCAGCCACTACCTAGAAGAAGTGGATGCGCTGGCCGGGCGGGTGGCAATTATCGATAGAGGCGAGGTAATTTCAACGGGGACGCCTGCGGCTTTGAAAGATCAGGTAGGGGGCGATCGCATCACCCTGCGCATTCGAGAATTCACCACCGACGACGAAGCCGAAAAAGCCCGTAGCCTCCTCGCAACGCTGCCCCTCGTGCAAGATGTCATCATCAACAGCGCCCAAGGCAACTCCCTCAACCTCGTCGTCAACAAAGGCGGCGAAGCTCTCCCCGCCGTTCAAAGCGCCCTAAAAGCAGCCAGCCTCCCCACCTTCGGCATCGCTCAATCGCAGCCAAGCTTAGACGATGTGTACCTAGCCGCCACCGGTCGCACCCTGATGGATGCAGAAATAGCCGCAGTCGGCACTCGCGATCTCAAAAAAGAACGCAAACAAAGCATGAAATAGAGCGGTCTCTAGAGAACGTTAAAATTAAAAGTGAACAGTAAGCAACGTAAAACACTTGAAAAGATTTGGGAGCATCCTCCTCGGCAAGATATTAACTGGAAAAGCATATTAAGCCTCATTCAGGGCGTCGGGGGAAAGGTAGTTCAAGGATCAGGATCTAGGGTCAAATTTATTGTGAATGGCGTAAGAGGTTATTTTCACGCTCCACATAAAAACGGAGCAAATATGGATAAAGGAGCGATCGCTGACCTTAAGAAATTTCTAGAAAACGCAAACGTTAGACCCGAGGAATAGTAGCAAGGTGAATAATCAAGTCGAATACAAAGGCTACCTTGGCGAAGTCTCAGTAGATATGGAGGCTGGATTACTCCATGGCCGTGTCGTTAATATAGAGCGTGATGTTTTAACCTTTCGAGGAGAAACACCCACTGAAGCCAAACAAGACTTTTACGACATGATCGATGAATACCTTTCTGACTGTGAGGCTGATGGAACCGTCGCAGAAAAGCCTAAAGAAATGGCAATAACACAGTGAGGAAGAAGGGGCAGCCTCACTTAGAAAACGGAATTGCGATATAAACCAGTTACACAAGCTTAAATTTTGCCTAAGTCGCCTTCTAGATTACAGTCTGTCAAGATTGAAAGACATCATCTGCGCTAGCCTATCTATAGATATTGCTGAGTTGCCTGATGAGCCAACCTATTACCCCAACCCCTACTGCTGTCATTTCTAGCACCACTGAACTGCAAGCCCCTGGCACCAAAGAATTTATTCAAGAGACCACTGCGCTCACTCGTCGTCTGTTCATTCAGCTACAGCGCCGGCCAACCACCCTGGTCGCAGGTGTCATTCAGCCGCTGATGTGGCTCATCCTCTTCGGCGCGCTGTTTCAAAACGTGCCCAGCGGCCTCTTTGGCGAAAGTCAAAACTACGGTCAGTTCCTCGGCTCGGGCATTATCGTTTTTACGGCCTTTGCGGGTGCTCTCAATGCGGGCCTGCCGGTCATGTTCGACCGAGAGTTCGGCTTTCTCAATCGGCTACTCGTTGCGCCCCTAGTCTCCCGGTTTTCTATCGTCATTGCCTCGGCCCTCTTCATCGCCACCATGAGCTTGGTGCAAACGACGGCAATTGTCGCACTTAGCGCTGTACTGGGGGCAGGCTTACCCGGACCTGCTGGCATTTTGCTGATGACAGCGATTGTGCTCACTCTAGTATTCGGCGTAACCGCACTGAGCCTGGGACTTGCCTTTGCGCTACCGGGGCACATCGAACTGTTGGCCGTCATTTTCATCACAAATCTACCGCTGCTCTTTGCTAGCACAGCGTTGGTACCCCTTTCCTTTATGCCGCCTTGGCTACAGGTCGTAGCTAGCCTTAATCCTTTAAGCTACGCTATCGAACCTATTCGCTATATTTATCTTCACCCCGACTGGAGCTTCGGCAGTACAGTCATGGCCGCGCCGTTTGGAGATATCAGCCTAGGGCTTGCTGTCGGTCTACTGTTTACCTTCAGCGTGCTGGCGCTGGCAACAATCCGTCCTCTGATCAGCCGTCGGATTGGGTAGTACTCGCCCTGAGAAAAATCAGTCCGAACCGCAGATCGGCACATAATGTGTGTGCATATAGAAGCTAATTGATACACTGAAGAAAATTTATACCTTCTGGAGTTCGTTCATGAGTAAGCTAGCGGTACGTTTGATGGGATTGAGCCTATTGCTAGGCATGGGGCTGGCAAGCGCACCTGCCTTCGCTCAAGACAGCGGCATCGCCAACACAGCTGAAGACTTTAAGTCAGCTGATTCTAACAGTGGCTTTGGTGGATCTAACGTTGATATTTGGGACTTGTTTCACTCAGCTGGGGCGCTCTCCGGTGCAGGCCAGGTAGATGATGGTTTCCGTCGCAGTCAAAGCCGCCGCATCAACAGCCAAGCAGAATCTTTGCGTGAGCGTCAGCGCGCCATTTTGGAGCAAAGAGCCGCAGAATCAACGGCAACGCCTACAAGCGTCGAAACTGCTGAATAGAGCGATCTTTCTTTGGTGCCCCTTGCGAAGGGGCACCGCACGGAGGGGTCTCGGCGTGTAGCGTACTCATCGGGACCCCTCCCTTACGGTTCCCCTTGGTAAGGGGCACCCCGGAACTGACCACAATTTGAGTCGCAATATTCTCTTGCTCTCCCCTTAAAAAGGGCTCCAACGCATCAACGTTGGGGCCCTTTTTTGCATCCTTATCTCACGATTGTTCGCCCGCACCGTACGAACGCTCAAATCACTGCTACCATGACCATTGATCAACCTCCGAAAAGCGCACCCGCAATGACTGCAACCACGCCCGCTTCCGCCCCAGCTCTGGCTAGTCAGTACGATCCCACCATTACAGAAACCAAATGGCAGGAATACTGGGAGAACAAGGAAGTCTTTAAGGCTGATCCCAGCCAAGGCGGCGAACCGTTTTGCGTAATGATTCCCCCGCCAAATGTGACGGGCAGCCTGCACATGGGCCACGCCTTTGAGGAGACGCTGATCGATACAGTGGTTCGCTATCAGCGAATGAAAGGCAAAAATACGCTGTGGTTGCCCGGAACGGACCATGCCAGCATCGCAGTGCAGCAAAAGGTTGTAGAACAGTTTGCTGACGGGGAAACGCGTGAGTCAGTGGGGCGAGAAAAGTTTTTAGAGCGGGCCTGGGAGTGGAAAGAAGAATCCGGCGGCACGATTGTTAATCAGCTGCGCAAGCTCGGCGTCTCGGTAGACTGGAGCCGCGAGCGCTTCACAATGGATGAAGGGCTCTCAGAAGCGGTGCTAACGGCGTTTAATCAGCTGTACGAAGAAGGGCTGATTTATCGCGGTAGCTACATGGTGAACTGGTGTCCGGCCAGTCAGTCGGCGGTGTCTGACCTTGAGGTTGAAAACAAGGAAGTAGATGGGCACCTGTGGTATTTCCGCTATCCGCTGGTGGGCCAAGAGGGTGAGCTGATTGTAGCGACTACCCGTCCGGAGACGATGCTGGGCGATACGGCGGTAGCGGTGAACCCCAATGATGACCGCTACAAGCACCTCATCGGACAAAAGGTTTGGCTGCCGATTGCGGAGCGAGAGATTCCAATCATTGGCGATGAGTTTGTCGATGCGGAGTTTGGTACAGGTTGCGTGAAGGTAACGCCCGCTCACGACCCGAATGACTTTGCTATGGGCAAGCGCCACGATTTGCCGGTGATTAATATCTTGAACAAAGACGGCACGCTGAATGAAAATGCGGGCGAAGAGTTTGTTGGGATTGATCGCTTTCAGGCGCGTGAGTGGGTAATTGAAAAGCTGAAGGCGGAAGGCCGGATGGAGCAGATTGAAGACTATAAGCATTCGGTGCCTTATAGCGATCGCGGCAAAGTCCCAGTAGAACCGCTGATCTCCACCCAGTGGTTCGTCAAAATCAAGCCGATGGCCGACAAAGCCCTCGCCGCCCTCGATGACCAAAACGAGCCGCAGTTCGTGCCCGATCGCTGGACCAAGGTATATCGAGACTGGCTCGCCAAGCTCAACGACTGGTGCATTTCGCGGCAGCTGTGGTGGGGCCACCAGATTCCGGCCTGGTACGTCGTCAGCCAAAGCAACGACGAAATCACCGACAATACGCCCTTTATCGTGGCTAAAAACGAAGCCGACGCCTGGGAAAAAGCCAAGGCCAAATTTGGTGACGACATTCAGCTGCGCCAAGACCCCGACGTACTCGACACCTGGTTCTCTTCTGGCCTCTGGCCCATGTCCACCCTGGGCTGGCCCAACACCGAAGCACCCGACTACAAGTTTTACTACCCGACTCAAACCCTAGTCACCGGGTTCGACATTATCTTTTTCTGGGTGGCGCGCATGACCCTAATGGCAGGCCACTTCACCGGCCACATGCCCTTCGACACGGTGTACATCCACGGCCTGGTGCGAGATGAAAAAAACCAAAAAATGTCGAAGTCCAAGGGCAACGGCATCGACCCGCTAATACTGATCAACAAGTACGGCACCGACGCGCTGCGCTACACCCTGATTCGCGAAGTGGCAGGCGCGGGCCAAGATATTCGCCTCGACTACGACCGCACCAAAGACGAGTCGCTCGCGGTAGAAGCCTCACGCAACTTCACCAATAAGCTGTGGAACGCCTCCCGCTTTGTGATGATGAACCTGGGCGGACAAACGCCTGCCGAGCTGGGCAAACCCGGCACCGCAGGCGAGCTAGAGCTAGCCGACCAGTGGATTCTCTCTCGCTACAACCAAACCATTGAGCGCACCCGCACCTATCTCGATAAGTACGGCATGGGCGAAGCTTCTAAGGAGCTATACGAATTCACACGCGGTGATTTTTGTGACTGGTACATTGAGCTGGTGAAGCCTCGTCTGTACGGCGAAGGGGACACTAAGCAAACAGCACTGCAAACCTTAGCCCACGTGCTCGAAGGCATTCTCAAACTGTTGCATCCGCTGATGCCACATATTACAGAAGAGATTTGGCACACGCTAACCGGCATTGGTGAAGAAGATTGTTTGGCCTTGCAGCGCTATCCAGAGGTGAATTCACAACAGATTAATACAGAGCTAGAACAACAGTTTGATCTGTTGATTGATGTGATTCGGACAATTCGCAACTTGCGAGCAGAAGCAGGCGTGAAGCCTTCTGCGAAGATTGAGGCGATTTTGAAAACAGATAGCGACAGTGAGTTGAGCGTATTGAACTCAACGCGGCCTTACATTGAAGCAGTAGCACGGTTAGAGACGTTGAATATTCTGGGTACGGACCTAGCGCCCGCTGAAGCTGAGGTGGCCGAAACGCTTTCAGTCACAGAAGCGGTAGAGATTGTTGAAACTACGCCGCCTAGTACACCTTCTGGAAAAGAGAGAGTCTCTTCCACTAGCCGTTCAGTGTCTTCAACAGATGGCTTAGCCAAATACGAAATCTCGGAAACCGATGAGGTTTGGGAGAAGGCGTACAAAGCAATTTTGCAGTTCTTGGAGCAGCCAACCCGCTACTTTGACGGATTCTTTAGCAGCTATAAAAAACCGGCGCTGTCGCTGGCGATTATCTTAGGCACCGCGATGACCTACAAAGTGCTCGACTCGATGCTCGATGCGATTGATGATGTGGGTCTCAGATGGCTGTTTCAGCTGGTGGGACTGTTCTATACGGCTCAGTTTTTGTCGAAGAAAGGGTTTAGGGCAGAGAATCGCGATCGCGTCCTTTCCGAACTAAAATCCGCCTGGAACGAAATGACCGGAGAGCCCGAGAGTACAACGGCTCCGCGCCCTGCCGCACAGGCCATCAGCAAACCTGCCGAGGTATACGAAGCCAAGCCATCTGCTGAAGATGACAATAAAGCTGAAACGCCCGACGTGCAGCCCATGCCCACAGGCGTAACACCAGCAGACATCATCAGGCAAGATTCTGACCAGCCCTTGAATAAAGGTGCGGATGCAGACGATCGCAAAATGTTTGCAGGCGTAACCGGCACGGTGCAGGTACTGATTCCGCTGACCGGCGTGGTGGATGTCGATGCGCTGCGAGCAAAGCTAGAGAAGGACTTGGCGAAGGCGGAAGGCGATATGAAGTCTCTGAACGGTCGCTTGGGGAATAAGGGCTTTGTAGATAAAGCACCGGCTGATGTGATCCAGGGTGCACGAGACGCACTGGCTGAGGCGGAAAAGCAGTCATCGCTGGTGAAAGAGCGGCTAGCAATGCTGTAAGTGAGTTTAATTATCTGTAAGGTACTTGGTCCTCTTGGGAGGGCTTTGTTCTTGAGTTCGATGCCGCTGGCGAGATATTTCGGCATAGGGTGGGAACCGACCTGACGGAGGCCCCCGTCCCCGAATTCGGGGCTCTGAAGCAAGATGCACAACAATCTTCTGAGTCGAAATCTAGAATGTGCTGGATCAGAGATGCTCCCCCGAACTCGGGGAAACACACCACGCTACCAAGCGAGCAATAGAATGTGTCTTAGAAAGGGGGGCTCTGTCAATGCTAACTCACCGAAAAGATTAATATTACGAAGTCAATCGCCGCTGTGAGCAGGTCTGTTGCCATCTCGTAAGATTGAGGGGTTCGGTGAGCCGTGGGGAAAGCCTGTGGGGGATAGAGCCTATGAACAGTCAAGCAAAACCGGCCTGGACAGGTGATGACCTGCTCTCTCGCTTTGTGAATGTGTTGATTCGCACCAAGCCGATTTATGCGGTGATGAAGTCGCAGGCACGGCGAGTGATGATTAAAACCGCCGAGAAAAACAACATTCCGTGGAAAGAGAATGTTTTGGCGTTGGAGAAGGCGATCGCACACACCGGCGCAGAACAAACTCTCAACACCATCGCCAACCCAAGCATCACCGACTATCCCGACTATTACAAGCGACCTTTTCACGCTTACAAAAACGGAAACCTGTGCTGGCAAGCTGCTTTTGAGGCCGAGTCAGCAACCTACGCGATGGCGCTACGCGTATGGCCAAAAGAAGCAATAACCTGGCAAGCCGCACAGCAGCGAATGCGCGGTCAGTTTTTCGAGATGATCGACCAATACGCACCCGACCCAGTTCAAGACGTACTCGATATTGGCTGTTCGGTAGGCATCTCTACTCGGGCGCTACACGCCCACTATGCCAGTAGGCAAACGCAACCTCCTCGAACAGTTGGGCTAGATTTATCGCCCTACATGCTCTCGATTGCCCGCTTGCGCAATGACGATGACAGCATCGCTGAATGGCTACATGTCAAGGCAGAAGAAACCGGCCTACCGAGCGAATCTTTTGATGTCATCACGCTTCAGGCTGTAATGCATGAATTGCCGCGCAACATTACGTCGCGCGTTTTTCAAGAAGCGCACCGGCTTCTGCGTCCCGGTGGCTGCCTTGCCATTTTCGATAACAATCCACAGTCTGCCGTGATCCAAAATCTGCCGCCTGTGCTGTTCACGCTGATGAAAAGCACGGAGCCTTGGAGCGATGATTACTATACGTTTGACGTAGAAGCGGCACTGCGTGAGAGCGGGTTTGAAACGGTTGTTTCTGCCGAGACCGATCCGCGACATCGAACGCTAGTGGCTTGTAAGGCTTGAGGCTGAGTAGATTGAGCTGTTGGTGAAGATAGCGTTGGGCTCCCGTGTATGTATAAGTCCGAGAGCCTTAAAAATCGGATAGGGGCCTACGTTACCGACCCACCCCGTCGCTACGCGCCACCCCTCCCAAAAGGGGATTTACTTCAGGATAGGTAGATAAAGGCTACTGGATCACCTTCAGATGCACAGCCGGGACAGATCTCCTCTTGGGAGGAGTGCCCGCAGGGCGAGGTAGGTTGGTAACTGTAGGCTTAGGGGGTTGAGGGTAACGGTGTTTAGAGATTATAAAGTTCTTTCCTATTTATCTCGCTTACTCAAAACGGCAACGGCTTACAAGGCAAAGCTGTTGTGCTCGGGAGTGTTTGTAAGCCGTCGCACTGAAGCAGCCCTACTAAAAGAAGATTTGGCAGTGGATGGACTGCTGCCACTACGACTGCTGACTTCCCAAGTAGACAGGCAAAACAAAACGGTAAAGGTGTCTTGCTTGGGTAAGTTTGAGAGTGTGGCGCTGTATCGGCCTGGGTTGGGAAGTACGTTGGTGTTGGGGCGTAGTGTAGATGAAGTGCGATCGCAATCCTCTCACACAGAAAAATCACAGCCTGTCTCTTCTCAAAATCAAAGCCTACCAGCCGCAAAAGAAATCCCACCCGAAATCGATGCAGTCCGATTAACAAAGGCAGTTGAAGGCGCTTTTGTAGAGGATTCACGAGCATTCTTTAAAGAGGGGGCTGCCCGAACGCGGGCAGTTGTTGTTGTACATAAGGGCGTCGTAATTGCAGAGCAGTATGCACCGGGGTTTTCGGCTCAGATACCGCTAGCAGGCTGGTCGATGGCGAAGAGTGTGGTGAATGCGCTAGTGGGCATTTTGGTGCAGCAGGGCAAGCTTTCTCTCGATTCACAAGATCTGTTCCCCGCATGGCGAAATGACTCCCGCCGAGAGATTACGGTAGGCCATTTGCTGCGCATGAGCAGCGGGCTCACCTTTTCTGAGGAGTATGGCAATCCTTTTTCTGATGTGCTGACGATGCTATTTCAGGTAGGTGATAGCGCAAGCTATGCAGCGCAGCGTCCGCTGCAGACGGTTCCTGGCGATACATTTTCTTATGCGGGTGGCAGCACTGTTTTGCTGTGTCAGCTCATTCGAGAGGCGGTGGGTGGTGAGCTTGCAGACCATTTTTCATTTCCCCGGCGGGCTTTGTTTGACCGGATTGGGATGACGAGTGCGGTGCTGGAGTCGGATACGGCGGGGACGTTTTTGGGCTCGTCTTTTATGTATGCGACGGCGCGGGACTGGGCGAAGTTTGGGCTGCTGTATTTGCAGGATGGGTGTTGGGACTGTGAGGGCGCGTGGCAGCGGATTTTGCCGGAGGGGTGGGTGGCGTATTCTACTGCGCCGAGTGCTGCGGCGGATTTTTATGGGGCGCATTTTTGGCGCGGGGTGCCGAATTCGTTTACGGATAGGGGGCGGAATGGCGATGGGGGGTGGCCGCAGGATGCGTATTTGGCGGCGGGGTTTCAGGGGCAGTTTGTGACGGTGGTGCCGAGCTGTGAGCTGGTGGTGGTGCGGTTGGGGCTATCGCAGAGGCGCAATAGTTGGGATCAGGTGAGGTTTATTGAGGAGATGGTGGCGGCGGTGAAGGGGTGATGTTTAAGTTTTTGTGCGAATGGGGTTGGATGAGGGCTGGTTCACAGCAACTTTTGTCGATTGATGGCATATTTGCGAGGTAGGTGATCGCACTTTTCTAAACATGACAGACCTTTTTACAGCTGCGACCGCGCTCAAAGTAGGTGAATGGGTCGTTAAAGATTTTTTGGGTCCAACTGCACAAAGTTTTTGTCAGGATTTTTTAAAGAACAGTGTTACAGCAGAGTTGGCAAAAAATGCACCAGAACCTTTGCAAGAAGCAATCGCACAGTCAGCTAAATCTTTCCTGACTGTGTTTCAGCAGGAACTAGAAAATGGAGGATTGCCCAGCGAGCTGATACAGCACGAATTCAAAAAACCGCTCAAGCGCCTGCTAGCAGATTCAGAAGTGAAGCAAACGCTAGGTCAGGCGTTCGATTTTGACGTTGACTCCTTGGCATGGGAATTTTTTCAAGACAAGTGGCTCACTGTGGGCAATGCGCCTATGCGTTCAAACTTCCGCTGGCAAGAAGTGATAACCAACTATGTGAGTCGCATTAAAGG
>JBCBDN010000079.1:0-13858 GCA_038529685.1 Cyanobacteria bacterium J06598_1 | reverse complement strand
CGTCTGCCTGATTGCATATTCAGCCATTTACGGTTGAGGGAATTAGCGACCTTGACGTAGTGTATTAACCATCTACCCAATCATTTCGTCATTTTTCGCTCCCTAGTTAGAAACAGTAGAGATTTTTGGCAATGACGGCTGATTTTGCCGCTGAAATTCTGGTGAGCCCGGTTCCACAAACAGTGGAGACGGCTAAACATTTTTTATCGAAAGGCGTTGAACTCGCTAAGCTACAGGCGTTTGAACGAGCGATCGCCCAGTTCTCTCAAGCCATCCGCCTATCGCTCGCCATTCTTCAGCAGGTCCCAAAGTTAAGCCCGACTCAAATGTCTGAGCGAGCCTTGAGCACCTCTGAAGTGACAGCAGTTGAAGTAACGGCCACTCAAAGCTTTTATCATCGCGGCTGCGCTCTGTGTCGACTGGAAGAATACGAACGGGCGATCGCAGACTTCACCCATCTAATCCATCAGCCGCCCACCTCATCAGCAATTCCAGCCGAGTGGCTAATCACTAAGCTCACAGAAATTTACATTCATCGGGGCAATGCGTATCGGCGGCTGGGCGAGCATACGCAAGCACTCGCTGACTTGGACCAAAGCGTGACTCGCTCGGGCGGCTCAGCCCAAAGCTACGGATGCCGGGGGCTGGTGCATTTGGATACGGGGGATTTTGCGAGGGCGATCGCAGACTTCACCCAGGCCCTCGCTCTACATCCCACCTTTTCGCAGGGATATCTATGGCGAGGGTTTGCGCGGCTACGCAGCAACAGGCCAGCGCTGGCCATTACCGATTTGGACCGGGCGATCGCGGCAATTCCCAACTGCGCTGAAGCATTCAACCATCGCGGCCTTGCCTATTTTTATCTCAACTATTTAGAACAGGCTCAAGCCGACTTTTCTCGCGCCATTCAGATCAACCGCGACTTTGCAGAAGCTTATAACAACCGAGGAAATATCTTTCAGCTACTGGGAGACTCAGCGGCGGCCAACGTGGACTATGACCAAGCGATCACACTTGACGCACAGCTCGCTGAACTCTATTTCAATCGGGCGGCTGGATGTAAAGGCACTGAACAAGCAAGTGCTGACTACAAAGCAACGGCTGATTTGCCGGTTGATAACGCAGCTTTTTATCGGCACAGAGCTGAGGTCAAAGCCAGTGAGGGTCATCTAAGAGCAGCTATTGATGACTACACAACAGCGCTTGAATTAGTGCCCACAGCGACTGCGCTTTATCGTCGGGGGAAGCTGTATGTGCAAATAGGAGAGGCTGCGAAAGCCGAGGAGGATTTTGAAGGGGCGATCGCACAGTCGCCTGATTATGGAATAGTCTATTGTGCTCGTAGCCAGCTTCGCTTCCAGTCGCAAGATGTTATCGGCGCACTGGCAGATATAGACAAGGCGATCGCCCAACTAAATCCATCTCGCAAAGAACTGTTTGTCACTCGTTGCCTCGCTCACTTCGCACTGAGAGAACCGCAGCAGGCACTAGAAGATTTTGAGCAGCTGATCACCTGCATTCAGTCATCTTCCCAAACCTCGAATGAGTCCACATCAATCGGTTCTGTGGGCGCTTGAGGGCGCTTGAATCGATCGAGCTGTTTGTTGAGTGATCGCCCCAAGGACGTTTTCCCTAGGGTCTTATCCAATCGCTCTTCTAAGCCACTTTTATCCAGCTGATCCTGCGCCTTTTCTCTCGCTTTCTCTAGCCGTTCTTGCATCTGCTGCCGTACCTTGTCGGTCTTCTCTTGCAGCTGTTCAGTAATTTCAGGTAGCGTTCCTGCCTCGCCAAACTCACGCTCGGCTAGCTGTTCATCTGTCAGTTTTTTAGCCGTTTGCTTCACCCGTTCACCCACTTGCCCCACCAAAGACTGTCCTTTTTTCAACAGCTCATTAAAGTCTGTCGGCATCTCAGGCAGCTGGGTCGGCAACGTCTCTTGCCAGTCCGCACGTAAGCTACTGGCGGCTTTGGCAGCCGTCAAATCTAGCAGTTGCGCATAGGGTTCTACCTCTTTTGCCGCTTCCTCAGCAATCATCACCCGCTTACGCCCTGCGCTGATAATGGTCTGCGGCAGCAGCTGATACACACGGGTCTTTTGCACCATCTCAGTTTCATCAAAGGTGTCGGCCTCTTCGCCAAACAGTTCCACAATTGACGGGTCAGCATCTGCCGAATCACTGGAAGATTCTTGAACCTTCAACGCGAATAAATACTGCTGCACTTGGCCTCTGCTTTGGTCAAAGCACACATCGACGATATGGCCAATGTGGTCGCCGCCGTCGGTCCATACTTCCAAATCTGTAATGTCTTGGGCGGCAGATAGCTGGGACGCGACCGCTTCAGGGACCTCTGTTTGGATGACGATGCGATCGCCCCCAATTTTCACCAGCTGACTCCAGTCTAGGGCTTGCTTTCGGCCTATCAACCCCGGCGGCTTGTAAGTCAGCCCAGTGACCACAGCAGTCTTCATGTCCACTAACAGGTGCGCGACCGAACCCACTTCTTCCGTCGTCTCATAGGCCATAATGCCGCGACCAACCAGCTCACCTTGGCGAATAATTGTGGTGTCCACCTGCACAACTCCTTATGAAACGTTCGTGGCGAATCGCCCTCTCTCTGTTTTACTCGATTTAGCGTCAATCATGGTTTGTCAAGATGTTTGAAACCTTCAGCGTCCAAAAAATTACTGTTGATAACATCACACTCCACACCCGCATCGGCGGCAGCGGCCCACCCCTGTTACTGCTCCACGGCTACCCACAAACCCATGTCATGTGGCACAAAGTAGCCCCAGCGCTGGCCCAGCACTTCACCATCATCTGCCCAGACCTACGCGGCTATGGCGACAGCGACTGCCCACCCTCGGACCCGGCGCACAGCACTTACTCCAAACGCACCACCGCTCAAGACCTCGTCGATCTCATGAGCCATCTAGGATTCGATACCTTCATGGCTGCCGGACATGATCGCGGTGGCCGCGTCCTTCATCGTCTACTGCTCGACCACCCACAGCGGGTCACCCGCGCCGCCGTCCTCGACATCGTCCCCACTCACCACATCTTCAAAACCATCCACCAACAGATGGCCACCCTCTACGAGCACTGGTTCTTCCTCATCCAGCCAGACAACTTCCCCGAAACGCTCATTGGCCAAAACCCTGACTACTACCTCACCACCAAACTCCATCGCTGGAGCAGCAATCTCAATGCCTTCAGTGATAAAGCAATGAGCGAATACCTACGCTGCTTTCGCCGCCCTGAAGTGATTCACGGCACCTGCGAAGACTACCGCGCTGCGGCCAGCATTGACCTAGCGCATGATGAAGCGGATTTAGAGCAAGAAATCGCCTGCCCACTGCTAGTGCTTTGGGGCAAAAAAGGTGCAATGGAGAAAAATTATGATGTGCTAGCGGTGTGGCGTGAGCATGCAAAAGATGTGCAGGGAGAAGCGCTTGACTGTGGTCATTTTGTGCCGGAGGAGGCGAGTGAGGGGTGTGTGCGATCGCTTCTCAACTTCTTCAACGCTTAACATTCAGACACTCTGAGATAATCTGAAAGCAACCGTCAGAAAAACAGTAACTCAGACGACTTAAAGCTCTACTTCGCGGCCATTGTAGAGGTTCATCGAACGCTCTACCCCTTTACGCAGGCCCAAATCAATCGCATCGACTGACATTGGAATAACGGCATCGACAATTTTTCTATCTTCTGGCGCAAAGCGACCCAGCACATGAGAGACGACCGCCCCATCCGGGTCACCGCTTTTATCTGCACTGCCAACGCCGATACGCAAACGGGGGAACTCTTTAGTGCCTAGGTGAGCAATGATTGACTTCATACCATTGTGGCCACCGGCTCCGCCAGACAGGCGCATGCGTAGCTTGCCCACTGGCAAATCCATATCGTCGTATACCACTAGCACAGCCGCTGGTTCGAGTTTGTACCAGTCCAAAACGGCCCGAACAGACTGGCCGGATTTGTTCATGTAGGTGGTTGGCTTTAGTAAAACGATGCGATCGCCCGCACTCCGAAACTCGCCCGTTTCACCCTGAAATCGCTTATTACCTGCCAACGCAACCCCTGGAAAGCTCTTGGCTAAGGCATCGACTATCTCAAAGCCAATATTGTGACGAGTACGGTCATACTTTGCGCCTGGATTGCCCAAACCGACGATGAGTCTTGGCAGCACAAGGGCTGGTTCTGCGGATGGAGAGTTCCCTGTCATTTTTGGTTATCTAGGCAGACTGAGCTTCGTCAGCGGCGGCAGGCTCTTCAACAATTTCGGCTTCGGTAGGCTCGGCAGTGGTGCTGTCGGGTGCGATTGCTCTAGGCTTCTCCAACGTTGCCTTCATCGGCTCGGCCACCGTTTTTTCAATCCGCTCGGCTTCCTTTTTGAACTCAGTCTCAAACTCTTTCGAGGCATCTTGAAACCCTTTTAGGGCCTTACCCATACTCCGACCAATTTCCGGCAGCTTTTTAGGTCCAAACACCAGCAAGGCCACAATCATAATCAGGCCCATCTCAGGCAGGCCAATTCCAAAGATGTTCATTCTTGAAAAGTATCCAGCAACGTTTGCTTAAAAGTATAAAGGGCAGGTGCGCTCACACACCTGCCCTTTCAAATCTTGGGTTTGTCTGACTTGATAAAACCCACCTGCAAAAAACCTGGGACTTTACTGCCCTCCAGCTTTTCTAAACAGAACTAGCCACCTAGGCTTCTCCAATCTACATCTACGTTCTCAATGATCAAAGAAGAGTTATACAGCTGGAGGATGATCAGCAAGAACACGAGGAAAAGAACCATGAATACACCCATTACGCCAGTCGTGCCCCAGCCTGGGGAAACTTTACCGTATTCAGAATTCAAGGGCTTTAACAAATTGCCCAGTTTCGTTTGCTGTGCCATGAGGAGACCAGAGGTAAACTTACTTTATATTCTGTAATATCATAGAGGAAATCAAGGAAAAAACTAAATGGAAAACTTAGATTCTGCAACAGTTCTTATTGTTTCGGTTGCATCGATTGTAGGGGCCTTCACCCTATACGCGGTATACACAGCGTTTGGCCCACCCGCAAAGCAGCTCAGCGATCCGTTTGAAGACCATGAAGATTAAGCGCCCGAGCTTTAGAAAAACCCCGAGCTTTAGAAAAACCCCGAGCTTTATTTGAAAATAAGACATGCGAAGACCGCCTATGGGTGGTTTTCGCATGTCTTAGTGGACTACGTGAAAGTAGCTTTATGAGAAATCTGCCTTTGTCCGCTTTTATGAGAGTGGTTTGAGGGTCGCTTTGCCTGCCGCTCCCGGTGAGTGCTAAAATCGAGTGCTCTAGCTAGCCCATGTGCTACTAAATAAGCTGTTAACTACACAACTATCTGTTCGGCTCAGCCGTTATCAATCCGCATGATCAAGATTCGCCTCAAGCGCTACGGTAAAAAGCGCGAAGTTAGCTATCGTATCGTCGCAATGCGCTCTCAGACTCGCCGCGACGGTCGCCCTTTGGAAGAGCTCGGTTTCTACAACCCTAGAACGGACGAAACTCGCCTAGAAGTACCCGCCATCGTAAAGTGGCTGAAAGAAGGTGCTCAACCCACAAAAACGGTAGAAAGCATTCTCAAGAAAGCAAACGTATACGAACAGCTCAAGTAAATGGCCGATTACGAAGCATTAGCGCGTTTTCTGATGGCGCCTTTTCTGGATAAGCCAGAAGCGCTCAAGTTTCACCAAGAGTCTCTAGCGGGCGGTAAAAAGCTCTGGCTGCGAGCTGCTTTTGATGAAGATGAAGACAAAGGCCGGGTATTTGGCCGAGGTGGCCGCAATATTAAGGCCGTTCGCCAAGCCCTGATGGCATCTGGAAAGCTGAACGATCAGCTGGTTAATCTCAGCGTATTTGGTGAGCCTCAGCCGGAGAAGTCTGACCGAGAAGGGGGAGATCGCGGTGGCAGAGGGCGTGGTGGCGATCGCGGCAGACGTGGTGGGGGTGATAGAAGACCCCCTCGTCCGAGTACTAATCCTGCACCCCCTAAGAAAAAGCCTAAGACTGAGTAAGCGAATTGCTTTGAGCCAAGATAGTTGCTGACTCAAAAAACTTGATTAAAAGCGTTAGATTAAAAGAGTGCAGGCATGTGAAGTGTCGCGCTCTTTTGGTTTTTGAGCATTAAGACAGCTTTCTTATTTTTGAGGACTCACTGTATTTCTTGGGACTCAAGGCAAGCAGATGTGTAAAAGCTGTAGACCATAGAAATCTTCAAATTAATAATTGCATGGGAAATCCTTACAAGCTTGGCTTGATGAGTTCTGAGAATGCGATCGCACTCGCCGGACCTCACGAAGAAAATATCAAACGCATCGCCAAGCAAACGGGCGCAACAGTTGTGTTGCGGGGTAGCGAGCTGAACATTATCGGCACCGAAAGCCAAGTTGCACGGGTTCGCAAAATTGTTGAAACGCTAGAGCCCACCTGGAGTCAGGGGCAGGCAATCGCCATTACCGATGTCCTCACGGCCATTCATGCGCTCGACACCCATCGAGAATCAGAACTTCAATCCATCCAAAAAGACATCGTGGCCACCACCCGGCGGGGTCAGGTTATTCGAGCTAAAACATTCCGCCAGCAGCAGTACATTAAAGCTCTGCGCACCAGCGATCTCACCTTTTGTACAGGACCCGCAGGTACAGGTAAAACCTTCCTAGCCGCAATGGTCGCTGTCAAAGCGGTGATGAATGAGGAATACGAAAAGCTGATCTTGACGCGTCCAGCAGTAGAAGCTGGTGAAAAACTCGGATTTTTGCCCGGTGACCTGCAAGAAAAAGTGAATCCTTACTTGCGACCGCTATACGATGCGCTGCATGAACTGCTTGAACCCGACAAAATTCCGAGCTTGATGGAACGCGGCATTATTGAGGTGGCACCGTTGGCCTATATGCGAGGGCGTACCCTTAGCAATGCCTTCGTTATTTTGGATGAGGCCCAAAACACCACACCCGCGCAGATGAAAATGGTGCTGACCCGCCTAGGGTTCAACTCGCGTATGGTCGTCACTGGTGATGTGACTCAAACTGACCTCCCCGGCTATCAAGAGTCTGGGCTGGCCAAGGCAACAAAAATTTTGGCCAAGGTAGACGGCATTGAATTTTGTCAGCTGACGAAGGCGGATGTGGTGCGTCATGCCCTAGTGCAGCGAATTGTTGCAGCCTACGAGCAGTTTGAATCGTAGCGTCCGTTGATCCTTAAAATTGTAGCCAGCGTGTTCACGAAACCCTACAGGTAGCTGATGCGCTGATATTTGTTGAGCTTTTTGTTTTCATGGCAACTTTACACGGCAACTGGTTACCCAATCTCCAGCGTTTTTTCCTCTGGGGAGAAACCTGGCGTAAGGCGCTACCGGTCGACATCGCTGCTTTGCAGACAGATGAGGCAGTGCCCGAAGTTGCAGAACAGCCCTATCAGCTAGACCAAAAGGCACTGACCAATAGCTTTCAAAAAAGCAGTGAAGCGCTTGATCTGTCTTGGATGCAAGAACACATCAAGCCAGCTAAAAAGAAGGCCGCAGCCAAAACGGCCTCAAAAACGGCTTCTGGTGGAAGACAGAAAAAAAGCTGGCAGTCCCATGTCGTTGTATTACCAACCAAGTTTGAAGCAGCTGGCATATTACCGACACTCTCTACAGAAGCTGCCGCTGAAACTGTGGACTTGCCCGATTCATTTGTGCTGTATCCGTGGCAGGTTTCTGGTGCGACGCTAGAGGCACAGACTGCACTGAAGTTTTTGAGCGCGCTGCCGTTAGGTCAGTCAGAAGGCAGTGAGTTTGTAGGCGATGACTTGCGCTACTGGTCGCATCTGACGCGGTGGTGTTTAGATTTGCTGGCTAGGGGCAAGTTTGTGCCAGTGGTAAGAGGGGATAAAAAAGGTGCGATCGCCCAGTGGCAGCTTTTACTCGATAGCGCGACAGACCAAGCGAGGCTGAAAGATTTTTGCGATCGCCTCCCCTTAATCTGCCGCAGCTACCCCACACCCGGCCCCAAAAAAGCATCTCTCCTCAAAATAGATTTGCCCACTTCTAAAGACAGCCTAGTCCGCGACTTTCTCGAAACCGTCGTCGATGCTCAAGTCCGCAGCATCGCCCAAAACAGCACCATTCCAGCCGCTGCCCCACTCAGCAAAGACCTCCCATTAAGAGAATGGCTAGACTCTCTCGGCACAGCCGACCCCCACTTTGAAAGCACCCCTGCAGGCGTCGTCCGGCTCAACGATGCCATCAACACCTGGACTGCCCCCCTCCAAAATCTCACAGACATTGCCCAAGGCTATCGCACCTGCTTTACGCTCATTACCCCTACCACAGGCACTCAAGACTGGACGCTACGCTACGGGCTCCAAGCCATTGACGATAGCGATTGCAAAGTAGACGCCGACTTGATTTGGCAAAATCCCACTGACGAGCTGAGCTATCAAGACAGAACCGTTGAAGCCCCTCAAGAAACGCTCCTGGGCGGATTGGGTAGAGCCACCCGACTATACGAACCGATCAAGCAAACCCTGATCGACCCCAGCCCTAAGGAATGCGTTTTAGGGCCGATTGAAGCGTTTCAATTCCTCAAAATGACGGCCTGGAAACTTCAAGACAGCGGCTTCGGCGTCATTTTGCCAGACAACTTAGTCGATCCCAACAAAGTAGGCGCTAGCCGACTAGGATTACAAATTAGCGCAACGGCCCCGCCCAAAACGCAACGGCTCGGCTTGCAGAGCCTGCTGAACTTCAAATGGGATATTTCCGTAGGTGGGCAGACCCTGACCAAAGCCGAGTTTGAAGAACTAATCACCCAGGGAACGCCGCTGGTTGAAATCAACGGTCAGTGGGTAGAGCTACGGCCTCAAGACGTGCGGGCCGCCAAGGACTTTTTTGAAAAGCGAAAAGGGCAAACCAAACTTTCTGTGGAAGAAGCACTTCGTATCAGCACAGGCGATAACCAGCTGATCGATAAGCTTCCCGTCGTGAAGTTCGACGCCTCCGGCAAACTGGATGAACTGATCACCACCATGACGACGGGGAATCAAAGCCTAGAAGAAATGAGTGAGCCAGATGGCTTTGCCGGAGAGCTCCGCCCGTATCAGGCAAAGGGTGTTTCCTGGCTTTCTTTTTTGGAGCAGTGGGGATTGGGTGCTTGCCTAGCCGACGACATGGGCTTGGGTAAAACAGTTCAGCTCATTGCCTTTTTGCTCTATCTCAAGCAGGAAAAAGCGTTAGGAGGGCCGGTGTTGCTGGTGTGCCCGACCTCGGTACTCTCCAACTGGAAACGAGAGGTCAGTAAGTTTGCCCCCAATCAAGTTGCGACGCTGGTATATCACGGCGATAAACGGCCGAAAGGCTCTGCCCTAGTGAAAGCGGTAGAAAAGCTGGACTTAGTAATCACCAGCTACACACTCGTTCAGCGCGATCTCAAAGATCTCAAACGGATTGAGTGGCGGGGCATGGTGCTTGACGAAGCTCAAAACATCAAAAACCCCACAGCTAAGCAGTCTTTAGCCGTACGAGAAATCGAGAGCGAGTTTCGGATTGCACTCACCGGGACACCGGTAGAAAACAGGCTTTCTGAGCTGTGGGCCATTATGGACTTTCTCAATCCTGGGTATTTGGGTCCGCTTAACTTCTTTAAGCGTCGCTTTGCCACCCCGATTGAAAAATATGGTGATACGGATTCTTTGAAGACACTGCGATCGCTTGTCCAACCCTTCATCCTCCGCCGACTCAAAACTGACCGTACCATCATCCAAGACTTGCCAGAAAAGCAAGAAATGACCGTATTCTGCGGACTCTCTTCTGAGCAGGCTCGGCTCTACCAAAAGCTAGTAGACAACACGCTAGGTGAAATTGATGAAGCGACTGGGGTACAGCGGCGCGGCATGATTTTGGGTTTGCTGGTGAAGCTCAAGCAGATCTGTAATCATCCAGCGCAATTTTTAAAGCAGGATAGCCTAGGGAAGTCTCGGCGCTCAGGAAAATTGCAGCGGCTAGATGAAATGTTAGAAGAGGCTGTGGCAGAAGGCGATCGCGCCCTCATCTTCACCCAGTTTGCCGAGTGGGGAAAACTCCTCAGCCGCCACCTAGAACATCGTCTCGGCACCGAATCTATGTTTCTTTACGGCAGCACGTCTCAATCCAAACGAGAAGAAATGGTAGACCGCTTTCAACTCGACCCCAACGGTCCCAAAGTCTTCATCCTCTCACTCAAAGCAGGCGGTGTTGGACTCAACCTCACCCGCGCCAGCCACGTCTTCCACTTCGACCGCTGGTGGAACCCCGCCGTCGAGAACCAAGCCACTGACCGAGCCTTCCGCATCGGCCAAAAAAAGAACGTGCAGGTCCACAAATTTGTCTGCACTGGCACCCTAGAAGAACGCATCAACGAAATGATCAACAGCAAAAAAGCGCTGGCTGAACAGGTCGTAGGTGCCGGGGAACAGTGGCTTACTGAGCTAGATACTGACCAGCTACGTAACCTGCTGTTGCTGGATCGTGATGCTGTAATTGATGAAAGCTAGCCTCCACAAACAACAGCAAGGTCCTAAGCTTGAGCGGCTAAAAACTATTCCTATTATCCATTGATGTCAGACCAATCTTCCTGCGCTGCTCTTACACCTGCTTCGACGATCAAGCTCAAATCACAGCCGTACTCTCCTGCGCAGCTGAAAGAGCCCAGTTCTAGAACATACAGCTCTCCTGCAGATTCGCAAATATCTAGGGTGTACAGAATCTCTGGATACCAGTCCACTTGGTTAAGCACTTTCGCAACGTACGCTTCGAGATAGCCGCCCTGAATTCTCTCGTTTATTTGTTCTTCTCCTACTAAATAAAGAGAGCCGGTAACAATCTCATTTTTATAGACAAAAAATCGCCACTCTCTTTTGATAGGCTTCTTTTCTCCAACGAGTACTAGCGTTGTTTTCTCTCGCCGCAGTTCGCTGCTTATAGCTTCTATAGTGTTTAACCTGTGCAGGTCGAACACACCTGCACGGAACAATTTCATGTTGCTATCTGGACGAATAAACAGCTCGCCGTTGGAGTCAAAGTAATCGAGAATTTCTCTTCTTCTTCTGATGAGTTCGGCCAAAGGCAGAATGAAGTAGCGGTCATTCAACAGATATTTACCAAAATGGGCGTAGTAGTTTGTGCAGCTAAGGTTCTTTTGATCCATGTAGACGCCTGGAACCCATGTGGTCCGAAGCATATCGCGTCCTAAAGCTAATGACCCTCTAAACAAGACACAATCGTGATCTGGAAAGTAGTCGCTAGCAGTCCTAGGCTGAAACTCTAGATATTTAACAGTTTTATAGGGGCAACTGTGTCGTTTTAATTCTGCAATAAACGCTGCATCAGCATCGAAAATGCCTTGCTCAATCAACCAGCTAACGGTTTTCATCACGTAAAGTCCTATTGAAGGGATTGCATCAATATCTTTCTTATTTGGCCGGTTAGTTTTCTTCCGAATAAGGAGAACTGGCCAAAAGGAATCGTCAGAGATATGTGGAGCAGGCTTTATAGGCTGACTTTCGGCAGTGATAAAAAATGAAGAGGCGTGACACGACTTCGTTAGAAGATAAGGAAAAGCATCTAGATAGCTTCTACAATCCTATCAGAAGTCTTTACAGAGCATATAGCGGCATATACGAGAGCTTCCGTGGGAATACCGTCTTGGCAGGCTTCTATCGGCGGGCATGCTAGGAGGAGCGGCTTCCTCTTCAGATGACTCTCGATGACAGCTCCCATCTTACCTAGCCATAGTCCTAACCACAGTGTAGATAGTTCGACGGATAGTATCGCTTCTGTACCTGCTGATATTTATCAGTGGATGGATAGTATTCCGGGCGCGATCGCACAAATCATCACAACACCTGACGGCACCGTCATCGCCACGCCGTACATCAGCGCAGGCTGCTACAAACTGCTCGAGATTCCGATGTCTGCCTCGGTCGCAGAAAGAAACTCTCTGCACAATCCCAAAATCAACTCACTCATAGACATCATCCACCCCGAAGAGCGCAATCAGTTTGTACTAGCCCTTACCCGCGGGGCCAAACATCGCCATCTCTGGTCGTGGGAAGGCCGAATTGTGCTGGCCAACGGCAAAACAAAATGGATTGCCCTCACTATTCAACCCGCTACCCGACCTGTAGCTGAAACACAAAACACGCAACCTCCCGGCAAAGTACCTGATGACACAACTTTGTGGCACGCCCTTGTGCAAGACATCACAACACGGCGAGTAATAGAACTAGACACAAAAGCGCTAAATCAGTCGCTTGCCAGCCGACTAGAGGCCCGAACAGCAGAACTCGCCGTCAGTCAAACACGCCTGCAAAAGCTGGCCGACAACGTGCCAGACATGCTGTACGAAATGAGGCTTGAAGGGCAATCAGAGGTGTCTTTTCCCTATGTGTCTTCTGCTTGCCACCGACTCATTAATATGGCTCCAGAGCAGTTTCAGCAGCGCGGAGGCGGCGTGCTGCAGCTGGTACATGAAGATGAACGGCAGCTATTGAAAGAGGCGATTCGAGAGTCAGCATTGACGCTCAAGGTTTGTTATTTTGAGTGTCGGTTAATTTTGCCGTCGGGGCGGCAGCGATGGGTGCGCACTACGGCAAAGCCACAGGCTCAGCAGGACGGCTCTATTATTTGGTATGGCTGCCTGAGTGATATTGGCGATCGCAAACAAATAGAAGCCCAACTTAGCGACTCGCTCAAAGAACTCGCTGACGTAAAATTTGCCATCGACTGCTCATCTAACGTGGCAATTACCGACCACCGAGGCTACATTACCTACGTTAACGACAAGTTCTGCGAAATTTCAAAATACAGTCGAGCTGAGCTCATAGGACAAACCCACCGCATCGTGAACTCGGGCTACCACTCCCGGCAGTTTTTTGAAGACATGTGGTACACCATCAGCAGTGGTCACGTCTGGCTAGGTGAGGTCCGCAACAAAACAAAAGACGGTCGCTTTTATTGGGTCGATACGACCATCGTGCCGTTTTTAGATGCCAGCGGCTGTCCCTATCAATATGTGGCCATTCGTAACGACATTACCGAACGGAAGCGTGCTGAGCTGTGTTTGGTGCAGCAGGCAGATGATTTGGAGAAGGCATTTTCAGACTTGCAGCACACTCAAACCCATCTGGTGCAAACAGAGAAAATGTCTAGCCTAGGGCAGCTGGTAGCGGGTGTTGCCCACGAAATCAATAATCCTGTGAGCTTCATTTACGGCAACGTTAATCCTGCTAACCGCTACGCGCTGAGCCTGATTGACTTACTCAAGCTATACCAAAGTCATTACCCAGAACCGCCTGAGGAAATCGTAGAAGAACTCGAAGATTTGGACTTTGAATTCATTACGGATGACCTACTGAAGCTCCTGGAATCAATGAAAGTCGGGGCTGAGCGTATCCGTCAGATTGTGGCTTCTCTACGAACGTTTTCGCGGAAGGACGAGGCCGAAAAGAAATCTGTGGATATTCATCAGGGTATAGACAGCACGCTGATGATTTTGGCCCACCGCATCAAGCCTCAACCACACAGAAGAATGGCAATTGAGGTAAGTAAAGACTATGGTGAGTTGCCGTCGGTGTATTGCTACGCGGGTCAGCTCAATCAGGTGTTTATGAACGTGATTAGCAATGCTATCGACGCCATAGATCACTTAGAAAAGCCTCAGCTCAAGCTAGCGACGTACTTAGAAGATGAGCAGGTGACCATTACGATTTCAGACAATGGAACAGGAATGAGTGAAGAGGTGCGATCGCAAGTTTTCAACCCATTTTTCACCACCAAACCCATTGGGCAGGGCACTGGCATGGGGCTTTCC
>JBCBDN010000078.1:0-13862 GCA_038529685.1 Cyanobacteria bacterium J06598_1 | reverse complement strand
GTTCTCTATGTTGAAGCGGCGCTTCAGCCGAATCACCTGTTCATTGCGCCCTACCTTCTCCTTCAGGCCCGACGCATCCAAAACAGCATTTACAACGTCCATCAGGAAATCCATCGGCAGCCTCAAACTCTAGCTCTATGACAACTCGCTATCTTTGAGCATAGTAATATAGATCAAGAAGGCCGTAGCGGTATTGCATACGAGCAAAGGTGGCTTAAAGATGGTTCAAACTCAGTCAAGACCCATGACCTTAAAAGCGTTTCTAGCATTGCCAGAGACAGAGCCTGCTAGCGACTTTATGAATGGTCAAATTATTCAAAAGCCAATGCCGCAAGGAAAACACAGTCGTCTTCAAGACAAGTTTGTCAATGTCATCAACGATACTGTGGAGTCTAATAAGGTTGCCTGCGCATTCCCTGAATTGAGATGTATCTGCGGGAACAACGCTGTCGTTCCAGACATATCCGTCTTCAGCTGGAAACATCTTCCCATCGATGACAACGGAGAATTTGCAGACGTATTTTCAATAGCACCTGATTGGATGATTGAAATTTTATCGCCAGGGCAGCGCTATACAAAAGTGATTAAAAAGATTCAGTGCTGCTTGCAGAATGGTACTAGCATGGGCTGGCTGATTGATCCCAGCGATCGAGCTGTCTTAGTTCACAGACCCAACCAAGCAGTTCAGATCATACTCATTGATGAACCCAATACCTCTCTACCCATGCCAGATTTTATGAATGAGCTTTCCTACACCATTGAAGAGCTGTTCAACTTGTTGAAAGCCTGATCCAAGGGGAAACGCGGGCTAACTGCGCCCTTCAATCAGCTCAATTTTATACCCGTCGGGATCAGTGACAAAAGCGATGACTGTTGTGCCGTGCTTCATAGGACCCGGTTCGCGGGTGACGTTGCCGCCCTGAGTTCTAATGGCTTCGCAGGTAGCGTAAATATCGTCAACGCCCAAAGCGACATGGCCGTAGCCGCTGCCTAGATCGTAGCTTTCGGTCTCCCAGTTATGAGTCAGCTCCAGCACGGTGTGCTCCGCCTCATCGCCGTAGCCCACAAAAGCATTGGTGAACTTACCGCCAGGGTAGTCCTTTTTACGCAGGAGCTTCATGCCCAAAACGTCGCAATAGAAAGCAACCGACCGGTCCAAATTACCGACTCTGATCATGGTGTGTAGCATACGCATTGTACGAATCCTCTCGTTGTGTCTTATTATCTTGACGGAAAGTGAACATCTTAAACCATCAAACAAAAGGCGTAGAGAATGATTGATTCCCTCGACACAGCCATTGAAGCAATTCAGGCAAGAGAGATCCTTGACTCCCGAGGAAGGCCCACGATTGAGGCAGAAATTTATTTGGCCGGTGGCGCTTACGGCATAGCACAAGTGCCCAGCGGCGCATCAACTGGCAGCTTTGAGGCCCATGAGCTGCGCGATGGCGACAGCAGCAAGTATGGCGGCAAGGGCGTCATTAAGGCTGTGGAGAATGTAAACGATGCGATCGCCCGCGAACTGATGGGCGCCAACGCCCTCAACCAAATCGAAATCGATCGCATGATGATTGCCCTAGATGGCACCCCAAACAAAAAGGCCCTCGGCGCCAACGCAATCCTGGCCGTTTCCCTCGCCAACGCACACGCCGCCGCGAACGCCCAAGGCATGCCGCTATATCGCTACCTCGGCGGCCCCTTAGCAAACGTACTGCCCGTCCCGATGATGAACGTCATCAATGGTGGTGAGCATGCCAACAACAACGTAGACATTCAAGAGTTCATGATTATGCCGGTTGGCGCCAGCAGCTTCCGTGAGGCGCTGCGCTGGGGGGCTGAAATTTTTGCCCAGCTGAGCAAAGTACTCGCTAGCAAGGGTTTGCTCACAGGCGTAGGCGACGAAGGTGGCTTTGCCCCTAACCTTGGCTCTAACCAAGAAGCGCTCGACCTGCTGATGTCTGCTATTTCTGAAGCGGGCTACAAGCCGGGTGAAGAAGTCGCCCTAGCGCTAGACGTTGCTGCCACTGAGTTTTATGAAGATGGCAAGTATACATTTGACGGTAAGGCTCACTCGCCTGACGAAACCATTGACTACCTCGAAGGGCTGGTGAACAACTACCCTATCGTTTCCATTGAAGATGGACTCGATGAAGAAGACTGGGAAAGCTGGGGCAAGCTCACTGAGCGTATTGGCAACAAAGTTCAGCTGGTAGGCGATGACTTGTTTGTAACGAATCCCACCCGTTTGCAAAAGGGCATTGAAAAGGCCTCTGCCAATGCCTTGCTCGTGAAGCTTAACCAAATCGGCACGCTAACTGAAACGCTAGAAGCGATTAACTTAGCTCAGCGTAATCAGTTCAACTGCGTAGTGAGCCATCGCTCTGGTGAAACGGAAGATACAACAATCGCGGACTTGGCCGTTGCAACGAGAGCAGGCCAAATTAAAACAGGATCTCTCTGTCGGAGTGAGCGGGTAGCCAAATACAACCAGCTCCTACGAATTGAGGATGAGCTAGGCGATCAAGGTGTGTATGCCGGGACCGTTGGCATGGGCCCTGGTTAATTACGGACGCTGAGCACGGTTTCTGCAACGTTGTAGAAGCTACTTGATAGCAGGTGAGGGCGGGCAAACTTGACCCGTTTGCCCGCCCTATGGCTGTTTAACTGCCCAGAAAGCGTTTTAACAAGCGCCAACAGCTATGAAAAGAGCGTATTAAAGAACAAAAGTACAGTTGTAATTGCTACTACAGGCGTATCAAAATTCAGTCTTTATTTGTTGCACTTTCACGCCACCTTAAACTCCGGCTGCTATTTAGCGGCGGGCAATGCTTTCTCAGAAGCTAAAGCCGGTGAATCTATCTCAGCATTCGTATCCAAGTTCATATAAGAGGCCGCGTACTGGAGGAATAGCGGAATAGCAACAATTGCATATATCACCCAGTAGATGAGCGCTCGACGTTTCACAAAAATACCTCAAGAAAAAATCTCGTTTATTTAACGATCAACATTGGGAAAAGCCTGCCGAGATAAAAACACTCAATACGATTAGATTGACCTACTCAATAAAGTAGCCAGGAAGTATCAAGAACTCGGCAAGATAGGCCTAATGATATGGAAATCTCTCCTAATCGTGCTGTCAGCTCTTCTCAGACGCGCTCGATCCGCTGCACTTCTGTCGTTTGCTAAACCTGTAGAAATTGAGAATATTTTTCAAGCCCATACTGAGGGGGGAAATCGTATTTGTAACCTTCTGTAAACAAAGCGTCAGCGGCAGGGCATTTGTTCCAATAAGCCTTTAGTAAAAACAAATTACTAAAGGGCACAGAATTTGAAGGTACAGAATTTAAACCACCCTCCTACAAAATATTTATACCTTTGGCTGATAGCGGCCTGTAGCGCCTACGTTTGCTGGCTGGGATTCAGGCCGGTTGTGCTGGTGAGCGGTTTGGCGATTAGTCTGGCGACAATTCTCTTTTGGCAGCTTTTGCTCCGTCGGAAAGTTACCCCGGTGGGCAGCAAACCGGACAACAATGATTTGCTTGATGTAAACGTTTTTCGCCGCTGGCTGGGTACGGCTTTTTGTCTGCCAGAAGGCGCGAACTTGAATGAAATTGAGCTGAACTGTTGGCAAAAAGCCTATGCTCAATCGGAATCTATTCATCAGTATACTGTTGCAATCGCTCGTCAGGATGCTCGCTTTATTCCTGATTTGCTTGAAACGCTGCATACGGTTTTAGAGCTGGTTTCACAGTTCTTGCAGGCGTTTGGTGCTACGCGGCAAATGAAGACCCTGCCATATCAAAAGATGGCTCAGCAGCAGATTTTGACTAGCCAGTATCGGCTGGCCCAAACTCAACAGCAGCTACAGGAGCTGCACGATCAGCTGCTGGCAGAAAATATGGAACTGCAATGGCAGAGCCACTCCTCTGGTGAGTTGCCTCATGTTGCGTCTGGTGTTTCTAGCCGCCTTCAAACCTTGATCAGCATTAACAAAGAAGAGCTGGCTCTGAAATCTGAAAGGCCCCCGTCCCCGAGATCGAGGCTCTGAGGCAAGATACACAATAGTTATCTGGATCGAGATCTAGAGTGTGCTGGATCAGAGAATCTAGAGTGTGCTGGATCAGAGAATCTAGACCGCTGAAATAATTCAACCCACTTGTTCAACAGAAGTCATTCAACCCTAAAAAATGAGAAAAACAAAGTTTATCGTTGGCCTATGCATTGGCCTTTGCTTTAGCCTGCTCTGGGCTTGCAGCACAGTTTCATCATCGTTTAAAACGTTTGATCAGGCGGATGCTTATTTGCGCGATCGCATTCTCCCTAACATCACAGTCTCCTCTAAAGTTATCTCTGACACCGACGCCTATAACGCGGTTATTCCGCCACTACAAGACTACGTCCCTGACCCGGAAACCTATCCACTGTACGGCGCAGAACCCACTAACGATTCTGGCACTGTTTATGTGGAGGTATACAGCTCTGCTGAAAAGGCCAATGCCGCTCGAGATGACGAACGCTGGCTGGTAGATGTGGCTGAACAGTTCAACAAAAAGCAGGAAAGATTGCCCTCCGGCGAACTCATTCAGGTGGGTGTGCGCAATATTCCGTCTGGGCTAGGGGCGCAGATTTTGGCTGCTGGTAAAGGTCAGCCTGCTGGCTACACCCCGGCCCACGCGCTGTGGCCAGAGCTGTTGAAAGCCGATGGGCTTCAGGTGGAGACCATTTCTCCTGCTTTGGTATCTAGCCATGCCATGTTTGCAGTGCGTCCAGAAATTTATCAGCAGTTGGAGAAAGGCGGTGAGGTTACCTTCGACCGGCTGATGGATGCCATCTTGGCGGGCGAGATTAAGGTGGGATACTCAAACCCTTATATTGCGTCTTCTGCGCTCAATTTCCTTTACACCTCGCTCTGGCGTTCGGCGGGGCACGACCGAGACGGTAAGCCGCTGACGTTGGCTGAAATTGCTTCTCCAGAAGTGGGCTCTGTTTTTAATGCTTTTCAAAAGCAGGTGGTGCTAACAACGCCCACTTATCTTGATCTTAAACAGATTTGGCTGCGTGATAAAACCGCTTTTGATGTAATTGTGATGGCGCATCAAAGCTACGCAGGTTTGGTGCGTCAGCCGGGTTTCGATGAGTTTGCCTATGTGCCGTTTGGAATTGCTGAAACGTCGCCGCTGGTGAGCTTTGATTGGACAACACCGACTGAAAAATCTGCCTTAGAACGGTTTTCTGCCTTTGCGACTTCTGCTCCTATGCAGGCGCTGGCGGTGAAGCAAGGGTACGAGCAAACCGAGTATTTGCAAAAGGGTGACTTTCCACCGATTCCTTCGGGCGATGTACTCAAAGCGGCTCAGTCTTTTTGGAAGCAGCGTAAGGATGGCGGGCGTACTGTGTACATGGAGCTAGTGGTCGACACCAGCGGCTCTATGGAAGACGACAATCGCCTGCCTGCGCTCAAAGAGGCGCTGCGGCTGGCGAGTAGCCAGATCAACCCAGGTAACCATGTGGGGCTAGTGACCTTTAGTGACCAGCCGACTCACCAGATGTATTTGGCTCCCTATAACGAACTAGAACAGAAGCGACTGTTTACTGCGATTGATCAATTGCGGGCAGATGGTGGAACGGCGCTGTATGACGGGCTGGTTGTGGGGCTCGCTGAGCTAATGAGTGCGAAAAAGAATGATCCTGACGGTGAGTTTTATTTACTGTTGCTCACTGATGGCGCTAGGACTGACGGGCTCTCTTTTAAGCAGATTGAGGGGTTGATTGAAGCGAGTGGGGTGCGAGTGTATCCGATTGCCTACGGCGATGTGAATACAGGAGAGCTGAGTGCGATCGCTGATATCAGAGAAAGCCCCGTATTCCAAGGAACTCCTGAGAAAGTTCAGGGACTTTTGAAAGACCTGTTTCAAACCAGTTTGTAACTATGGCCTCCCGCACTTAGCTCTAGACACCACTAACAGCTACAACTCTTATTCTAAAAGCGCTAAGTGCATAGCAAGGCGCGAATGCATCCGCGCTTTGCTATATGACGAATTTTTTGCTTAGCCTATTTGTAAGTCTGTCGATCACCCTACTAACAATTCCAGTGGTAACCCTATTAGCCCGCCAACGGTTTTTCAGAACGCTTGCATTCAGCGGCGCCGCATTTTTGATTAGCGGCCTGCTCATTCAGCAGCTGATGACCCAACAGATTACGATTTTGCTTGACCGCAGCTACTGCCCAGCTTCTGAGTGGCAACAGATTTCGCAAGGCTATGCTCAGCTGTACCAGCAGCATCAACGCAAGCAAACCAGAATCGCTACCGTCATTTTATTTAGCGACCTCAACCAGAGTGTACTCTATACCCCACCGCTTCCGGAGGAGGTCCGCACGCTCAAAACCTACGGTCAGTTCAATGCGCGCCAGCAAACCGCCCTTGTGCGAGATAACCCCAGAGCTACCCTCCTCAGCTGTCATCGTTTTTAGCTGCTGGCTAATGTTACTTTCTGCCAGTGGATCTGTCATTTTCTGCCAGTAAGCCTGTTGTTTATAGCCTCCTAATTAGGTTAAGACCTGGCACTATTAGCAGTGCTCATGTTTGTTACGCCTGCCGATTAATTCAAACACTACACCTCTTTGGACAGCGCATTTTATGGCTAACAATGTTGTTTCGACGCTTCGTACCTCCGATATTATTAGACCTCGTAACGGCGTTATTACCTTTGGTTTTGGCCAAGGCGAAAACCGAGTTAGCGCGAAGACCCAGCAAAATATCCGCTATATCTTCAAAAGCCTGATTGAACCTTTTGTGAACGTTCGGTTTGTTGAAAAAAAGACCGGTAAAGGCAGTATCAACTTTCAGCTCCACTCATCAGACGCGTATGTGTATGAGCAAGGAAGCGACATATTTTTGAATCGAAAGTACGACAACTTAACGTATCGATTCGGCTTCCATCGGGGCATTGGTTCGTCTGCTTTTCAAACGCTGATTCATGAAACCTTGCATGGGCTAGGGTTAAGGCATCCTGGTAACTATGATGGCAAGGGCAACCGAAGACCTGGGAAAGGCCCTTTTTTACCCTACGCCTTAGACAACACAACCAATACGGTGATGTCTTTGAACAAGCCTGGAAATGCTGCTAGCTCACCGATGGCGTATGACATTGCGGCGCTCCGGGCGATGTACGGTAAGCGCAAACTCAACAGCGGGCGTACAACCTATACGTTTCGCGCTGAGTATCAGTTCAATGATGGCAAACGCGACTGGGGCAGGTTCTCTAAAAGTAAGCTGACGCTGGTAGATGATGGCGGCTACGATACGTTGGACTTTACGGGCCTAACGCCTACTTTCTCTGGCTATGTGCTAGATGCGAGGGCCGGTGGATTTTCGACAAAGCGCTCTGAATACAATACGGCTACCTACAAACCCTTAGACGCTCGGCGGAAGAATACGCCTGTACAAAAAGCCAGTGTTCATGGCACTAGGCTAGGACTTAATACTGAAGTGGAGCGGGTGTATGGCAGTAAAAGCAACGACATTATTTACACTGGAAAGAAGTCTGAGTGGGTTAACAGCTTTTTGGGTAATGACGTTGTGTATGGCAATGATAGTAACGAGATTATTTATGGCGGTATAGGGTCAGACACGCTGTATGGCGGTAAAGGGAACGATCAGTTAGTGGGCGGTAATGGTGGCCCTGACAACAAAGATAAGGATGCCTTTTTTCGCGATAAGCTGTACGGCGGCGATGGCAAAGATTTGTTGTATGGCCAGGGCGGGAGTGACCTGCTGTATGGCAACAAAGGTGACGATATTATTTTTGGCGGTAGGGGGAATGATTTTATTTATGGGACAGATGATAAGCAGACGCGCGATCGCGATCGTCTATTCGGCGGTGAGGGCGCTGACCGCTTTGTATTAGGCGATAAGAAGCGTTCTTTTTATAAGGGCAGTGGCTATGCCCTCATTGAAGATTGGGAAGGCGGTGTGGATAAAATTCGGCTCGGTGGTGGCGGCGGAAGGTACACGATGAGAACGCGCAAAATCACCGGTAAGAATGCTTTGGATACAGGGATATACCACAACGGCGATTTGATCGGCGTTGTGGTGGATTCAACCGATGTGATGAGCTCTCGTGGAGACTTTGTTTCTGCATAAACAACAGAGCTATTCGAGCGTACAGCAATCTTGAATTTGTTGAGTGGATAGCTCGCTTAAGTCGACTGATTCTAGGAGTGTTTCCCAGTCGCTGGCGATCGCACTATCTGTTGGGTCTTGCTTATAGCGCTCTCCCAAAGCCGTGATCGAGTCCTGCCACAGGCCGTTTTGTGCATACAGTCCGGCCTGCTCTCTGGGCGTTGTGTTTGTCAGCGCGGTACTGAGCGCTGCTGTGTGTGGCTGCTGTGCGACCCATCCTTCTACAAAAGCGGGATCGGTCTCATTACAGTAGGCGACAAAGTACCAGTGATAGAGCGTATCTGCTTCGAGAGCAGGAACGCTATCTGGCAGGGTGACTTGAATAACGCCTCCATTTGAATTGTCTGCAAGCGGACTGCTGGCACTGGCCTCACTAGAAACGCTGCCCTGATAAATCGTCTGGTTGCTTTCATCTTGCAATACAAACTCTAGCGGGGTGGTGGCTAGTGAATAGGGTACATAAAACCAGAAGGAGGGTCTTGGCTGAGCGGTGAGGCTGAAAACGGTTTCGACGAAAGTGTGGGTAGATTCTGAGGCATCTGCTATTTCGTTGTTGTTGTTATAAGCAGGCACCATTGCGGTGAGCGGTAGCTGCCCAGCGATATCGCACCCGCCTCGGCTAGCACCCCCTCGGCGGCGACCGGTTGGACGGCCTCGGCTGGGTAGGGGCGGCGGGCTAAATTGTAGAGGAGCGTTGAGGTCAAAGCTGTTGGGCGTAGGGAGTGAGGCGGGTTCTGATTGAAATGAATCTATCGGCTGAGCCTGAGTAGGTGCTACTGAGTTAAAGAGCAGCAGGCTAGATGTTAGAGAAATAATCCGAGAGAATTTCATGATGATTCCTGATTTCAACTAAGGGGCTTTTAGTTTGGGGGCTATCCGTAAGAGACTCTGCTGTCGAGCTTTTATTGGAGAGTTGGTTGAGACAGATGGGGCGCTGACCTGTTGGATAGTGGCTGGGTAAGGGGCGTACTGGCTGCCACAAGTAGAGGTGCGATCGCTGCTGGTACCCAAGGCACCCACAGATAAAAGCGAGAAAACAACAGCCAGCACCCGCCAAATAACAAGAGTTCACTGGCCAATAGTGCTAGCGCTAGCTTACGCGAGAAGTGAGTGCGATCTGAGCTGAGTGCGATCGCCATTAGGCTCCCCGACCCAGCCCAAAACAGTATCCACAGGCTCTCGCCCCACTCGGGCCAGTAGCGCAACAGGGGGCGATCGTCTAAAACGGCGGAGAGGAGCTGGCTGATGATGTGAGCCTGCATGAATACGCCTCGGGTTTCGCCGTAGGGGGTGAGCCAGTTGTCTGCATAAAAGCCATTGGTTTTGGTGCCGATTAGAACAATGCGATCGCGAATTACCTCGGCAGAGACCTCTCCAGATAACAGCTGCTCTAGCGTTACCTGATCGGCAATCTGTTCGGGGTTTGCCAAGCTGCGATAGTTCAACAATAGCTGGTAGCCGCCGTCATCAATGTTGCGATAGCCACCGTCATTTTCTTCTAAAGGCTGCAAGGAGGTGTCGCCCACTTTCAATGCGCCGGTCTCACTATCTACTGCTGCACTGACACCTTCTGTTGCTAAATAGTCCAATGCTAGCAGGGTTCCGATGGCGTAAGCGCTCTGACAAGAGGACGCAGGCTCTTGCGCGATCGAATACATCTGCCTGCGTACAATGCCGTCAGTATCGGCCAAAAAATCACTGAAGCCAACCCTGTTGCTGGGGACTTCTGGTGGTGCAGAAATACCGTCAGTTAAGTCTTGGTCGCTGCCTTTGCACACGGCATAGAGATTATTCTGTTCTTTCAGGGCGTTTGCCAGGGCGGGTTGGTTTGCCCGAGCTGAATAGTCGCGATAAATATCTAGCCCAATTAGGCGCGGTTCCATTTCGTTGAGTGTGTTTAGCGTCGCTGACAGCGCTGAGTCTGCAAGCGAGCCGCGTCTGTCTTCAGGATCTTGGGCTTCTACATCGGCATTAGTCACGGTGACAACGACTAGGCGAGCATCGGGCAGCTCTTGGGGCCGCATGCGCATGAACTGATCAAAGGCTTGAAATTCTTGAAGCTGAAAAAGTCCAAGATAGCGCAGGGCGAGCAGGAGCGTAACGGTAAGTGCATGAACGAGCAGACGTGAAGAGACGGGAGCTAGGGGCGCTGCTTCTCGAACGGTAATGCTTGATTGAGCGCGGGGCGTGGGTTCGGTCGGATGTAAAAGACTTTCCCAGGTGGGTGGAATTTCAGCAGGGTTTTGGTAGAGGGTGGGGAGCCAAGCTGCGCAGGGATATTTTGTTTCTAGGCCCTGGAGCTTTTCTCTGGCTTCACGGACGGCGAGAATTAAGGGACTGCCTTGAGAGAAGACTGTGAGGAAAGATTTGAGAAAGGCGTGGGCGACTTTGTCCGGGACGGGTTCGCGCATGACCAGGACTTGAGAGATTTGGAGATCGGCTAGGGATTGGGCCAGACCGAGCCCATCGCAAGAGTTGAAAATGACGATTTTGAGGCCGTGGGTGAGGGCACTGCGCAGCGCATTTTTTAACTGCTCAATGGTGAGAACATCGGTTTCGTTGATGTGAAGGTAGCCTTTGGATCCTTTGGGTGACCTAGGTGATTTGGCGGCTTTGGTGATGCTGTGCCCTGCAAAAAACAAGATGTCCCAACCTTGGGGATCCCACAGATGCTCGTCTAAGGTGGGGCGGTCAGGCTGGGTGAGGAATTTGACTTCGGCGTTGGGGAGGCGGTTGAGCAGGTTTTGGTCGGTTTGAATGTCGAGGCCCTGGCTGTGACCGATGACGGCGAGAATGCGGATTTGCGGGCGGGGGGTGAGGGTGCGATCGCTGGCTTTTTGGTAGGTGGAGGCGCTGAGGGTGATTTCTAGCTTGGGGTAGCGATCGCAAATTTCCCACAGGTGCCAAGGCAAGCGCTGCACAATGCCGTGAGGCGTTTGCAGAATGAGCCGAATGGTGGACTCTGGGGTGAGCTGCTCTAGGAGTTTTTCTTGGATGGGGCGAAAGGACGCTGAGCGCAGCCACTGGTTAAAGGTATCGGCCAGCCGCGCTGCGAGCTCGTAGCAGTCGCCAACGATAGAAACATTGGTAGCAAAGCCATCCATATTGGCCTTGATGCGGCTGGGCATGTCCAAATGCCGATAGGCTACCTGCCACTGCTGGTACAGCGAATTTAGGGTAGGCGCAGCGGGCAGGCTGCCCAACATTTCTACCTCGGGCGCGCTGCCTTCATCTCCAATTTGGAGAATGGCCGAAAAGCCCGTACAGAGCGTACCGCTATTGAGTTTTAGGGTGACCCTTTTGTCCATTAGATATGACCTGACCGTGATCTTTTGATAGCGCCCTAATCAGCTATCAGCTGGAACTATTAAAGTTCTGCAATGGCGAAACCCTATATTCAGAGCAAAACCTAATCCAGAAGCGTCTATTTTCTGTGACATTTCGTCAAGCGAGCTTAAGTATTATCACTCACCTAAAAGAATAGTACCGCCTGAGTTTTACGATCGTGTCTACGGTGGTGCGAATGGCGGCGTGAGTGGCAGTGCGAATGAGTATTGCAAAGAATTTGATTGTTTTTGGCAGCGATCGCAGAATAGTTTTGATTTTCGCTGATAGCTAATTGAGCCGCTCAAGCACGCGTTTTTAACCAATACTTCAAACGCAGCTGAGATCGCTCACTTTCCAGTCGTCTCAGCGGTGCATACAGCCGCTTTTAGATGTCATCTCCCGATCCTTGAGTCCCCTAGAAAACGAGAGAAACCCATGTCTTTCAAGTCCTGCTTGATTCGAGTTTTCCTAGTAGTCGTTCTACTCTTTCCTGCTTTATTTTCTGCGGCATCCCCAGCTAATGCTGGGCCAAAACCTCCCAAAAGGCCGCGCCCAGGAAGTTTTGTAGATAGCCCGCCCCGAGGCGGTGATCAGCAGCTGATTGGCAGCATTCCGGCCAACGGCACACCCTTGATTGTCGACTTTCAATCGGTTCCACCTGAGCGGTTCGCGACAGAGATTCCGGGCGGTTCTGCTGACCCAGAAGCCATTGTTGATTTAGTGGAAAAAGCACTGCTTGTTTGGGCGAATGCTTTCGATCCTGACAGCATGCCGAGCATTCAGCTGTATGTGGGCTGGGCTGATTTTGGCGTTAAAAATAAGCTCTCTCAAGTAGACAACACGCTAACTTTTAGCACCAATCGCTCAGATGTCGATCCCTGTTCTACTGTCTGTAATTCTGACAGGCCCAATCCGATTGATCAACCGGGATTTTCTGCGGTAGTTGCTGGAGATGTGATTGGGCTACATATTTGTGGCGAGCCAACCGAAGTCACTTCAAAAGAAAATTGTGATTCAAAGCAGCTGCAATCCGCCACCATTTTGTTTAACAGTGAGCAACTAATAGCAAAAGATTTGAATCGAGAAGTCAAGCTCTTTCTCGATTCAGATCCGTTTAACTCAAAAGCTTTTGGCCCTCTCCACGAGTTAGGCGCTAGCCGGGTTGAAAACACATTCAGAGTTGGCGGTAGTGCTGCTTTTGATGAGTACCCTCTGGCTGTGGATCTTTTTACCGTAGCGCTTCACGAGGTCGGCCACGCGCTGGGATACTCTACCCTCAACCCGCTGATATCGGGTACTGCCCACGTCAGCAACGGGAGTATGCCTGATGTGATGACTACGTACATTCCCTTTGCCACTCGAAAATGCCTTTCTAGAACAGATATTAATGCTGTGTTGTCAGTGGGCTCTTACACGCCTGGAGCGCCGACTTACAAGCCGACTAATCCTGATCCCTGCGGTAGCGTGGATGAAGGCATGGCTGGTTCTATCTTTGATGGCGAGAGGCCCGGAGGGAGTATCTTTAATCAGCCTGAATTAGAGAATCCTCGACAGCCTATTTTTAGAGATCCACGAACGTTCTTTGAAGATTCTTAGTGCATTGTGATCCGATAAAATCCTTGTCAGCCGTCAGCCCCTTTTTTCCCATTCGTATACACGGTAATCCAGATGTTTTCTCGAACGGCACACTTAATCCGCTGGCGGCAGACATTTATTCTTCTGTTGGCTGCGATCGCCCTTCCTAACGTTAGGCCTACAGCTGCGATCGCCCAAGTCACCCCCAGCCAACTGGGCTTAGAAACAGTGGAAAGTGATCGCACTCAAGTAACTCCCCTTGAGAACAACACTTATACAATCACAGGCGGTGTGGTTCGAGGCGTCGACCGAGATTTTCTGTTTCACAGCTTTGATAGCTTTTCGTTAGATGCTGGACAAGTCGCTGAGTTTGACACGAGCGCGATTGTTGGAAACTCGGGCAATGAGACCGTGCTAGGCCGGGTGACAGGCGGCTTGGAATCGTTCATTGATGGGACGATTAGAGCAGACGGTGTTAGCCTATTTTTGATCAATCCACGGGGAATTGTTTTTGGGCCTAATTCTGCTCTTGAGGTGGGCCGCTCTTTTGTGGCTAGCACTGCAGAAAGCTTTGTGTTTGCTGATGGCAGCGAGTTCAGTGCGATTACTCCTCAAGCAGCGCCGCTACTCTCTATTAGCCAACCGATTGGACTAGCCATTGGCCAGCGCTCGGGCAGTATCGAAAACTTGTCTATTACAGAAAATGGTTTGTTTGTCTCTCCTGACAATATGATTGCGCTGATTGGAAACTCAGTGACTTCTTCTGGTGGGGTGATA
>JBCBDN010000077.1:0-13880 GCA_038529685.1 Cyanobacteria bacterium J06598_1 | reverse complement strand
TAGCTTGGAAGAATACGTTTTGATCAATACAAAATACAAGCGAGTGGAGGTGTTTCGCCGTTCGAATGGTGGCCTGTGGGTTCTACAGGTTTACCAAGAAGAGAGCGAAAATGATGAGGCTATTATCGAGCTAAAAAGTGTAGGCTTAAAAGTCTCTTTACCTGAACTGTACGAAGATGTTCAGCTAGATAAGATCGACGTAGAATCTTCTGTTTAACTACACCGCCCAGCTATACCGCTTGATAGGTGAAATTGAGCGTGGCCCACTCAGTCACGTCTAGAAGGTAGCTATCTGCATCGCTGCCGCTATTGAGATCTAAGAGGATGGCTCTGACCACTTCTAGCGGGTTGGGTAAGGGGCTAACCCTTTGACCATTGTTGTTGCTATCGGCCAAGAGCAAGTCAAACGTGTTAGTCAGTGGGCGCGTGGTGCAGATAACGTAAGTTTCTACCGGGCCAGTCGGCAGCTCTACGGCCCAGTCTAGCTCGGGGCTAGGAATTGCCACTGAGCTGCCGGGAGCAATACTGTCTGCTGCGATCGCCGGTATATTTTCACCCTCGGCCAAGTCAGGCGTTGTTGACGCGGCCAAGTCAAGAGGGTCACTGCTCGCCGGACAAAATGCTGACAAGCGCTCTCTCGGATCTACATTGATAAGCGTGTAATAAACAGGCTGATCGCTGTCATTGAACAAGCGATACCGCACCCGGCTACCCACCGCAACTTCCGGCGTAAACCCTTGTGTTTCTCGTTTGCCCAGCTGTTCTGCTTTAAAAGTCTGACGGCCAATGAGCAGTGTGTTCTCTTTAACGCCCACTTGTTCTAGCTGAACCCTCATTGGCAAACTCGATGCGGCTCTGTTTTCCGTCAGCCGCAGCATTTTTAACGCCATGAGTGCCCGCAGTTTGGTGCTAAGCCGACTGATAGCAGGCTTAATCGCCTCTTCTTGAAGCGAGAGCGTCCCTGGAATAAGTGTCCTGGTCAGAGAAAATAAACCATAGCCGACATTGCCAAGCTCTTCCATTGGCGTTTCTTCTGTTGATGACTCCGACTGGGCTAGTTTGGCAGGGGTCAGACTAGCCGTGAGCGTGCCAGAAAGGGGGTCGGTGGGTTTTGCCAGTAGGCAGTCAGCGGGCAAGGCAGTATCTGAGGTAGAACTGACAAAAGAGAGGGCTGACAGGGCGCTGGTTGCGTCTACACGTTCTATCCGCTCCAGGCGGCTATCGAGCGCGACCACTAGGTTTGGACTTTTGGGCAGCGCCCGAATCGATTCAAACACGGGTTGACCTACCTGAAGTGGCGCGCCGTTATTGCCAGCGTCGTCTGTGAGTTTGGCTTTGCCGCTGAGACCGTCGTTTGCTCGTACCTTCAGCCGTCTCCCTGCGGTAGTGATTACAGCCGGTGACGCTAAGTACTCCAACACCCGAGACGGCAATCCTCCAAACCATATCGTGGCTGTTTTTCCGTCGCTACTGACTTCGGTGATAACGCCTTCAGCACGAGTGCTGTCCATCAGGGCAGCGCTGTATACGGGCGTATCCTTTGACGAATTTTGGCTGCCGCTGAGTACAGGTTGCTGATTGCTGCCGCCCCAGCGTAGAAGCGTTTCTCGTGATCTAGCTAGGCTCGTTGCTGTGGTCACAGGTGCTGGGGCCATCCACAGGTATTGGGTGAGCACATAGGTAAAGGCCCCAGCGCTAAATTCGCTCCACTGCCGCTCAAGCACCACATCTGTAACGTCTGCGCCCCGCAGAAGGGTGCCGGGGAAAGCGTCGGATTCTTTGGCCAAACGGCGATTGGTGAGTAGGTCAAAGGGAGCGGGGCGCTTTCCGGTGATGACTTCGGAGCGAGTGCGCGATCGCAGTCCTCCTGACAGCGGTAGTGAGATATCCACAAAGCCCGCATCCAAAACGGTGGTGATGTTTTTCGTTTTGAGCTGGCCCAGCAGGGTTTTGAGCTCTACTTCAGAAATATCATTGAGGGTGCGGCGTTCTGGGGAGGGGATGAATCCGTTGAAAGGGACGAGCGATCGCATCTGCGTATCTCCCCCCGATAAGTCCTCAACGCTAATCTGCGAGCCGTAGCCGCTAAAGTGGATCACCACTACATCTCCAGCCTGCGCCTGATCGTAAAGGTGACTTACAAACGCTTCATAAATGCCCTCTCTGGTCGCCTGCTCATTCGTCAGGCAAACAATATCTGCCGGTAAAAACCCAAAGCGATGAATCAGTAGCTCTCTTTGCAGCGCCACATCCGTTGCACAGCCTGCCAGCTTCTTTCCACCCGTTTGTTCCGCTGGCAGTGCCTCATTAGGATAGTTGTCAACACCAATCAGCAGCGCCAGCTTTCGTCCTGCTGGGCCTGCGACTGCCTGAGTATAAGCCGTTGCCTTGCCTGAAACACCCAGCGAGCTTCCCAGAGAGGCACCTAGATTAAGCGCTAGTTCACTCAGTCCCAAAGCACCCGCTACTAAGCCCGCTTTTTGCAGAAATTCACGTCTGTTTAACCCCTGCTGAGCGCCTTGCTGCTCCTGATTATCGCTTGGGTTATCGCTTGCCTCAGAGCCCATAAGACCTCACCTTGATGTCCATAGCATTTGCTATATCTCTAAACGTAGTTTAAACCTTCAAGTGCCCAAGTATCTGCATACTTGAGCACTTGAAGTGAGTTATTTGCAGCGCAAAGGAAGAGGGTTTCCCTTCACGGCTTATGCTAGGCCTGCATTGCTTTGATCAGCTCAGCGGCAACTTCAGGGCGAGAGAACTCCGGAGGTGGCTGCTTGCCTTCGCGGAGCATCGCGCGTACTTTTGTCCCCGACAGGTGAATGCGCTCTTCGGGGGTAGCAGGGCTTGTCTTCGTTGTGGCCATGGTGCTGGTGCGCTTGCAGTAAAAAGCGTGCTCAAACTTCATGGGCGAAATGCCGAGTTCACCGGGCTCAAACTCATCGAAGATAGCCTGAGCATCGTATGTGCCGTAGTAATCGCCTACGCCAGCATGGTCACGGCCTACGATGAAGTGCGTGCAGCCGTAGTTTTTACGGATGAGCGCATGGAAAATGGCTTCGCGAGGGCCCGCGTAGCGCATCGCAGAGGGGTTAATCGCTAGGATGACACGATCTTGAGGGAAATAGTTTTCCATCATGATCTCGTAGCAGCGCATCCGCACGTCAGCCGGGATGTCGTCGCTCTTAGTTGCGCCTACTAAAGGATGCAAAAAGAGGCCATCTACGGTCTCAAGCGCACACTTTTGAATGTACTCGTGAGCCCGGTGAATAGGGTTGCGCGTTTGGAAGCCAACCACGGTTTTCCAGCCGCGCTCAGCAAACTGCTTACGAGACTCAGCGGGGTCGATTTGGTAGCTAGGGAAAAGCGGATGAGCATCGCGCTCTAGCAGCCATACATCACCAGCTAGGTTGATGTTGCCTTGGTCGTATACGACCTTAACGCCGGGGTGCGCGTCTTCTTCTGTGCGATAGACGTTAATCGCTTCTTTTTTCTTGTCGTAGGTGTACTTTTCGCTGAGTTCAAGTACGCCGATAAAGCGACCGCTTTCGTCATCCAAACGAATGAGCTGGCCAATTTCTAAAGGCTCAGCAATATCTTCTGTCACAGAAAGTGTGACGGGTACAGACCAAGGCACACCGCTGGCAAGGCGCATGTCGGTGACCACAGGGTTGTAGTCTGCTTCTTTCATGAAGCCAGTGAGTGGGCTAAAGCCACCAATGGCAATCATGACTAGATCAGAAGCGGCCCGAGCGTCTAGCGCGACGCGGGGTAGGCTGTCGGCCTTACTTTCAAATTCTTTTTTCTGTTCTGCACTAGCTAGGCGGTTGATTAACGTGCCGCCATGAGCTGCGATGGTAGTTGTATCGCTCAAGAGAGATCTCCTCGTGTCTGCGTCTTTCGATTCGTTTCAAATTGTAAAGCTGCGTCCTCACAGTACAAAAAATACAGAAACATCTTCATCTCTGCTTTGTAGCTGTTGGCTTCGCTTACGGGGCGTATGCCACTTTAAGGGGCTTTAGTAGAGCATATGGGCTCAATAATACCCCCCCCTAGCACACGTCCACTCTCTTCGTACCAAACTGCTGCTTGTCCGGGCGTTACTCCAAACTGAGGCTCGTCAAAAATGATCTTGACGCGATCCGTATTATCCGAGGTGTCTATCAGCGTAGAATCTATCAGCGTAGAATCTATCGGAACAATCGTGGCACTGACCGCTTGAGATCGATAGCGAATTTGAACCTGCGCGGCGATCGGCCCTTCAGGCGGCGCAATCGAAACCCAGTTCACCCGGTGGACGCTACAGTCTGAGTTGGTTACACTGTCGCGTTCACCGACGACCACTTGGTTGCGGCCTACGTCTAAACTCACCACATACAGCGGGTTTGGTGCGGCGATACCAAGTCCTTTGCGCTGGCCAATGGTGTAGTTATGAATGCCTTCATGCTGGCCCACCACTTTGCCTGCGGTATCGATGATGTCTCCGGGCTTGGGTGCCAAATACTTCTCTAGAAAGGTTTTCATAGAGCCGTGCTGCTCTACCAGGCAGAGGTCTTGGCTCTCTGGTTTGTCAGCGGTGTGTAGACCGAGCTCTGCCGCAATTTTGCGGGTTTCAGGTTTGGTTTTTTCGCCTAGCGGGAACTGGGTGGCGGCTAGCTGCTCTTGGCTCAAGTCATACAAAAAATAGGACTGATCTTTGTTGCGATCAACTGCGCGGCGCAGTTCGTAGCGTCCGGTGTCGGGGTTATGCGTAATCCGAGCGTAGTGGCCGGTGGCGATGTAGTCAGCGCCCATCTCGTTGAGTGCATAGCTGAGCATAGGGCCAAACTTTACGGTGCTGTTGCACTGTGAGCAGGGCAGTGGGGTGACGCCTTGAGCGTAGCCATCGACGACATAGTTAATGATGTGCTTTTCAAAGACTTCGCGAGAATCTACCACGTTGTAGTCGATGCCCATTTCTTCGCACAGCTGAGCGGCGTCGGTCATTCCTTCAGAGCAGCATTGACCTTTGCCTTTCATTAGCCAAAGGGTTAGGCCAATGACTTCATGGCCTTCGTTGTGTAAGGTAGCTGCGGCGACGGAGCTATCGACTCCGCCAGATAAACCGACGACAATTTTGCTCATGAAACAAAAGCGGGAGCTGGGATAAAGAAAGCACGCTCGGCACAATAACGACGTTGTTGTGTGCCACCATCTGCCTAGCGTGAAAGTACTTCATTAGGCTAGCACCTGCAATCATGAATTGTTGCGCTGCTTGAAGCAATGCAGCACTTTTCTCCTATTCACGCTCAATTGACTGACGATTGAACAGTGGTAAATTCAGCTGCTGAGCCAACAAATCTAGTCCTGAAATGATCTCAGTAGGCGATCGCACTTGCAGCCGCTCGTAGCAACGCAAGCGGTACTCTGATTTGGCTTGGAAGTTTTGAATGGAGCGCTTAAGCGGCTCAATTGTAGGATAAGCAGCTTCGGCTTTTTCAAGCGCACGCTCTGGAAAAGGTGTTTTGAGCCTTAACACAGCCAGATCTATCAAATCACGAGAGTCGACGCTGGTATCGGGCCAGCGATCACCATTCGCCAGCAGCTTTTCTGCTATTTGGTCAACTAAGCTTAAGCAGTTAACAGGCGACCAGTCAGGAAATATAGGCTGGCCCAGAGCGATTCGTCCTTCTGCTACGATTTCGACCTTGAAAACGGACTCTTCCAGCTGAGCTGTAAATCGAATGCCATCTCGACTCGTTCGAATATCTCGAAGGAGCTGAATGTGCTCACGTTCTTTTTTATTGAATAGAGCGTCATAGCCATGACTATGTATCTCCCTGCGCAGATAAGAAAATGATTTGCCATATGGGCATAAAAAATCAATATCACGACTTAAGCGATATTCTCCGTAAGCTAAAGCCAACATAGTGCCACCACCGAAGTAGGCCTGACACGATTCTAAAAACTCATAGTTGAGTGTCTGCAAAACTCGCAGAATCTGATTGTGCGTAGGATACCGAAACTGCATTGGCGCTAGCTCATTAACGACCCATGAACGATATTTTGTTGCAAGCTGTTGCAGCAGCCTCGTTTCCGTTTTGCTCAAGTCGGCGGTGACCCCCCGATATTGCCAGTTCCGTTCATACAGCTGAAGAATTTCACCCTCCGTTAGCTGTGTAATCGAGGCCACTTCTCCTTGCCAGCACACTGACCGAAGAAACGGTAGCTGATCGAGTGTAGGCATTCCCAGAGGCATAGGTGTTTGCTAGCTGTCTTTACTTTGATTGTAGTCGGAGCTGCTGTTGTAGCGAGGAAAAGTCAGGTCTTGATAGACGTTGCTATTCAGCCCTTATAGTTTGGCGACGGTAACGCCTTTTCCGCCATCTATCTGGTCAGCCTGTTCAAAGCTTTTGACCTGGGGGTGCGTCTTTAAATATTCCTGAACGCCACGCCGGAGCTTTCCGGTACCGTGCCCGTGAATAATCCAGAGCGGACCTCTAGCGCTTTGAATCGCCTCTTCAATTACGCTTTCGGCTTCGCTTACTCGCATGCCTCGCAAGTCTACTGTATTGCTTTCAGTTTTTACCATAGGCGCTTCCGGCTGAGTCTTAGCGACGGGTTGCGCCTTAGGCTTTTTCTCTACGGGCTCTGCTTTCTCACCTTTAAGCGACTCAATGTCTGAAAGATCAACAATCATTTTCATGATGCCAAACCGCACAGATACTTTTCCGTCTTCGTCCGCTGGAGCCATTACCTCAGCGATCTGGCCGCCGAGGCTGGCAAGTTTCACTCTTTCGCCTTCTTTGGGCCGGTAGCCAGAGCCGGTGGAGACCACTTTGGCGGGATGATTGCCGGTGGGTAGTCTTTTTCCTTCAATGCGGTTGAGTTCTTCGGTGGCTTTCTGTGCATCCTGCCCGGTTAACCCGCCTTTTTGCAGGTCTCGGATGACTTTGGCTACTTCGGCGCGGGCGTGGAGCAGGGCAGTTTCTACGTCTTTTTCCTGCTGACGCTTCATTTTTTGTTCGCGATCGCGCAAACTCTGGGCCCTTGCTTCCACTTCCTTATAAAACTTCTCCGCCTTCGCCACCAGCTTCTCGGCTTCTTCTGCGCGTCGCTCTTGCCGCTGCCGCTGAGCTTCAAGCCCTTCAATCACCTGGTTTACGTCTTCATTGGCGCCGCCCATGCGCTGCTTGGCCCCTGCCAATACACTCTCTTTCATCCCCAGTCTTTGGGCAATAGATAGCGCGTTGGAGCGGCCTGGAATGCCCCACAGGAGCTTATAGGTAGGCGCAAGTTTGACATCGTCAAATTCTACTGAGGCGTTTTCAAAGCGGTCGTCTTCGTACTTCAGTGACTTGAGTTCGCCGTAGTGGGTGGTGGCTACGGTGAGGCGGGCATGGTCGGCTAAGTGTTTGAGGAGTGCGATCGCCAATGCACTGCCTTCTGAAGGATCGGTCCCTGCACCGACTTCGTCCAACAACACCAGAGAGCTAGAACGGTCGGTTTCACTTTCTGCCTCATCTAAGGCATCCAAGATTCGGCCAATTCGCTTCACGTGCCCCGAAAAAGTAGATAAGCTTTGTTCGATTGACTGCTCGTCTCCAATGTCGGCTAATACCGAATCGAACCAGGGCAGCTCAACCGGCTCTTTGGCAGGTACAAACATGCCTACTTTTGCCATGAGCGCGGTCAATCCTAGGGTCTTTAAGGTGACCGTTTTTCCGCCCGTGTTGGGTCCTGTAATGGCGATTACTCGCAGGTCAGGGCGAATGACCAAATCAGTGGGAACAACTTTTCCACTCTGTTCTTTTTTCTGTTGCCACAGGAGTAAAGGATGCTTGAGCTGCCGTAGCGTAATCTGTTCTTTTTCAACAAATCGGGGGGCGTTGCCATCCATCCACAGCCCGTATCGGGCGCGAGCAGTGGCCAAATCTAGCCGCACCATCGTCAAGATCAAATGCTCTAGCTCCGGAATCACTTCCGACACTTGAAATGTCAGCATTTGGCGGATGGCTTCAGACTCTACTTCTTCTTCTTTTCTCAGGGCCCGACGCTTGTTGCCATTGTCTACGATACTGTGCGGCTCAGTATATAGCGTAGCGCCGCTGGTCGAGACATCGTGGACGATGCCAGGAATAGCGTCTTTTTGCGGGGCTTTGACCGGCAGTACAAAGCGGTCGTTGCGCTGGGTGATAAGGTTTTCTTGGAGGGCGCCGCTTTGACGCTGCATGATGCGCTGAAGCTTGGCGTAAATGCGATCGCGTATCACTTTCAAATTCTGACGAATGCCTCCTAGCTTCGCACTTGCTCTGTCTGCAACATTGCCGCGATCGTCAATACAGCGATGAATTTCTTGCTCTAACTCAGGAAACGTTCGGAGCTCTGCCACTAATGCCTGCAGTACTGGCAAGTTTTCCTGTGCATCAATTTGCCGCCGTAACCGCCTTGCCCCAGAGAGCGTTGTCGCAATATCTAGTAGCTCATCGCCTGAAAGGATGCCCTGCACTTCTGCACGCTCTAGCGCTACACCGATGTCTCGAATGCCGCCAAACTGTAGCCCACCAATGGTGGACTCTAGCTGGGTCGTTTCTACGGTTTGGGCGAGTAACGCTTCGCTTTCAGCTCGGTTCGTTGGAATCAGCAGTCTTTGCGCGGCAGCATTGCCAATATTGGTCGCGGTAAACGTCGCTAAATGACGACACACACGGGGCCATTCCAACAGGTTAAGCGTTTCAGATTGAATCAAGGGGAGTGCGCAATACTAAAACTCTATTATAAGGAAGAGACCTTAGAAAACGTACCTTGCTACCTTCACCTCTACTCATCCAAAAATATAGCGGCGATTCACTGATTCCGAAACGCCTTGTGACTAAGCCTGCCAATTTATCGACCGCTCAAACGCTGATAGATATGTTTCAAGCGGCTGTCGGTAAAACGCAGGGTGAGTTAGATCGAAAGCTGCATATTGAAGAAGGTGAAAGCACTGACTACCGGGTGAAGCGCGGGCTGGCGCACATATTGCGCAACAGCTTTAGCACGTTTGAAATTGTGAGCCCGTTAGAGCCGGTTGCTTTGCGCGATCGCGTTTTCACCCTATCAGCCGCCTGCGCCCACACGCCCACCGCCGCTGAACAGCACCTCACGACCCTCGCGGCCCAGCTTACCCAAGAGCTAGACGAACCGGTAGAACCCATCCACATCCGTCAGGGGCTCTACGCTGACCTGAAAGAAAACCGCATTCTGACTGCTTTCGAGGCTCCCGACCCGACCGCGCTGATTCACCGCTACAACCTGTCTCAGGTCCAGGGAATTTTTTACAAAGCGAGCCACATGACGATCAACCTTTACCGGAATGATCCTGGCGAGTACAAGCTGATGTTCAAGTACCTCAAGCTTTTTCGCCTCATGACCTATGTTGAGGGCGAAGCCGATCAAGGGTTTACGATCACTATTGACGGGCCTGCGAGTTTGTTCAAGCCCAGCACTCGTTACGGCGTGGATATCGCTAAGCTGATTCCTGCCATTTTGCACGTCACCCGTTGGCAGCTTACCGCTACGCTCCAGTGGAAAAATCCTTACACCAAAGTCTCTCAAGATAAATCCTTTAGCCTTACCGCAGACTGTGGACTGGTCAGTCACTATCCGCCCGGTAAGCCCTACGACAGTATGCTGGAGCAGGCGTTTGCCGAAAAATGGGCTAAGGCTAAAACGCAGTGGCAGCTGGAACGTGAGGTTGATCTCATTCCTATTCCAGGTAGCGTGATGATTCCAGACTTTCGGCTGGTACATCCAGATGGACGCGTCTTTTTGCTAGAAATTGTGGGTTACTGGCGGCCAGAGTATCTGCGCAAAAAGTTTTATCAGGTCAGGCAGGCCGAGTGCAAAAACTTAATTTTGGCTGTATCACAGCGACTCAACCTAGAGAAGGCTGGTGTTGACGTGAACACTACACCGACTAAAATTGTTTGGTTCAAAGATAAGTTATTGCCAAAAGCTGTGCTAGAAGCGCTTGAGGTTGTCTAGCCGGGAATACTTAGCAAGTCACATTCATCCCCTTAACCAGATTCTGTGAGGCGAGCGTCGGCCACTTTGTGTGAGCGCCGCCATTGAATCTACTAAAGCTATGCGCAAAATACTTGTCGTAGATGATAGCCCTATGCTCAGAGAGATGATCTCTGGGCTATTGAATAAAACAGGATTGAGTATTTCAGTAGCCAAAGATGGTTACGAAGCTAAAGAAAAAATTGCCGCTGAGCCCCCGGATTTGGTGGTGCTAGATGTTGTGATGCCTAATATGAATGGCTATGAGCTGTGCCGCTGGGTAAAAAGCACCGAAGCGACGAAACATGTTCTAGTGATTCTGTGCTCTTCTAAGAGTGAAGAGTTTGACCGCTACTGGGGCATTAAGCAGGGCGCGGATGCCTACGTGATCAAGCCGTTTAGACCGGGTGAGCTTTTGGATACGGTGAAGACGTTGCTCTCAACCAACGCTGCATAGATTTTTGCGCTGTTAGCAAAATCGAATACTGACATGGAGCCCGCTATCTGAAAAGGTAATGGGCTTTCCTTTGCGCAGGCTTTCTTTTGATCATAAGAGCCCTGTACTGTTGGGTGTGTACTCTCGATAAGGGTGAGTTCTATGCCTGCAAAACGTGCTGCTTTGCCGCCGGGGTTGATCGTTCGCACGGGTAAGTTTGTGTGGAATACGATGTGGCACACCATGATGTCGCAGATGGCGCCTCGCAGTAAGTCGGGTGAGTACACCAGGCCAAAGAGTGCGTTTCGGGGGCGGGAGATTACACCAGAAGCAGGACGCTATCGTTTGATTGTGGGCATGAGCTGTCCGTGGGCTCACCGGACGCTGGTGGTTCGTAGTTTGAAGGGGTTGGAGGGAGCGATCGCCCTCACCACGGTCTACCCTTCTACTGACGAAGGACTTTGGCTATTTGAACCGGGTCAATCCCTGTTGGACTGCCGTACACTACCTGAATTTTACAAAGCGACCCAGTCTGGCTATTCGGGCCGCTCTACGGTGCCTGTGCTGTGGGATAGCCAAACAAAGACCATCATTAATAATGAGAGCGCTGAAATTATTGAGTTGCTCAATAGCGAATTTGGTGGCGCGGCAACTGGGCCAGATTTGTATCCAGAACCTTTGCGGCCCAGAATAGATGAGCTAAATGAAAAAATTTACGCCACAGTGAACAACGGCGTCTATCGGTGCGGATTTGCCCAATCGCAGTCAGCTTACGACCAGGCGGTGAGTGAGTTGTTCGCTACGCTGGATGAACTGGACGCACTGCTTTCAACGCATCGCTATCTCTGCGGCAACGATGTGACGCTGGCTGATGTTCGCCTATTCACCACGCTCATTCGATTTGATGTGGCCTACCACGGCATTTTTAAGTGCAACCGCCGCCGCATTGCAGACTATCCAAACCTAAGCGGATACTTGGCAGATATTTATCAAATGCCTGGGATTGCGGATACTTGCGATATCGATGCCGTCAAGCGCGATTATTTCGGTAATTTGTTTCCATTGAATCCAGGTGGAATTGTGCCGATTGGGCCGGGGTGGGATGGGCTGCAAAATCCTCACAATCGCCAAAGGCTGACCTCAAAGACTGACCTAACGAATAGGTTGGCAGAAAATTCCGAATACAGACGTAAATCCGTGTAAAAACGTCGTTGACCCCACCGGCCCAATTTCGCCATTGCAAAAGAATCCGCCTAACGGCAGCGGTCCTAAATATTGCTCAAATAGGTCTGAGTCAAAATTGGGTTCGTCGTAAAGTCCCTCGCCTCGCCCTGTGCAAGAAAACAGTAAAGCGCCGATAGGAGAGACTTTAGTGCCGCTTTGATCGAGCTGACTTTCTAGGCTTTCAATTTTGTAGCGCTGAAGTCTGCTCTCCAGGTCTTCTTCGGAGGTTTCAGCATCGCGCATATGGAACTGAACCCGCATGCCAGGACGGATCTTGTCAGCGACTGCGATCGCACCATTTCTCGGATCCACCCCGACCAAGTTCCGAATCAAAAAGTCCCGCCTTGTCAGGCTCGACTTAAACCCACTTTGGGCCACTCCAATAAACAGTGCGTTCTGAGCCAGCTCGCGCTCCTCTTCGTCCATGCCTTGAAAAATATTTTGCAAAATTTCCAGCGGTGTTTCCTCTTCTCCGCCGTCGCTGTCACTGTCGGGTTCTAGCTTGAGCATAATGTTGCGATCGCCCTCACTCACCCGGTACAGCTCGCCAATTGGCCTGCACCCCTGGGCAACAATCGCTTCCATCACAATCTCACCCGATAGCGCAACCCCTACAATGCCTTCTCGGTACAGCTCATCATTACAAAAGAGGCCGCTGTTGCGGCTAAAGCTTTCTATACCAGCGAGGCCCCCTACTTTATTTGCTTCAGGGTAGGCATAGTCCATGCCCTGAAGGAGTTCACTCGTACCAGACGAAAATGGATCGGCCATCAGTACAAAACTAGGTTTGGCCTCCGGCGCCACTCCAATCAAATCGCTCCAAGCCGTTGGTGGACTATCTAAATCAGGCAGATTGCCTGCTGTAAAGTGGAAGCTCTTGATATTGACATTGGGCAAATTCGCCGCCGTAATGCTCAACGCAGGCCCTTCTTCAATCTCTAGTGGAAAACCATCTGCTTCCATACCGATAACGCCACTCCCGCTACAGCCCAAAATATGCCGAGCTGGAAGCTTCTCCTTGAGCAGCGGCAGCAGCCGTTCGTACTCGCTGGCAAAAGCGACCGAAACAAAAACCAGCGCCAAATCAGGCTGCGATCCCAATACTGTTTGGATTTGTCCAGTGACCTCTTGAATGGCGGTCTCTAGTGAGACACTGGTCGAAATCGCGCTGACCCATTTCATATTTGGAGATTCCTTAAGATAATTCTACGGGTAGAGCATTTTGACTAAAGTTTGAGACATACTAGTCATTGAGTCTAAATGCTGAGTGGTGACCTGCTCTAGCCTGTGCCTTAACTGAATGTTCAGTAGCCTTATTATCCACCGCTACCGTCAATCAGTGGAGTCCAAGTTTATGGAGTCTTGAGGCGCGGTCTACCGCACTACCTACAAAAGGGTTTAGATTCGTTGACTAACGCCGTTTTGGCCGTTGGCTGTCGTTTTACTTTCAAGCGTGACTTCATTCACTTTGAAAACTGCCATACCTGATACGGCAGCGTCGCTTTTCTGAAAGCTAGGATAAGGCCCGACCCCACGTCGTTAAAACTCTACTAAACACGGTTTGTCATGAGCGATATTCAAGAAAAAATTAAGACTGAAATCGAAGCAGCTCGTGAAGCTTGCTCCACTGAAGACAATGAAGGCTGTGCAGCTGCCTGGGATGCTGTCGAAGAGCTTCAAGCTGAAGCTTCTCACCAGCGCGAGAAAGAAACTGAAAAGTCTCCATTCGATAAGTACTGTGACGATAATCCTGAGGCTGATGAGTGCCGCGTGTACGATAACTAACGCCTGCTGTTAAGGATGCTTGACCCCTACTAGGCTCCATGTTTCTAGAGAGGTTCTAAGACATTTTTAGAATGGTCTCTCAAAGGGAGGTATTCACCGATGTAATGGTGTGTGCTTCCCTTTGACTTTTGGGAGAGTTTTGCGTGAAATAGCGGATAAAAATCGCCAAAAGATCAGGCAATTCTTTAGCAACTTGACAAATAGGCTAGATATTGCACAGCAAGTGCTACATTGATGACTGCCCATTTACCCCTTTTTGCTACGTGCTAACAAATGCTGCTTCAGTACGTCCTTTGGTTTGGACAGATTACCGGTTAGCGCTGCTGATCACTGTTTTCATTCCACTCACGCTGCTGATTTGGTCATGGGTGAAAAAATCTGAATCTATCAGTGCCCTAATGACCATTTACTG
>JBCBDN010000076.1:0-13883 GCA_038529685.1 Cyanobacteria bacterium J06598_1 | reverse complement strand
CTCAACAAAAACGAAGAATTAATGACATCCTCTTTCAATCCTCTCGCATTGCCCAATCTGCCAGACTCAAACGACCAAAATCAACCCCATCCCAAAAAGCAAAAGTACTCCATCCCCACCCTAGTTAGCTATTGGAGCGCCCCTTTGTTTATCGCGCTTTACCACGTGGGGTCACTCCTTGCGCTCTTTACCGGCCTCAGCATAGGCGCAATTCTCTGGGCGGGTTTACTCTACTGGAGCAGAATGCTTGCCATCACCGCCATTTACCATCGTCTCTTAGTCCATAAGTCTTACACCACGCCGCCCATCGTCAAATGGGTTGGCTGCTTTATTGCCACCACCGCCGGACAAATGGGGCCTAGCTGGTGGAAAGGCCACCACGACGAGCATCATCTCTTTTCTGACAAGATGCAGGATCCTCACAACTCCACCCGAGGCTTCTGGTGGTCTCACTATCAGTGGCTACTTTCACCCAATTTTTTACCCGCCAAACTACCTGCCGATGTAGAGCAAGATATCGTCCTCAAAACGATAGACCGCCTACACCTCATACCACCCTTTCTCCTCGGCTTACTCTCTTACAGTATTGGCGGGCTCGAATACCTCGCTGCTTTTTTATTAGCACCACCGTCCTCTTCAGTGGCGTCGCCACCGTGAACTCGCTCTGCCACAAATTTGGTACACAGCCCTTCCAGTCAAAAGACAGCAGCCGAAACAACAGCTTCGTTGCATTTCTTACCTTAGGAGAAGGCTGGCACAACCTTCACCACGCCTTTCCTTGGTCTGTCCGTCAAGGCATCACCCTCAAAAATAACAAAGTCCAATATCTCCCTGACCCCACCTTCTGGTTTATTCAATGTCTACAGCGCGTTGGCCTAGCCTCAAAACTTAAAGAGCCCTCCCGTAAAGCTTTGCTAAACGCAAGCACTCGCTAGCCAATCACTTATAGCAACGGGCAACTCTACAGATGCTATAGCGCAGCAAACAATAACAAAAACGCCGAAAGTCTTACATTGAGACTCACGGCGTTTTTTTTGGTCTTGAATTAGCTTTATTTAGTCTTATTATGGGACTTGATAAAGCCTTTCGTTGCTAAACTTACGCCACCGTAAACTCAACCACCACATCGTTGAAGTCTCTGTCCCCTAGACCAGACATATCTTCAAATCCGAAGGTATTGTTGCCGAGCAGTTTCACATGGTCATGGCCGCCGCTGTTGGCGCTCCCATGAGCAAAGCGAATCTCACCAGAGGCAGGATCGCTACCGTCGACAATGAGGTAAGTGCTCACAAAGCCACCGCCGGCAAACGTAGCCGAGAAGCTGTTCACCTGTCCATTTGTGCCCGTTAGCTGAGTTTCCAAAGAACGCGCCAAAGCGGCCTCTTTGTATCCACTATCGCCAGGGCGCAGCGTGGCATTGGTCAACGGGTCGGTGATAGCGCCATCTGCGGTGTCTGTGGTGTAAAAGCCAACCGTGCTGTTGTAGCTAGCTTCTCTGTAAACGTTAAACGATAGCGTTGCCGAGTTGCCTACGCCTGTAAGGTCGATAGCCTCAGCATCATTGACCAGCAAATGAGTGTGGTCTAGTTCGATGATGGGTTGCAGCCCCAAGCGAGTGCCACCGCCAAAATCTAGCTCAACGAGCGACCCTGTTTGAGAAACAGGTGTTGACGTGCGACGCTGACCATTTTCAACAATCGCAAACTGAAGAAACTTGCCTTCAGCAATCAAGCTTTTATCAAGTGCAAACGTAGGTTCAAACGCGTCCGGCAGCTGTCCATCTTCTAGCAGTGAAAAGCTAGCGATTTGCATAGGGTTTGCCCCACTCGCATCATCGACGCTAAAAATTAAAATTTCACTGACATCAGTTACGTTTAGCTGATCGATATGCAGCTGTAACGTATCAAAAGAGCCCAGCTGGTTTACCTGTACTGCCTTGGTATCCGTCGGAACACTCAGCAAAGCACCGTCCGTAGGTGTCGTAGGTGTCGTCGTGGTGTCTTTCTGAAAAAGATTGATCTCACCGCCATCGTCACCGGCAATAAGATCAACACTGCCATCACCATCAATATCAGCAAAGATAGGTGCAATGTAGCTACCGACGGTATCGACATTAACATTAACGAATGGATTATCCTCACCCATTTGCTTTGTGAATACAGGACTTGCAGCTGACCCTGTGTTCTTGTAGTAGTTGAAACCCGCCTCTTCACCTAAAGCTAAGTCAAGATCACCGTCACCATCAACATCGGTGAAAGCGGGACTGGCAAGCCTGCCAACCTGAATCCCTTGAAAGGGATTGGAGTTATCTGTTTGCTTGGTAAATTGCGGTGTCGTAGACTCCACGACTTGGCGAGCAAGCGTATTCGTGGCAGGGTCTGTTCTTTTGTAATAGTGCAGGTAGCCGTTGCCGTCACCAACAACAAGGTCCACCTTACCATCGTCATCAATGTCAGCAAATGTAGGGGTACTGTAGCTACCTACATTAATCGTATCGAAGGGGTTATCAGTACCGGTTTGCTCTGTGTATGTGGGAGCAGTAGCAGTCCCTGTGTTCTTGTGATAAGACAACCCGCCATAATAATCACCAATAACAAGATCGAGCTTGCCATCACCGTCAATGTCAGCAAATACAGGGGTGCTATTGTAAGCTACTTGGATTGAAGCAAAGGGGCTACCGCTGGTTTTCTCGGAATATGTAGGGTTAGTTTCATTACCGGTATTCTCGTAATGAGCTAAGTATCCATATCCATCACCAACGACAAGATCGAGATCTCCATCTCCATCAATATCGGCTAAGGCAGGGCGACTATAGTCTGTCACTGTAGCGGTTTCAAAAGGATTAGCAGAACCCGTTTTCTGATTAAAAGTTGTCATATTCGAACGAGAGAAAGGATTTGAGAGAAGGTAATTGCACAGTCTTAGAGGCTATCCAACACTGTAGGTAATTGCACAAGGCAAAAGCGACTAAAACATTGTTGTCAATGTCCTAAGCTTCATACCTATCCCAACGTGCCCATCCCTCTCACGCTCGTATCATTATTTTTTTGTTCAATTTCTTCCGGAATGACTGAAAGCGTCTTATTTCGCCACTGACAGCTGCGGTTTTACAAACACTTTATAAGCTTTTCCAGTTCCTTCAACAGAAAAAATAGGTGCCGGCCAATTCAATTTATTCAATAGAGGCTCAAGACCGACAGCCGTTAGTTCAGTGGGCAAATAAGTGACTGACATTTGAGTACAGTCAGCCTTCTGAGATTCTTTTTCTAGATAGGCAACCAGCCGGGTTCCAATCCCTAATTGCCGGTATTCAGGCGCTACAAATAGAGAGAGAATTTCAGCTGAGCGATCTGGGCTTTTTTCTGCGATCGCAAAACCAACCATGTTCCCTTCCACCACCGCCGATATCCCAAACAGCTCACCCTGCTGAGGCTGCTTCAGCCACCTTTGCTGCAAACTTGGAAAGGTAAAGTGATCGTACTCAACCAAATTAGACGCCGTGAGATGATGCACCTGTTGAAACTTAAGAGAAGCTAGGTTAGGCGTCTTCTGCGGCATTGTATTAGCGGTCTGTTTTTCAAGAACAGCTTCCATAGGAATACCTGCAATCGGCGCAGCCGCGCCTACACCTGGCCTTTTCACAGTTGGCTTTGTCATCACCAGGCCAGCTGCACCCGGAAAAGTGACCAGTCTCTCAATCTCATCTGACTGAAACCCCAAAGCCTGAGGCTGCCGAACACCCGGCAACACCACCACATCAAACAGCTCTTCTACTACGCCCTCTAATGTCAGCTGATGCACCACCGCACCCGTATTCAAATCAATCACGCTGAGACCACACTTTGCCGCCTCTCCTTTTTCTGCCAGCCGCTCTTCTAGCGTTAAGCCAATGAAAGGACGCGATCGCAGCTTTGAGAGCCCCACAAACGCAAAATTTTTCCAAAAAGTCAGCCCGCGAACAAAACCGGGGCAAAACGCAACCGGCACAAACTGACCTTTTTCAAAATCCACATAGCCAAAGTCTCCACTACCCGCATTCAGTAGCCATAGCTTCCCCTGATACCAGCGAGGAGAATGCGGCATCGAGAGACCACTGGCCACAATCTCATTCGATTGAACATTCAGTACAACACCGCCATCGCACCGATGATTGCGCCAACCCGCAGCCTGATCCGTACTGCTACAGGCCGTCATAAAAGCAGGCTCCCCGTCGCGCAGCGCCAGCCCGTTGAGATGGCAACGGTCTTCAGCGACTAGCTTGGTAATAAAAGGCGGCTGCCAAACCGGCTCAAAACTATAGCGGTCGCTTATTCGTGCTAAACAGCTAAAGTCAGTATTCACAAACAGCAGCTCACCGGCGGCCGTTTTCACCACATCGTGCACATTTAAGTCGCCAGTGGTGTGAGCTGTTTTCGGGGCATAAAGGCGATCGCACTCTTGATGCATCTCACCTTTCTCCAACAGATTATCGAACTGCCAAACCTGATAGCGACTGCTCATGTAGAGGCGATCGCCCTCGGCAAAAAGCCCCATTGGCTTATCGAACAGTCGCTCGTGCAGTGCCAATCGTCCTGCCAGCGTTGTCCCCACGCAAAACAATCGATTGGTTTGGTACGTCGTAAAGGCCAAACTCAGCTGCTGCAACTGCAACCATTCCGCTAGCCCTTCAGAGCTAACCACTTGTAACGCGGGCGTCGATTTCTGCGCAGCTATCATGACTTCCCAAACGCCTTACATCGCAGCGCTAATTACGCATCACAGTAAAGCGAAAAACACACTCAAAAAACAGTATTCCTACAACTTCGGCAAAGACAAAGATTAGACCCGAACCCAGGGAAAATACTTAATCACTCAGAAGCTCACTCGCTGCACGACTCATTCATCACTCATTCAATGCTTAGTCTTTTATTGAGACTCAAAAGTCTCACTTCTAGTCTTTTATTCTCGTTAAAAGACTAGAAGTGAGACACGGATCGAAGAGAACGGATCGAAGAGAAATTTTATAATCGCCCCTCGATTAAATCTCATATTGAGACTCAATAGTTTAATATTTGGTCTTTTCGCGATCTTGACGAGACTCAATTGAGACAAGAGTAGAACGAATTGAGACTTACTTGTATAGTTTCGGGACTTAAGGTAGCTTGGTTCGGTCTTATATTGATACACCCCCCCAAAATGACCTTAAGTTCGTCTACGACAAGTCCCGTCAACACAGAAGTCGATCGCATCTCTATCGACTCCGCCGAGCAGCTTATTCCGATAGAGTCAGTTCAAAAAATTCTCAACCGCTCGCGCGCATCCGTTTATCGCTACGCCAACACAGATCCCGTTGATCTCAACCCACCCTTCGAGCCCAAGTGCCTCAACCCCGAAATTCGCAACGATAAAGACGCACCCCTCATGTTTCACCCCAATGAGGTTGCTAGGTTTGCTCAAGATGTTTTAGGGATTAAGCAGGTCACTATCGAAGTCTCCCAGCCAGCCGAAACAGAAACCAACCGGCTCCTTGCCGCCGTACTCACAGAGCTTCAGGAGATCAAAGCGCTTTTGGCCACACAGCAATAACCACAGGGCAATAACCCTATAAAAGTGGCCATACAAAATTAAATACCGCAAACGACTCAGACATTCAAACTTCAAAGTTAACGTTGCAAACCCGAAAATCTGCTGTATTTCTAAAAATGTAAGAATGCTATTCTGAGCGAGTTGGTAGGTCGTAGCAATTGCGACCGCTTACCTAGGGTAAATACTGACAAAAGTAACAAAAATGTGAAAAAAGTAAGGCCGAGTGTGCCGAATACGGGACCCTTAGCTAATATGAATGAACGTACACAGGCGATAGATTTGTAAGCTGTAGGAAACCTTTCAGCCTATAGGATGTCTATGTACTGTTGGGAAAGATGATTGACTGGTATTAGCATTGGCTAAGCAGTACGACTTCATCACCTGCATTTCAAGGTTAGCAGCTGCTAATCGCTTGTCCTTTATCAAAAAGCTACTCTTTTTCTCAGCATGGAATCTGCGAGTCCCGAGCACCCATCAGAACAACCTCCCGGTCACATCTCAAGCTTAGTAGGTGTACTCATCGCGATGGTGACCCTTACCCTACCTTTGTATGTGATCTCAAACTTCAGCGCGACCGGAATTACTGCCCCACAGCAGCCGTCCCCGCTGTTCATGAGGGCACGAGAGTAGAAAAAACAAGCAGCTAACCCGAGCCTAGCCACCTACAAAATACGGTCTAACGAAATACGGTCTAAATTGATACAAAGCTGCGTTAGCAAAGCACGCAGTATGCTCTATGTCTCAAGCTGAGCGCATCAGCTTATTGATACGCCATCTTTACGGGTTTCCCGATAAAGATGGCGTATTTCTGTTACAAATTCAATCAAAGCTTTGCCCACACTCCCGTAAAATGCATTGGGAAGGAAAAGCCTATAAAGCTAACCTTCATCGCAGTTACTAGGAGACATTCATGGATCTATCTCGCATTCCCGCTCAGCCAAAACCTGGCATCGTTAATGTGCTGATCGAAATCCCCGCAGGCAGCAAAAACAAGTATGAATTTGACAAAGACATTAATGCATTTGCCCTAGACCGCGTCCTGTACTCCTCCGTACAGTACCCCTACGACTATGGCTTCATCCCTAACACCCTCGCTGACGATGGCGACCCGCTTGATGGCATGGTGATTATGGATCAGCCTACCTTTCCTGGTTGCGTCATTCCCGCTCGCCCTATCGGCATGATGGAAATGATTGACGGCGGCGATCGCGACGAAAAAATCCTCTGTGTCCCGGCTGACGATCCTCGCTATGTCAACGTTAAAACACTCGACGACATCGACCAGCACCGCTTAGATGAAATTGCTGAGTTCTTCAAAACCTACAAAAATCTAGAAAAGAAAGAATGCGAAGTGCTCGGTTGGAAAAATCTTGATCAGGTTCAGCCCCTGATTGATGAATGCATTAAAGCCGCAGGCTAATCCTCTCTTAAAACAAGTCGTTTTATTGATTAAAGCCCCTCAGGTAAAGCCTTAGGGGCTTTCTTATTACGGCGATAAAAATCAATGGAAACACCGAGATCGTGGTCCTTTGCCCTTGGGTTTACTAAAACTACACAGAGCTCAGGGTCTGCACATATAGCAAGCGTCCTAAGCCTATTTCGCAGGCCCGCACTCCTTTTTTGCCCGTCATGATCAACACCGTCTCTCCACCGATTGCCACCCGCACACAGGAAAAATCTTACACTCTAGAGCCGGCCCAGACCTCTGTAAAATTCTGGGGCGTACGAGGCAGCGTGCCGACCCCCGTCTTAGCCAACCAGCGCTACGGTGGCAACACACTGTGTGTAGAAGTTCTGATGGGCGAGCAGCGGCTTATTTTTGATGGCGGCACCGGACTCGTAAACTTGGGCCAGCACCTGCAGCAGCAAGACGGCGCTGTCGAGGCTCACATTTTCTTTACGCATACACAGTGGGACCGCATTCAGGGCTTTCCCTTTTTCCAACCTGCTTTTAACCCGACCAATCACTTCACGGTGTATGGCGGCACCGCGCCCAACGGTGCCTCGATCAAGCACTGTCTGACCGACCAAATGCTCCAGCCTCACTTTGCCCTGCCGCTACAGAATATGCTGGCCAGCCTAACCTTTCAAACCTTAATGAATCGATCAGCCCTCCAGCTCGGTGATATTTCTATTAAGACACTGAAAATTAATTCAGAGACAGAAGCGTTGGGATACCGGCTTTCTTGTCAGGGCTACACGCTCGTATATGCAACCGACACCCCCAACGAAGAGTACGCCAGCGAGGAATTACTGGCCCTCGCTGACCAAGCCGATCTGCTGATTTATGATGGCACCTACTCCGACTTAAGCTATTTGCACCATCCTCTAGCCGACAAACCCGACCTCACTCAGCCGTGGAAAGTGGGTGCCAACTTAGCTAGCCGCGCCAATGTAAAAAAACTGGTGTTGGCCCATCACAGCCCCGTTCAGGACGATGCCAGCCTCGACCAGCTAGAAACAGAGGTGCGCAAGCGCTTTGCCAACGCAGTGATCGCATACGAAGGCCTAACGCTTTAGCCCCTTCTAAGCTGGCCTCTTCTAAACGGGCCTCCTCTAAACAGGCACCGCCGGCACCGGCTGCTCATCACTCACTGTGTTGAACAGCTGCTCGTGCTCAGCGCTAGAGATAATCCGGTCACCCAGACAAATCCCGAGTCCTCTGGCCGTTTTCACCAGCGTTCCTTCCAGCTCCACCGTGCGATAGTCCTTAATCGCTTCGGCAATCGGTACAGACTGCACAGAGCGCTCTTGCCAAGTCACCATGCGGTCGTACTGCTCATTGGCAATCAGCTCAACAGCCGCCACCCCAAAAGCAGAGGCCAAAATCCGGTCTAGCGGTGAAGACGTACCGCCTCGCTGCGTATGGCCCAGCACCGTCACCCGAGTTTCAGCACCGCTCATAGCGGTAATACGCTCTGCCAAATACTGACCAACTCCGCCTAAACGACAGTCGGCAAAGTGACCATTTTCTAGCAGCGCGCCTGCTTCAGTACACACTGCCTCAGAAACCACCACAATTGAGTAGTCATAACCCTTGGCCTGTCTTTGCTTTAGGTGTCGGCAAATATTCTCTAAGCTGTAAGCTACTTCCGGAATCAAAATTACATCCGCACCGCCTGCAATGCCAGCATTGAGCGCAATATGACCCGCATCTCGGCCCATCACCTCTACAATCATCACCCGGCTATGGCTAGCAGCGGTAAAGTGCAGTCGGTCAATCGCTTCTGTTGCAATATTCACTGCTGTATCGAACCCGATAGAGCGCTCTGTTAGTCCCACATCGTTATCGATTGTTTTAGGGATGCCCACTAGGTTGATGCCACCTTGCTGTGCCAGCTTGCGCAAAATAGCTAAGCTGCCGTCTCCCCCAATGCCAATTAGCGCGTCTAGTCCAAGCTGGTGGTAGCCTGCGATAATTTCTTCGCTGCGATCGCGCAAAGACCCATCCGCCATCGGAAACGCAAACGGATCGCCTTTGTTGGTCGTACCTAAAAAGGTGCCGCCCATCGTTAAGAAAGGATCGACCTGCTTAATACTTAAACGTTTGGATTCTGGTGGACGAGACATCAAGCCGTGTGTCGCCTTACAGATACCATGCACCTCCCAGCCATAAATCTCGATCGCGCAGCGAGTCACCGCCCGAATCACCGCATTTAGGCCAGCGCAGTCGCCCCCGCTGGTCAAAATGCCGATCTTTTTACCGGCTGTTTCCGTAATTGCCATGAAGAATACATTCCCCAAGAGTAATGTTTTATACGCTTTTATTCTTTTGCGCAGTGGCGAGCTTAATTCAATCCTTAACCAACTCTCTATAATTGCGCCCATTCATCAGCAACCCTCCATAAAAGAGAGAATAAAAGCGTTAAGCTTCAATGCTTTCTTTGCGGTTTCTAATATCAAAATAAAGTGTTGTTACGACCGTTCTCATAAAAGGGCTCACAATGATACCGGAAATTAAATAAGAAACAACAAAGCTGGCCAATAGCCGCTGCGAAGGATCATAAACAGCCAGCCAGCTAAGCACGACAGACAGTATTGATTGAACAACAATCACTACGATAAGTAAGAGCGGCAGACAAATTAACATTGCTAAAAGCACTGCACCGATGGCCTTCCAGAAATGTCTCTTCATCAGTTTCCAAGAGCGGCTAATAGACCGAACCACCCCAGAATAGGTTTCTACCGCCAGCGCCTGCTCCGTCACCAAAAAACGCATCGAGAGCCAAACAGAAAGGCTCGTAAATAGGACTGTTGAAATCAGCAGTATTGCCCCACCCTCAAAAAAAAGTCCAGGACTAGGCTGCCCTGTGACTAGCCCGATGCCATAAAAAATCATGCCGACAGAGAAAGCTGCTACGACTAAAGCAATAAAATTAATGGTGCCTAAAATTAACCACTGAATAACGGCCGACCCCAGCAGAGAAAACTTGCGCGATCGCGTAAACCGCATCGCCTCAGCAACCGATTGCTCCGTCATCACCTCAGCGGTGACTAGCCGCCGATGTACGAGTCGAGAAATCGCCGCAAACTCTCCCAAGGACTGTGCACTGCACCACAAAAAAAGAACAATCCAGCTAGGGCCCAGCAGTCCCAAAAAGCTAGACAGCTCTCTGCCAAAGACATCTTGGTCCATTGCCCACAGCACCCCCACCAGCCCAATACAGATTGGAAACCCTAGCCACGCCGTCCCCCTCAACGACAGCGGCAAAACTTTCAAAAAGCTGGTTTTGTAGAGTCGCCATGCCGTACTGATGATAGTTCCAGCGTCCATAGGTGCCTGTGAAGCGGTTGAATTCATCCTAGTCAATAGTGGCTGAGTCATGAGTGCGCTGTGGTAAAGGCTGCCTTCGGCGTAGTATAGCGACAACCGTTCTACCAAAACTGTCCTACCAAAACCGTGATGTCTAATCGCACCCTCCAACTCGGAGATAACATCAACACCGACGATATCATTCCAGCCAAAAGAGGTACCAGCGACGACCTCGCCCACCTCGCCCACTATGCCTTCGAGCACCTCATCGGCGCAGGCACCCTCCAGCAGTACGACCAAATAGAAGCCGGACACAACTTTGGCTGCGGCTCCAGCCGAGAATTTGCCCCCATTGCCATCAAAGCCGCTGGCATCCAAAAAGTCCGCGCTAAATCCTTCGCTGAAATCTTTTATCGCAATAGCATCAACATTGGGCTGCCTCTAGAGCTGTCTCCAGAACCGGCAGGGCAAACCCAGCCCAATCCAGCCATTGCCGCCATCAGCGGGGCCGGTGGACTGATCGCCTACAATCAGCAGCGCCAGCACGGCACTCTCGACACGCCTAATAGCACGACGTCAGCACGACCCATGACGATGACCGAAAAGCTGCTGGCTAAAGCCTCAGGCAATACCTACGTGCAGCCCGGTGAAGTCGTGTTTGCGGCCGTCGACTTGGCGATGTCTCACGATGCGATCGCTGGCCCAGTCGGTCAGCTCTTCCACCAGCACTTCGGCACTGATGCTACCCTCTGGGACCCCAACAAAGTCGTCCTCGTTGCTGACCACTTTATCCAGATCAACGACATCCGTACTGATGAAGGCGCCCCCCGCATGCATCAGCAAATGGTGGACTTTGCCCAGCGCCAAGGCTGCCACCTCTTCGATGTTATTTCCCCTGGTGAAGCCGCTGGCATCTGCCACGTACTTCTGCCTGAAAAAGGCTTCGTTCGCCCCGGCATGGTCATCGCAGGCACCGATTCACACAGCTGCACCTACGGCGCCTTCGGCTGCTTTTCTACTGGCGTCGGCACCACCGACATGGCCAATATTTTCGCGATGGGCGACCTGTGGATCCGCGTCCCGGCCACCCTTCGCATAGAGCTAATCGGCGCGCTGCCCGCCCACGTCAGCGCCAAAGACATTATGCTCTTTATCCTCGGTCAGCTCGGCTGTGATGGCGCCACCGGCAAAGTCATTGAATTTTGGGGTGAGGTGATTGAGCAGCTGCCTATGGATGAGCGCATGACCCTCGCGAATATGGCCGTAGAGTGCGGCGCGCTGTGCGGCCTAATGGCTGTAGATGACGTGACGAGAGACTATGTGCGCGATCGCACTTTCTCTACCGGCACCCCTTTCTCTACCGGCACCCCCTTCACCGAAGTCACCCCAGACCCCGATGCCAAATACGACAAAACGTATCAGTTCAATCTCAGCCAGCTGGAACCCCAGGTCGCTCGCCCACCGAAACCCGACCAAGTCTCAGCCATCAGCCAGCTAGAAACCATCCCCATTACCAGAGCCTTCATCGGCTCCTGCACCGGTGGAAAGCTGCACGACATTGCCGAAGCTGCCACTGTTCTCAAAGGGCAAAGCATCGCCCCAAGCGTTAGCTTATTCGTGGTTCCGGCCTCGCAAACCGTACGCCAGCAGGCTGAAGACCTGGGCTACATGGATTGGCTAGAGCAAGCCGGAGCGACCGTTCTAAAGTCAGGCTGCGGCGCTTGCATCAACGCGGGCCGGGGCGTACTGGGCAAAGCTGAAAATGGCATCTATGCCACCAATCGCAACTTTAAAGGCCGTAGTGGTGACCCCACAGGGCAGAATTATCTGGCCTCGCCTCGCACAGTCGCTATCTCAGCTGTGTGCGGGCACATCAGCGATCGGCTGCCCTAGCAGATGAAATGCCCGCCGGACAGAAGGACTCTAGCAGCTTTTCTGTCTCGATCAACGTCAGTACTTCACTGGCTGAATACGATCGCTTTTCTTTCAGCGCGATCGCCTTGATCACTGCCCTGAGCCGCTCATATTCGGCCTGTGCCAGCGGACGCTTCAAATGGTGCTCAAACAGGTAGCGAAAATTGCTCGCACCGCTGCACTTGCCAAACCAAATATCTGGATGCGCATGAGAAAATACCGCATAGCTCTTGCGATCGCGCAGTAAAGAACTCACATGAATCCCCGACTCATGCCGCTGCGCCTGCTGAGAATACGGCGCATGGGGCCGATGCCCACGCGCATGCAAATAGGCTACTACCCGATCGAGCGCATCGTAATCAATCCCCTCTACCTCCCAACCAAACCGTGCCCGTAGCCCATACAGCACCTGCTCAATCGGCGCATTCCCAGCCCGCTCACCAATACCACCCATCGTGCCCGAAATTCCCAGCGCGCCTGCTCGCACCGCCTGAATCGTATTTTCTAACGCCAGCCCCATATCATTGTGAAAATGCACACACAGCGGCACTGATTGGGTGTGCTCTATGAGCCTCTGAATCCAGCTGTGGGTTTTGTCCGGGGTCAAAATGCCCACCGTATCGCACAGCAAAAAGTGATCGATATAAGGCCCTAGCGTGTTAATGCACTCGACCAAAAAATGAAAATCGGCCCGGCTCGCATCCTCTGCCGCAAAGCAAATGCGTAAGCCCTGCTCAGCCGCATATTTTACGTGGGCCAGGGCATTACTTAGCATCGCCTCTCGACTTTTTTGTACGCTAGCTTGCATCAGATGAGGACAGAGGTCTGCATCAATTGTTTTGGATTGCAGCGCGGGGTTAGCTGCGATCGCCTCATCTCGTAAAAAAAGCAGCCGGTCCGATACCGCATGGAACAAAATCACCTGCTGTACACCGCAGGCCTTAGACTGATCAATCGCCGCTCGCTTCATCAGCGTAGAAGCAATCACCTGCTGCTTATAGTCACTGGCCACCAAATCTTCAACCAGCCGCGCCTCCGAAGCATGAATGGCTGGCATTAGTGCAATCTGGTGTACTCCCGTCTGTGCAATTAGCTCAGCCAGCGCCGCCTTATCCTCAAAAAATAAACCAACCTGTTGTTCTCCATCTCGCAGAGTTTCATCAGAAATGAGTAAATTAAGCGTCGCCATTTATCAATCAAAGCGAATCCAGTAAGATTCGTAAAACAGAACGTCAAACACATCCAAAGCCCGAGGCAGAGCCCCACAATAGCCAATACCATAAGCCCAACATCAGAGCCCAACATGTCATACAGCGCTACACCCTATCATTCCATACGTCGCCACCATAGACGCTTTACAGTCAGGTTCAAAACCCGCTATCGTACTGCACTATAGATTCCCTGCACGGCTCTATTCGCCAGTTCCTCTTGTCAGTCCCTCTTGTCAGTCCCTTGCGGTTCTCTAATATTTCATAATGAGCCTATCAAACGGCCCACACTCCTATTTCCCTCCCAGCTTAGCGATCGCCCTTCGCCAAGCCGCCAATACTTCTGCTGGTATCCGCACGCTCACCACAGACGGTACCGAATCTCGCTATTCATACGAGCAGATATGGACCCAATCCGTACAGATTGCAACAGGACTTAAGCA
>JBCBDN010000075.1:0-13939 GCA_038529685.1 Cyanobacteria bacterium J06598_1 | reverse complement strand
CTTTTTTAAGATTTTTAAGTTGAGATACGGGCAGATCGCGCCCCCGGTGGCCGAGCCTAGCGAGCGTCTGCGCGCTTAGAATAAATGTAGCCAGTGTAAGGCTGAACGCCAGTGGCTGGATAGGCGTCGTCGTGGGGGCTGAAAATTCTATAGACGGCTTCTGCTAAAAAGTTGAAAGCGTCGTTGAGCGTTTTGAAAAATGTCATGGCCTAATCTCCTATATTTCACGATTCGATTGCGAATATCGAGTTCTACAACACAATTGATCAAGTGCAATTTAATGGCCGCAATTTAATGGCCTTGGGATAATAGAAAAGGCCGAGTAACTGCGGTTTTTAGACTACTTTGATCATAGAAGCTGGGGTGAGAAAGAAAGCGGTAAACGGCAATTCTTTACGTCTCTACAAGCTGCGACACATATCATCAAAAGCAGCGTTGTAGAGACTCACAGGCAGCTGTTTTATCTAAGCGTCACCAGATTTGTTACAAAAAACAGCAAAACAATCAATTCAGTATGCGAAAAACTATCATCAGAGCGGCTGTCGCCGGAGCTGTTCTGATAGCCACAACAGTAGCCAGTATCGGTGGATACTATGCCTATCGGCTCTCTCTACGGCCAGAAAGAACGGCTGAGAAAAGAGCGCTTTTTCGGGGTATCACCTACGAAAGGCATGTGCGCGATCGCCCCCGTCCACTCACCTTCCACGTCATCACCATTGATCTCACCGCGCCCGGTATCAACTTTCTCGTCACTCCCGAGAAGCCCACAGACGGCTATCCACTCGCGGCCAATACGGTTCCTGGGTTTGTGGCCCAGCACGGCGTGCAAGTCGCCATTAACGGCAGCTACTTCGCCCCCCACGAAGTGCACTCGCCTTTCCACTACTACCCCCATGTGGGAGATGGCGTGCGATCGCTCGGTATAGCCATCTCAAACGGTCAGCGCTACTCCGAAGCCAAAGGCGGCTGGGCCGCTCTGTGCATCCTTTCCACCCGAGATATTCGCATTACCCAAAATGACTGCCCCGACAGCACCCAGCATGGCATTGCGGGCGATGTGCAATTTGTAAAAGACGGTGAGCTGTATGATGGACTGGCCATTTTGAAGAACTCAACCCAGCTGTATCCGCGCAGTGCGATCGCCACCAACGCCGACACCACAAAGCTCTTCCTCATCGCACTAGATGGCAGACAATCGGGCTACAGCGAAGGTGTCACCCTCAAAGAACTCGGTGAAATCATGATTGAACTCGGCGCCCACCAAGCCCTCAACTTTGACGGTGGCGGCTCTACCACGCTTGCTGTTAGCGACGAAGCGGGGCAACCGGTTCTGCTAAATGCACCCTTTCAAGCCCGCGTACCCGTAAACCTCAGAGCCGTTGCCAATCACTTCGGCGTCTATGCACAGCCCCTACCCGCTGAACCTTTATCTGTTGAACCTTCAATCCAGGGGAACGTAAAGGATCAGGGGAACGTAAAGGAGACGCGCTCCCAATGAACGGGCCAATGAACGGGCCAATGAGCGGGCCAATGAGCGGGAAAGTCTACCTACTGGGCGCGGGCCCTGGCGCTATCGACTATCTCACTGTAGCGGGCGCACGGCTGCTCGCCGGGGCAGATGCTCTGGTATACGACGCACTCGTCGATAGCGCGCTCTTACAGCAGCTGCCGCCTGATTGCGAGCAGTGGCCTGTGGGCAAACGCGGCGGGCAGCCCAGCACCCCGCAAGCAGATATCAACCAGTTGCTCGTACGGCTGTGCAAAGCAGGCAAACAAGTCGTTCGGCTAAAAGCAGGTGACCCTTTTGTCTTTGGGCGGGCGTCGGCAGAAATTCAGGCGCTACAGGCTGCAAAGTGCGATTTTGAAGTCTCACCGGGTCTTTCGTCAGCGCTGGTCGCGCCTTTGCTCGCAGGCGTACCGCTCACCGACCCCGTATTGAGTCGCGGCTTTGGGGTGTTCAGCGCGCACGATTTAGAAGCGCTGGACTGGACAGTGCTGGCACGGCTAGAAGCCCTTGTGCTGCTGATGGGCGCAAGGCACTTGAGAGAGATTTGCGATCGCCTCCTCAAACAGGGAAAACGCGCCGAAACGCCTATGCTAATTGTTCGCTGGGCAGGCCAACCTCAGCAGCACATCTGGCAGGGCACGCTGCTCAGCATGCCGCAGATTGTTGGTGCAGCTAGGCTGTCTCCTGCCATCATCGTTCTTGGAGAAGTGGTGGGCTTGCGTCAGTACCTATCGCCACCGGCCACCTCAAAAAAATCGCTGGCGGGCAAAACAGTCATTGTCACTCGGGCTGCGAGTCAAGCTGGCCAGTTTGGCAAAATGCTCATGGAGAGGGGAGCCAGGGTGATTGACTTGCCCGCTTTGGAAATTCGTAAGCCGGTGAGCTGGCAGCCCGTGGATGAAGCGATCGCACACCTTCCCACCTTCGACTGGCTCATTCTCACCTCGCCCAACGCCGTCAATTACTTTCTCGATCGGCTGTTGCAGCAGGAGAAAGATCTGCGATCGCTCGCCTCACTCAAAATTGCAGTTGTCGGCAAAAAGACCCAAAGATTCCTCACCCAGCGGGGACTCATTGCTGATTTCATGCCCCCCACATTTGTTGCAGACTCCCTTGTAGAACACTTCCCAGAGAATCCATCTGGGAAAAAACTGTTGTTTCCTCGTGTAGAAAGCGGCGGGCGCGACGTGTTAGTCAAAGAAATGACGGCCAGAGGTGCACAAATAACAGAAGTAGCCGCCTACGAATCGGCCTGTCCAACCGAGCTACCACCAGTTGCTGAGCAAATACTCGCAAACCAAGCCGCCGACATTCTCACCTTTGCCAGCTCAAAAACTGTGCGTCACTTCGCCAAACTGATGGCGAAAACCTTTGGCGAACAGTGGTTAGGGCTTCTCCACAAAACAGCCGTTGCCTCCATTGGGCCGCAAACCTCTCGGGACTGCCGTGAACTGCTCGGCAAAGTCACCTTTGAGGCCGAAGAACATACGCTAGAAGGACTCACAGTGGGGTTGGAATCATGGGCGAAGCAACACGGCGAATAATTGGGCTCACCGGGGGTATCGCGACCGGGAAGAGTACTGTGTCAGATTACCTGGCCACTGAGTATGGGTTGCCGGTTCTAGATGCTGACGTGTATGCGCGGCAAGCGGTGGAAAAGGGGTCGGAGATACTGAGTGCGATCGCTCACCGCTACGGCAGCTCCATCCTTCTACCAAACGGCACCCTCAACCGCTCCAGCCTAGGCAAAATTATCTTCAACGACCCCGCCGAAAAAACCTGGCTAGAACAACAAATTCATCCTTTTGTCCGCGCTCAGTTCTCAAAAGAAACAGAAGCCTTCCCACCCACGCAAACCCTTGTCTACGCCATTCCGCTGCTCTTTGAGTCCAACCTCACCCACCTCGTCACCGAAATCTGGGTTGTCTTTTGCACCCCACAACAGCAAAAACAGCGGCTGATAGCCCGCAACCAGCTATCAGAGACAGATGCACAGTCTCGAATAAATTCGCAAATGGATATTCAAGAAAAGTGTCATCAGGCCACGCATATCTTGGATAATAGCCGTAGCCTACAGGACTTGTTCATACAGATAGATAGCCTTACTCAACCTGTTGGCTCTGTAGAGTTATCTAAAGGAACAGAGATAAGCTGAAACGCACTTCCGTTCTCCTCCTGCAAAAAGCGAACCAGCGGCTGGGCTCTGTCATCCTCAAACGACTGTCGTGGAACCAGCGCTGCACCTCTTCCCTGCACCGACAACAGATTACATGCCTGCTCAACAAATAGCCTTTCTAGTACTAACTGATGGCGGGCGGGCTTGCCGTCAACAGCTGAGCTTTGGTAAGCATACAGCTCACTTCGGTAAAGATAGTCCGTTATACAGGCATATTGGTCTTGGTAGCCCATCCAAGCTTGAGCAACTTCAGGATCTGCCTCAGCTAACGCTGGTTTGGACGTTTTCATTGTTTTTTCATTCACGTTCTTTTGCTCAGCCAGGTCTTGGAACCAGTCAATAAACTCAGCTACGGTCGGCTTCACCCCCCCTGTCGGTGGCCAACAAGCAACAATATCAAATCCACCGCGCTTGAAAACGGCGCTGAAATGGTAGCCCCAATGAAAAGGCCTTAGCGACTCGACATCAGCTAAGGCCAACGGACGACGTTGTGGCTTAGCGGTCAGCTGCGTTTCACGGTAGCGAAGCCCAAGTTGCTGACTCATATGAATGAGCATGAGCTTGTCTAGTTTGTGCTGGGCTCTTCTGTCTAGGGCCAAAATTTCTTCGCGGAGTAAGGCCGCTCGTGCATAGGAGGGCACACTGTGAGCTTGTGCCAGTACTTGCGATCGTGCCCTGTAGTGCTCCAGCGCAATATTCTTCTCACTCAAAATGGTCTGATAGCTATCCGCCGCCAATGGCTGTAGCAAATTCCCCTGAAAAACGCTGTCCGTTCCCGAGGCACTCCCAGAGGCATTCACCTGATCAAAGCGCTCTGTATCCACCGTAATGAATCCCACCAGCGCATTGCCAGACATCACCGTAAATTCCAAATCCACCAGCGGCTCAATCTCTTCTACTCGCTGCGCCGTTGCCACCAAGTGCAACAGCAGCTGAAAATGCGCTGACTCAGCTACCTCAGGTGCAGATGCCACACCGTGCAGCACCGTCTTCAAAATGCGCTCCTGAATATTCTTCAAGATTACACCAGAATTATCAGCCGCAGAGTCTGCTCTCTGTCCGCCAGCCAGAGAATCAGCCGAAGAATCAGTCAGAGAAGACACCGTCGAGTGCCATATTTTGAGCTGAGCATCTTGAGTCTGTTGAATGTAGCCCGTCAGCACGCTAAAAATATCCGTAAGTCGCTGATGAAACGCCACCAGCAAACGACCGCTGCTGCAGTACGGGTCCAATAGTCTTAGCTCTGGCAAAATCTCTTGAATCAAGCGGCGGCAAACCGTAGCATTCGCCCCAAACAGTAAATCGTTGAGCGTTTGTGCTGAGTCGTTATAAATGGCGGGGTCTGCAAATAGAACAGATTCAGCCGGAATAGAAGTGAGAGACAATTTGGTCGCTTGTTTGTTTTTTGCATTGTGAGGCTTGCCAAATCGATCCAAACGTTCAAGTAGCAGCGTGTCCAGGGTGCGATCGCAAACCGTCTCTACAGCATCTACCGGGCTCACAGCCTCAGCGCGCCGCCAGTATTGCTCCAGCCAATCCCAAAATTTCCCACTTATCCAAGGGTTGAGCGTATCCGCCCCCATTTGCTCACTCAACCAGCCCAGCACATTTTCAAACGCACTATCCTCAATCGCAATCGAACTGTTGTTTTCTTCTATCTGGTGAGTCTGAAAAAGTGTTCCTACAAAAGGAACCTGACCGAGAGCACTTTGCATCGCTAGCGGTCGCTCTATCTCAGGGAGCGCCAAACTGCGATAGAGCGGCTGCAAACATTTAGCAAAGAACAGACTGCTACCCGGCTCGTACGCTGCGTCAAAACGGGTTTGCAGATACCAAGTATCGCCATCTAGCCATCCTTTCACCTGTAGCTGCTGCAAAAACACTAAGCGTTGCAACGTCAGCACGCTGTACAGCTGTTGCGCTTTCGGACTGTCAATGCCGCTAATTCCACTGCTGATCTCAGTGACCAGTGACGCCAGTCGGTTATCGCTGCACGCCTCACTACTAGACTCTAAGCGTGTGGAGAAAAGTCCTTTGCTGGAGTGCATTAGCCGACGCAAACGAAAAGTCCACAGCGTCATCGGCTGGCCCATCACGTATAGCGCACTCTTAGAGACAGGCCGACTAGAAAGCGACTGGCACCAAAGGCTGCGGCTTTTATCCGCGACGACAAAAATAACGAGAGGAGCCGGGAGACTTTTGTCTGGCCACAGGGTCGCGTAAATGTCAGCTCGTAGAACGGAGGTAAAGCGCCTTCTGGGAGTGAGCAGCACTTGCCAAACGATGACACCGTCGCGCTGAGCAATGGGTAAGCAAGGTTGTTTTAGGCATTCGGTAGCAGACGATGCTGTTGCAGGCTGCCACCCTAAAGCCTGAGTGAAGAGGTCGGTGAGTTGATGCGATCGCAGCTGTTCACCCGCAATTTCTAAAGGGGTCTGCACGCCCAAAGCCCTCTCCTCTGCAAACTATGCATCTGCACTGACAGGATTGGATGTTTTTGCTGGATGGGCGATCGCATACGCCTTAAACCGATCCAAATCAGCCTGTAGCGTGGAAGTCACCACCCGATCGACAAAAGAGCTGCTCATCATCAGTCGCGCCAAAATAGAAGGCAGCGCGTAGGAAATGCTCATCTTCACCGTACTGCCGCCGTCTTTGTGGCCATAAAAGCGAATCGCACCTCGATTCGGCAATCCGTCCACCGACTCCCACTGGATAATCTGCTCCGGCACCACTTTCACAATGCGCGATAGCCAAGAAAAAGACAGGCCTGCCGTCTCCAGCTTCCACCGAGAGAGCTGCGGGTCATCGGCCATTACCTCCACCGAGTCAATCCACTTCATCCACTTCGGCATCTGCGCAATGTCAGACCACAGCTGCCATACCTCTGAAATAGGGGTATCTACATCAACATGAACGGTATGCTCTAGCCACTCTGCCATAGGAAATTGCGGTGAAATTGCGGTAATAATGCAGCAAAAATTAAGACGCTTCCGTACAGTTTACTGTCATAGCTAACTTAAGCGTGTCAAAGATATTGTACGCCCAAGATCGAAAGCATCGGCTCACAAGCGCCAGCGCAGACACAAATCCTGCCAATGGCCAGCGTTTGGTATCGTGATCCCTTAGTGTTGTGATGGCAGTGTTGTGATAGCAGTGTTGTGATGGCAACCTTAGATTTGCTTGGGAGGAGATGGTCTAGATGTCTGTTTTATACGTCAGCCCTGTCGGTCAAGACAGCAACGAAGGCAGCGCTAACTTTCCTCTAGAAACCATTACTCAAGCGCTAAAGCAGTCCCGTCCCGGCAATATTGTGCAGCTCGCTCCTGGGTTCTATCAGGCAGGAGAGCAGTTTCCGCTACAGGTGCCTGCTGGGGTCACCATTGCCGGAGACGCCACTCGCTCGGCTACGATTCAAGGCAGCGGTGTACTGAGCGTAGGGAACGGGGCACAAAAAACAGACAGAAATACGACGATTGTTTTAGGCGATCGCGCTCAGCTCCGCGAGGTCACGGTGACTAACCCACAGGGCATCGGCATCTTACTCCAAGCAGGCTCAGCTATTGTTGTGCGTAATCGGCTAGTTGGCTGCCAGCAGCACGGCACGCTGATTATGGACGCAGCGCAACCCTTCGTCTCCGAAAATGAATTTGTCGATAACGGCTCTAGTGGACTTGCCATGATCGATCGATCCAAAGGAGAAATTCGGCAAAATCAGTTCAAACGCTCAGGCGACGGTATTGCCCTCCGCTCACAGTCAGCGCCGCTGGTCATCAATAATCAGTTCGTCAGCAATCGCTGCGCTATTTTGATTACGGACAGTGCGCAGCCGGTCCTCAGGCAAAACCAAGCCAAAAGCAGTGAAGAGGTCGGACTCTGGACCCAAGACAGAGCCCAGCCAGACATCGGACTTCCCCAAGATTTGGGCGGCAACTGGTTTGAAGGCAAAACCTACGATGTCCGCAATGATGCGATCGCCCCTATCGCCACTGCTGGCAACCAAATCAACCCGACCAAAGTAAAAGGTCGCATCGCCTACCTCCCTAGCGAAATCCCGGACGAAGCCGCCGTCCCGAACGTTCTACTCGGCAACGTCGAACTCACGCCCCTGCCTTCTGACCCCAATCCACCCAAAAAAGACGACACCCCCAGCCTAGACAGCCGCTTCAACGACTTAGTCGGACACTGGTCTGCCCCATTCGTCGAAACGCTAGCCGAAAAAGGCTTAGTCAAAGGCTTCCTCAACGGCACCTTCAAGCCCGATACCCAGGTCACCCGCGCCCAGTTTGCTGCCCTGATCTCCGCCGCCTTCCCCGATATTGAATCCACGCGCCCCGGCAAAAACTTTCCCGATGTCTCCAGAGATTTCTGGGCGGCCAAAGCCATTCGTCAGGCTCAAACCCAAGGCTTCATCTCTGGATTCCCAGATGGCTCCTTCCGGCCCGACGCGCCCATGACTCGAGTTCAGGCCATCGTAGCGCTCGTTAATGGGCTGGGGCTCAGCGATGGCCGTTCAGAAGCACTCCTGGTGTACACCGATAGAGCCCAAGTGCCCAGCTACGCGATTGAACCGGTCGCGGCGGCGACCAAGCGTCAGCTCGTCGTCAACTACCCAGATCCCGAAGTTTTGCGCCCTCTAAGTCCCATTACCCGCGCCGAAACCACTGCGCTAGTGCATCAGGCCTTGGTCGCGGCAAACAAAACCCCACGCATCGTCTCGCCTTTCATCCCTGATAGCGATACCGCTAGCTTTACCGACCTTTCTAGCCGTCATTGGGCCGCAGACTACATTGAACCGCTCGTACAGCAGGGCTGGCTCAGCGGCTTCCGCGATGGTTCCTTCCGGCCAGATTCTCCGATGACCCGAGCTGAATTTGCGGTGCTGCTGGTGGGCGCATTCAACCCACCGCCTCAGCGACCAGCCGTCAGCTTTCGAGATGTTCCTGAGAGCTTTTGGGGCGCAGCGGTTATTCAGCAAGCCTATCGTGCTGAGTTTATCTCCGGCTTCCCTGACCTCACTTTTGACCCCAACTTTCCACTCACTAAGCTGCAGGCGCTACTGGCCTTGGTCAGCGGCCTAAAGCTACAGGACGCGTCACCGCCTAAACAGACTTCGCTGAGCGTCTACAAAGATGCAGGCGCTGTGCCGAACTATGCCAAGGATGCGATCGCCTCTGCCACCCAGCTTGCGCTCGTCTTCAACCACCCCATCACCACCGAACTGCGCCCCAATCGCACCGCCACCCGCGCCGAAGTTTCAGCCATGGTGTATCAGGCCCTCGTCGTCGCAGAACGCATGCCACCAGTCAGTTCTCGCTATCAGGTATCTGCCCAAACATCACCTTAGAAACCGCCATCACAAAAAACAGGTCTCGACTAATGCATCCCTAAGATGAGAGACTAAAAATTATTAATTTATGTAATGAAAAACCACCATGGCTGAAATGCAATTTGCTCGCGGTGTCAAAGAGGACGTTGTTCCCGATATCCGCATTACCCGCGCTAAAGACCTCTCTGACGGTACAGCGACCTTTTACTTCGATAAGCCCAAAGCGCTGGTAGAAGAGGGCGGTGAGGTCACAGGCTTATACATGGTTGATGAAGAAGGCGAACTCACCACTCGCGATGTTAACGGCAAGTTTGTCAATGGTGAGCCAGCGGGCATTGAAGCTGTTTTTGTCATGCGCGGTCAAGACGAGTGGGAGCGCTTTATGCGCTTTATGGATCGCTATGCTGAGGCTAACGGTCTTGGCCTTACCAAGAACGACTAACCCCTTCTCATTGGGGCACTCAGTGTGTCTGTAACTGAAAAACCTATGGCTGAAGAAAATCAACCAGTTCACCAGCCTCATATAGATACAGACTTGCCGGCTGTAGAATGCGCCATTGTCACAGTGAGTGACACCCGCAGTGCCCAAACCGATTCGAGCGGTCAGCTGATTCGATCGCAGCTGACCGCCGCAGGCCATAGCATTAACCACTACCAAATCGTAAAAGACGAGCCCGCGCAGATATCAACGCTGGTTCAAACACTCGCCGCACGCTCAGACGTTCAGGCGATTTTGCTGAATGGGGGAACAGGTATTGCACCTCGCGATACGACTTACGATGCGATCGCCGCTCTCCTAGAAAAAACCTTACCCGGCTTCGGAGAAATTTTTCGACAGCTCAGCTACACAGAAATTGGCTCACGTGCGATCGCCTCTCGCGCCACAGCAGGCATCCACAACCGCACCCTCATTTTCTCGGTTCCCGGCTCCAGTAAAGCCGTCAACCTTGCATTAGAAGCGCTCATTCTCCCTGAACTCAGACACCTCACTAAGCTTCTGAGCTAATCCTGGAGCGAGTCTCTCCACTAATTTCTTTGACAAAATTCTCCAATTTCTCCTTGATTTTCCCAGTTAATCTGTTGGGAGGAGAACCGTATACGGTCCAAACGACCGCCCCGTATATGGTTCGGTGTATCTTCCACACCTGACTCTAACAGGCTCATCTGTAAAGATGAATGTGTTGGCGAAAGGCAATCGAACAAAAAGGAACTAACACACACCATGAAAAAGCAACAGAAAAACAACAGCATCTCAGCCGCCCTGCATGGCTGGTACCGCAAAGCGCTCAAGCACACAAAGTATCGCTGGGTTGTCATTCTTGGAACGCTGTTTTACCTAGTCAATCCCTTCGATATCTCTCCAGATATGATTCCGATCCTCGGATGGATAGATGACGGCCTTATTGCCAGCCTCCTCATTACCGAAGTAAGCCAAATCGTATCCAAAGAGCTCAAGCGTAAACAAAGCTTCAGTACCACTACCAACACCGAAGTCGAAACGGTCATCGACCCCGACAGCATCAAAACCATCAATGTTGAAGCTGTTTCTGTCGGCTAGTCTCATACTCCAACGCATCGCAGGACTTACAACTTGCAGTCCACAACGCTTAATTCTATAACCCTCAAAAAGAGAGAACAAACCATGACTTACATGCCCGACACGAATCTATCCACTAGCACTATGGAGACGGAGCCTTCCTTTGCTGAAAAGCTCAAGACACTCAAAACAGAAGGCACCGAGCGTAGCCAGCGTATCCTCCTCATTCTTCGTCAAGCTTTTAGCGAAACTCGCGAAGAGTTTCAGGCAGGCCGCACGGTCATTAGCCCACTGGCCAAAGAAGTCACCACAGAAGCGGTTTCTACTGTAAAAGAGAAAAGCCAGCAGGCTGCTGACGCGGTCAACCAAGCTTGGAGAGACGAAGCAGATGCGCCCGATACTACCGAGCGACTGATCAGTCTCATCAAAAGCTTGGCGCAAACGGCGCAAACAACTCTTTACCCTCAAGCCGAAAAGCAGGCAAAGCGACAGGCTATCAAACTAGATAACTTGTTAGCCAAACGTTACGGTGAGCAATACAAAACACTCAAGACTCGTTTTGACCTCGTTCGTAGCTGGGTCTCTGCTCAAAACAACACGCCAGACTCCACTATGCCGGACTCCACTATGCCTACAGAGGCCGAACCTGTCACCATCATTGAAGTCGATAGCGAAATCGTTCAGTAAGTTCGCCATCGGTAAGTTCGCCATCGGTCTTTGTCAACTTTCTCACACCGACTAGAACTCGTTAGTCCGCTATTGGCGGCGGCGGGTTCTTTCTTATACTGGGCTCTTATGTGGAGATATTCGTATGTGAAAATAGATAGAGCGATCGCGCTATTTCTTCTGCCCAAACTGCGCCTTAGCGTCCTGATACACAGATTCTGTAATCTCTGAGAGGTCTCTTTCACGTGCAAACTTTTCAATTTTCTTCCGGGCCGCAGGACGCACAAAAAAGGGGATTTCCTTCAGCGCGGCCTCCGCTTCTGCCGTCCACTGTAACCTGTCTGCCATTGCAATTACTCGCACACCAACAACACCCTCTAGTGTAAGGGCTTTCTCTAGTTTCTCGATATGCCGTTTTCTCGATATGCCGTTCGCTCTACACAGAAGAAACCAGAGGACTCGCAGCATCGTCCGTATCGCTTTCGTCAGCCAGCCAGTCTTTATCTTCTGCAACCATCAGCGCTGCGGCATCTTCTGGCAGCGGCTTTGCAAAATAATACCCCTGCCCATAGTTACAGTCCAGAGCCCGCAGCCCTCTCAGTTGAGCCGCCGTTTCAATCCCCTCAGCAATCACATCCATCCCCAGCTGATGACCCAGTGAAATAATGGTTTTCACAATTTCACCGTCTTCTCTGGACTTTTCTTCCATCCGCCCTACAAAAGACTGATCCACCTTTAACGTATCCGTCGGCAGCTGATGTAGATAGCTTAAAGATGAATATCCCGTCCCAAAATCGTCCAAGCTGAGCTTCAAATTCAAAGCCTTCAGCTTCATGAGCTGCTCAATAGTCCCGTTCACATCTTCCATCGCCGCGCTTTCTGTCAGCTCTAGCTTCAAGCAATGACTATCTAGCTGAGTCTTCTCCAAAATGCCAGCCACTTCCTCAGTCAAATTTTCTTGGTTGAACTGCTTAGTAGATAAGTTCACACTGACCATCAGCGCTTTTGCATGAGGATACCGCTGCTGCCAGTCATACATTCGGCTACAGGCCTGCTCTAAGATCCAGCTTCCCATGGGAACAATTAGGCCCGTATCTTCTGCCGCCGGAATAAACGAGCCCGGAGAAACAAACCCTCGCTGGGGATGCTGCCAACGCACCAACGCCTCAAACCCGGCCAGCTTACCCGTCTGCAAATTGATAATAGGCTGGTAGTACAAAAGAAACTCTTGCCGGTCAATCGCAGCACGCAGCTCCGCTTCTAGCTGGAAACGCTTAACCGCTTCAGTACGCATACCAGGATCAAAAATCTCGTAGTGATCTTTGCCCAGAGCCCTCGCTCTTGCCATTGCTCTATGAGCATCTTGCATTAGCGTCTCTGCCTGATTAGCCTGCCCCACTTGGTTCAAGGCAATCCCAATACTAAAGCTGGTCTTAATAAGTTGTTCTTTAATCGCAAACGGCTCTTCTGAATAGTTGTAGAGCGTATCGGCAATTTTCGTCGCTTGGCTAGCCTCCGTTAAGTTCGTGAGCAAAATCGCAAATTCATCGCCACCCAAACGGGCCAAACTAGTTCGCGGCGGCAGTTTTTCTCGAATCCGCTCAGCCGCCTGAATCAAGAGCTGGTCACCACATTCATGGCCAAAACTCTCGTTGATAGCTTTAAAGTGATCTAAGTCCAGCAGCAAAATGGCACAAGAGGCATGAATGTTATCTTGTGCACTTCTTTCCAAAGTGCGTTTGAGCTGCCTCACAAATAAAGCTCGATTGGGTAGCCCAGTCAGTGCATCATAAAAAGACTGATGAAACACTTGATAGGTAATTAGCGCACCGCCAGTGAGAATAAAACCCAACAGAGGAGCCGCAAAAGGAATCCATCCGGTCAAGGCAAACGAGGCTAATGCGATCGCTCCTATCACACCCATACCGCCCGCTAAGGCCGCACCTAGCAGCACAGAGCGCTTCATCCGCCAAACTAAAAAGCCCCCCGCAAGAGACCATAGCCAAACCCAGCCAACTTCAACCGTGTTGGGCAAATACCAAAAAATAGGCCGATCGTCTAAAGTACTGCTCAAGATCTGACTGACCATTTGAGCATGAACTAGCACACCGGCCATCACATGCTCATTGTCCTTTTCTGAACTGTAGGGCGTATAGAAAAAATCTTTTTGGCTAGGAGCAGTCACGCCAATCAAGACTACTTTGTTTTCGATCCATCCGGGTGCAACCTCTCCTGCCAAGACTTCACTGAGCTTGACAGTGCGCGCCACAAAGTTCGACGAGCGATAGTCCAACAGCATCTGGTAGCTTGAAGCATCTATGTTGTCATACCCGCCTGAGCTAGACATCAACGGCGTAAAGTCAGTATTGCCAATAGTAAGCGCATCTTTGCTGATATCTAGCGTTTGCTCTTCGTCAGCCAAGTATTGCAGGCTCAGACGCAGCGCAAAAGAATAAAGCTTCTCCTCCCCGAGCGCCGCGAACAGCAGACTGCGCCGCAAAATGCCGTCTGTGTCAATAATGAAGTCATTGAATCCAACCCGATCAGGCGTTACGGCTGGTGGCGGTGGGACGCTGTCGTCAACGCTCATGCCCAGGCTCGTAATCGCAACGACCTCAGGCGATTGCAGCTCACTAACCAAAGCCTCGTAGCCCTCACCCTGAGGAATATCACGATAAATATCTAAGCCAATCGTTTTAGGACTATGGCGCTGAAGCTCACTCA
>JBCBDN010000074.1:0-14193 GCA_038529685.1 Cyanobacteria bacterium J06598_1 | reverse complement strand
AGAATTCTAAACTTGCCTGTGGTAGAGGGGGTATGTCAGGGAAATTCAAGCTTGGAAACGACAATGAATGGGTTGATATAAGGAATAAAGTTATTGAAAGTAGAGGTGACTTCAGCTTGCATTTAGAGCTTGTATCCTAAGCCTAGTAGTGGGTTGAGGTCTTTTTTGCGAGGGGAGAAGTGAGTGTAAGCAGAGCCTGAGGATGAGTGCAGGTTTTTTGGGCTTATATATCATAAGCTAAACGCGGATCTCAAAAATATCAGATTGTCAAGATGTCTGATCGCCCCTGTTGCTTTTTTATATCAAAAATAGTTGTAATTACTTAAATTGATAATGAGTTTTTAAGGCACAAGTTTTCAGGACATCAGTCCTTATAAGGAGAGAGCGTCTTTAAGCAGCGAGTCTTTAAGACGTTAAAAGGGATACCGGTAAATTAAAGAGCCGTTGAGCATTTTGGGTCGTCTGCTCAGCAAGCGTAATGAGCGAAACGTCTCTTAACTCGGCGACATGCTCAGCAACGTGCCTAACAAAGGCTGGCTGGTTACGTTTTTCTTTTCGCTTTGGGACAGGAGATAAAAACGGGCAGTCAGTTTCTACTAGGATGCGATCGCTTGGAACCATCTGAGCCGATGCCTTAACCTGCTTAGCACTCTTAAAAGTGACAATGCCGCTAAAGCTAATGAAGAACCCCAAGTCCAAAAAACGCTGAGTTTCTTCAGGTGTACCGGTCCAGCAGTGCATTACCCCCCTCACGTTGCCGTGAGCTTTGAAAAAGGTTTCCAACACCTCAGCCATTTCAGCAGCGGCGTCTCGGCAGTGAATAATGACAGGTAAGTCCAGCGATTGAGCAACTTTGAGTTGCTCAATAAAGGCTTGCGTTTGCAAGACTCTGTCGTCCGCCTTAAAAAAGTCCAGTCCCATCTCTCCAATTGCGACGACCTTGGACTCAGATTTGGCCAAACGAGCAATTTCGCTTGCGGTATTGTCTGTCCACTTATCCATATCCAACGGGTGTAGCCCGATGGCCATAGAGACCTCCGGGTAACGCTGGGCAATAGCCTGAATTTTTTCAAACTCAGAAGGGTCGACGCAGGAGTGCACCAGGTGCGCTACGCCCGCTTCGCGCCAAGCAGCGGCCACATCATCTCGGTCGACATCATATGAGTCGAAGTTGATATGAACGTGGGTGTCAACTAGGCGCATGTTTTACTAAAGCTTGAGGATGTTAAAGCTTGAGGATGCTTAAGTGCTAGCGGCTTCAGGTGCAGCTTCGTGTGCCTTAAAAGCGCGAGAAAGCTGCGACTTTTTGCGAGCACCCGCGTTTTTGTGCAGTACGCCACGTTTAACCGCTTTGTCAATTTTGCTGACCGCTGCGGACATCTTTTCTTGAGCGACTTTCTTGCTCTCGTCCGAAGGATTAGACGCGTGAGTTTCGAGCGCCTCGTGGTATCGCTTTGTCAACGTTTTTACAGCTGACTTATACGCTTTGTTACGCAAACGATTTCGTTCTGCAACTCGAATGCGTTTGATCGCAGATTTAGTATTTGCCATTGATTGCTACGCTACGTGCCCTTATCAATTCAGTAGAACTATTAGAACTACCTATAGTAGCACCGAAGTTTCATCTGTGGTGATGGATGCTATGGGTTAATCGGGTAAAGCGGGTGTGCTGACGACTGGAATTCCACGCTAAGCTGTGTATGAACCTTATGTGATGACTCTTTTTTTGTGGGTGTCACACCCTTTTTGGGTATCACGCTATTTACTCTCTTCTTTTTACATGCTGCGAATTATCAATCAGCTCGATGATGCCAAAGCAGAACTCAAGCGCATTTGCGATCGCACCCACGACGCACAGGTGAGCGAGAAGGAAGCAACGGTACGCGAAATTATTGAAGCGGTAAGAACCAAAGGCGATGAGGCCCTCCTTCACTACACCGAAAAGTTTGATCGCCAGCGCCTAACACCTACGACGCTTAAAGTCGATGGCGCTCAGCTAGATGCGGCCTATCAGCAGATTTCGCAGGACTTACTCAAGGCTATTCAGACGGCCTGCACCAACATTGAGTCATTTCACCGTCAGCGTGTGCCCAGCAGCTGGGTCACATTTGAAGAGAACGGGGTCGTGCTAGGCAAGCGCTATTCTCCGGTTGAGAAAGCCGGAATTTATGTGCCGGGTGGGCGAGCGAGCTATCCGAGCACAGTCATGATGAATGCGATTCCAGCTCGGGTAGCTGGCGTATCGCGGATCGTGATGATGACACCCATTGGGCCAGATGGGGCGATTAGTCCGGCAGTACTGGTAGCCGCCCAAGAAGCTGGGGTCGAAGAGATTTATCAGGTGGGCGGGGCGCAGGCGATCGCAGCTCTCGCCTACGGCACCGCAACCATTCCCAACGTGGACGTAATCACTGGCCCTGGAAATATATACGTCACCCTGGCGAAAAAGCAGGTGTACGGCACCGTCGGCATCGATTCGCTAGCGGGCCCTTCAGAGGTGCTAGTGATTGCCGATAGTACGGCTAACCCGGTGCATGTGGCCACTGACTTGCTAGCACAAGCTGAGCACGACCCGATGGCGGCGGCGGTGCTAATTACTACAGATGAAGCGATCGCCCAGTCTGTAGCAAAAGAAGTCGATCAGCAGCTAGCCAATCACCCAAGACAAACATTGACCGATAAGGCCATTGCTCACTATGGGGTAGCTATAGTAGTCGACACCCTAGAAACAGCCGCTGAGCTGTCGGACATTTTTGCGCCGGAGCACCTAGAGCTAGAAGTAGAAGAGCCCTGGGATTTGCTGCCCTACATCAACCAGGCAGGCGCCATTTTCTTAGGTCATGACACCCCGGAAGCAGTCGGTGACTATTTGGCTGGGCCCAATCACACGCTGCCGACTTCTGGCGCGGCGCGCTATGCCTCTCCGCTGAGTACAGAAACCTTCATGAAGCACACCAGCCTAGTGCAGTACACGCGCAGTGCCTTGGCAGATGTGGCCACAGATATTGATGTGCTCACGAAGGCAGAAGGGTTACCTTCTCACGGTGATTCGGTACGAATGAGAGTAGAAGATGGATTAATTTAAGGGTCACTCTAACGATTGACTCTAGTCAAATCAGCAGTTTTAACGGCAGCTGAGTATAGCTATAGGTTCGCTGGCCGTTAGTCGTACGCGTAAGAAAGTAGAGCGGCAGCGGCTCTTGTACTTGCAGGGTGATGTGTGGAAATGCCTGAATGGAAAGCTGCTGACCGACACAGAAAAGCTGCTGCTGTTGATATTCATTTGCCTGAGGTAAACGGTAGGTTCTCAGTTCCACCTGCGCAGTATCAAGCGACCAGTATTCCGCGACGGTTGAACGAGCGAAAAACTGTGAAGCTGTGTGAGCAGTCGATACCGCTGCGTTTTTTGGTGGGTCAATTGGTGGTGGGTCAATGTCTAGAGCCCAATGAATAGTTTGGACACCGGCTGTTTTGGATGCGATCGCCAGCGTCGGCGTCAGATCAACCCCCGAGTCCGTCTCGATTGGACAGTTCCACAGCACTTCGGCTTCAGTGAGCAATGGCTGAAGCCTCTGCTGCAACAGTTGAGCTTGCTGATCCCATTGATCTAGCCATACACACGAGGAATCCAGTGAAGAATCCAGCAACTGTTGTTCGGTGAGATCTGCGGCATCTGCCATCGTTGACAATTTCTAGGGAGACTATAACTAGGGAGACTATGAATAGAGCAACTACACCACATTCTCAGCCGAGACAGGGACTGATTGCTGAAGCTCCGCAGGATAATCATCTAGCAGGTCTCGATTTTCTGCAATCCATTTCACGATGGACTTAGCAATGGCGGTTTTTTGCTTGATGGCTCTGATGGCTTTGGGCAAGTCGAGTTCTTCGGCGGTGCCAGGATCCGTCAGGTCGAACATATCAGTACCGACTAGGTCCACAATGCCAAATTCCGAGTCGAGATAGGTAAACGTATCGAGAAAGAAAACAGCGCTTTCCCAGCAGGGCGGATTGATGTTGAGCTTTTCATCGCTCGTCCACATGGTGTTCACGGTGAGTCTTATATCCTTACGAGTGACCTATTAGATTTGTGTACCCGAGGCCCAAAGCCCGCTCAACACGGTAGATTCAGGTTCAGCATTTATACGCCAACTTAAGTCGCTAGGGCCCAAAGCGAGGCGAGTTCTAACTCGATAGAAACTTGGAAAATCTCAAGGAGAGTCGGTGATGAGTTCAGAGTCAAAACGAGCGTTACAAAAGGTGGTTGTAGACGCGTTTGGAGGGGTGGAGCAGCTAAATAATCAGGCGGCTACTCCGCTGAGTCCAAAGGCTGGGGAAGTGGTAATCGATCTTAAGAGCGTAGGGATGAATCAGGCAGACCTGATGGCGCGCCGTGGGGAGTATCGGCTGAGCTCTGGGGAACCCCCTTTTACGCCAGGAATTGAAGGCGGCGGGATCATTTCGGCAATGGGTGAAGGGGTCAGCGATCGCCAAGTGGGTCAGCGAGTGATTTTGACCTTGGGCGCGCCGGCAAGAAAGGGCACTTATTGCTCGCAGTTTGTGGCACGAGCGGAAGAAACGGTACCCGTGCCCGCAGGCATTGCAGATGAATTGATCGGAGCGCTGTGGCTGCCGTTTTTGACGGCGTGGGGAGCTTTGGTGTATCGGCAGCAGGTGCAGCCACAGCAGGTGGTGATGCTGCCAGCGGCCAGTAGTAGTGTGGCAATCGCAGCCAGCCAAATCGTAAAAAAATACGGCGGCATCACCATCGGCACCACCACCAGCCCTCAAAAAATCGAAGCCCTACAGGCCCTTACAGCCGCTCAATACGATCACATCGTGCTGACCAAAGGCACCGAACAACCCTGGTGGCGCACCGTCAAAAAGATTACGCGGGGCAAAGGCGTCGATGTGATTTTTGACCCGGTTGCAGCAGGTGAATTTTTGCACCACGAAATCCGACTGCTAGCGCCAGGCGGAACAATTTGGGTATATGGCCTGCTCGGCACCCCAGACACCGTTGATGTGTCGCCGCTGATTCGGAAGGACGCGGCCATTCGCGGCTGGCTATTAAACTTTGTCGCGGGCACCCCTGGGGAACAAGCAGGCTACCAGCACATTCTTGAAAACGTCGCCTCTGGCGACTACACCCTGCCCATAGCCGGTCAGTTTTCGCTGGACCAGGTGCGGGAGGCACAAGAAATCATGGAGAAAGGCAACCACATTGGCAAGTTCATTTTGACGCCGTAATCGCTTTAGGCATCCCACTACAGATAGCCTTCACAGACGCCGCTTTCCCGCGAACGCTGACCTTCAAGATTGTGCGTAAGGTAATCGCGTAGCCAACGACAGTTCCACTGCGCAAGGCGCTCAGGATCCAAGTCCCAGAGCTTGAGAGTATTGTCGTGACTGCTGGTCGCTAGCGTATTGCTATCAGGGCTAAAAGCAACGTTGAGCACCCAGCTATCATGGCCTTCGAGCGTACTCAGTAAATCGCCCGTGTTGACCTGCCAAAGCTTGATAGTTTCGTCTCTGCTGGCAGTCGCTAGGGTATAGCCATCAGGGCTAAAGGCCACTGCGTATACGTGATTGCTGTGATCCTCTAAGGTATTTATCAGTTCGCCTGTGTTCACCTGCCAAAGCTTTGCTGTGCCGTCTTGGCTAGCAGTGGCTAACAGTGCACCATCAGGACTAAAGGCCACAGATCTAACCGCGTCGCTATGGCCAGAAAGCGTTTGCAAAACTTCCCCTGTTTGTACATCCCAAATTTTGGCTGTGCGGTCATGACTCGCAGAGGCCACGGTAGCCCCATCTGAACTGAAGGCCACGCCCCATACACTAGCGCTATGGTCAGAAAACGTTTTGAGCAGTGAGCCGGTAGCTACATCCCAAAGCTTTACCGTGTTATCTTCACCAGCCGTCACCAAACGGCTGCCATCAGGACTGAAGGCAGCGACAATCACCCAGTCGCGGTGTCCTTCCAAAGTATTGAGCAACGTGCCCGTTTCACTTTCCCAAAGCTTGATAGTGTCGTCATAACTGGTGGAGGCTAGCGTTTTACCATCAGGGCTAAAGGCCACACTCGTCACCTGAGCAGTGTGATCTGTGAGCGTATTGACGGGTGCGCCTGTTGGCATATCCCACAGGCGCACCGTTTTGTCGTAACTGGCACTGGCCATCAGGCTACTGTCTGGAGTGAACGCAACACCTGTCACACCCGCACTGTGTCCTTCAACCGTCTTAGCGATCCCTACGGTATTGGCATCCCAAAGCTTGACGGTTCTATCCAAGCTAGCAGAGGCGATCGCACTGCCACCAGGATGAAACGCGATTTCAGAAACGGCTGCACTGTGACCCTCTAACGTATTGAGCAAGCTACCGTCTGAGACTTGCCACAGCTTCGCTGTTTCGTCTGCGCTAGCTGACACGAGCATCGTGCTATCAGGGCTAAAGGCCACGCTGCCAATGCTTGCCCTATGAGCCTGAATAGTCTGACGAATGGCACCGGTTTCAACAGACCACAGGCCAATGGCGCCGTCTTGGCTAGCAGAGGCAAGGGTCATGCCATTCGGGCTAAAGGCAACATCTGTCACATCGGATGCGTGACCTTCAAAGGTGCCAACCAGGTCGCCCGTTGCCACCTGCCAAAGTTTGACAGTTCGATCTTGGCTAGCCGAGGCGAGTGTATTTCCATCGGGGCTAAAAGCCACTGCCAGAACGGGCGCTTCATGGCTGTCTGAGACGCCGAAATAGTCTCCTATTGTCTGTTTCAACTCGCCGCTGTCGGTGTCCCAGATTTTTAGCGTCTGATCTTGGCTAGCCGAGACGAGTGTGTTTCCGTCGGGACTGATGGCGATGTGGGTCACGCTCAAGTAACCGCTGTCGACACTGCCGGCAGAGAAGGTGTTGAGGTGAACACCGGTTTGAGCATTCCATAGGCTAATGGTGTCGTTGGCGCTGGCGGTGGCGATTGTGCGGCCATCAGCACTGTAGACCACGCTCAATATTCCTTTGCTGTTGTTGTAGGTGCTGTGGTTTAAGGTGCGTTGGTATTCGCCAGTTTGGGCGTTCCATAGCCGGACCGTGTTGTCTTGGCTGGCTGAGGCGAGGGTGGTGCCATCAGGGCTGTAGGCGACGGCGTAGACGCGATCGCTATGCTTCAAAATCGTTTTTTCACGAAACCAAATCGGAGGGCTTACTGCCAATAGCGTATCGCTGGTATTGAAAATGCGATCGCTATAGGCCCCTTTGCCCAGTGCGGCTCTTACCCGCCAGGCCACTTCATGACTTTTAAGATCTGCCTCTTTTACGCTCTGCCATGATTGAACGGCAAAGACCATGCCCAGCAGCGGATTGTTGCTAGAGGTAAAGGCTTCTGTGGCATTGGTTTCGGCAGTGATGTTTTGCAGGTTGGCTCGGTAGGCTTCCGATTTGGCGATTTGGCGTTGGAGAAGTGCGATCGCACTCAACCCACTTAACCCCACAAACACACTCACCACAGACGCCATCAGCTGCTTTCTCCGCTTTTGCTTCAGCGCCACACTCGCAACCACAAACTGTTCTTCAACTTTGTTCAACCAGTTTTCATCCGACGTCATCATCTCTTTTAGCAGCGGCAGTCTCGGATTGTCATCCCATAAAAATCCCTGTGCCCGCTGACGGTTTTGAGCAGTTCGTTCTGCTAGCCAGCTAACCGCTTGCGGTGTTAGCTGTCGCTGCAAAGAGAGATTGACCTGTTCTTTATTCTTCCAGCGCAACAGCATCGTCCAACCGCGTACCAGGGCATCGTGAGCAGGTTCTGCATAGGGTTCACTGTCTCCTTCCTGCCCCTGCACCACCAACCGCGCTGATATCATCTGCCTCAGCAGCGTTTGAACTCTCTGATTCTCAGTGGCATCCTGATACAACAGTTCACTCAAAAAGACTCGCTTTCGCGCCAGCTCCCCACCGTTGGTCGCCACCATGCGCAGCATGACGTGTTTTACCGTTTGGGCATAGGCGGGATCTTGAGCAACCAGCGTTGAATATTCTTCTGTAGCGCGCTTGGTTAGCGCCCCAGCGACACCGCCAAGGGCCTGATAGTCGGTTTCGGTCAGGGCCCGATTGTCACTTTGCCTTTCCAAATAGCAGCGATACAGCTCACTGAGCGTAAAAGACAACAGCGGCAGCGCACCCGGCATCTGGGAGACATCTTCAATCAGCCTATCGACTAGGCTAGAAGGCTCAAAACACATCACTCGCATCGCAGCAGGCAGTTCAATCGCTTCACGCAGCTGCAACTGACCCATCGGCGGAACCACAAACCGAGACGCCATCCAGTCTGCACTGAGCGAATCACTATCTTGAAACTGAGCTTCAAAATCTAATCTCAGCGTGGCGATCACATGGAGATGCTGCCACTGCTTTGAACAGGCATTCTTCAACAGCTTTTGAAACTGAACAGCATCGCCTGGAGACTGCGTCATCAATTCTTCTATTTGATCAACAATCAACAACAGTTTTGTCTCAGGATGTTCTGCTCTGTGGCAATCGGCCCAACGCTCTATCCACTGAGAGAGCGCATATTCGTCTGTTGTCAACTGATGAACCAACTTTTTGAGGGTGTCTTTGGGTGCTAGCTGAGCGCAGGCCCTGGCTAGGGAAACTAAGGGCTCAGTCCCTGGGCGCATCACCGGCAAAACGCAAAAGTCAGGGCGGCCTTTTAATCGGGGCAACAATCCAGCTTTTACCAAGCTGGACTTTCCAGCGCCAGAGGCACCCAGCACCACCGTCAAGGGAAGAGGATCGCAGAGTTTTTGGAAGAGTTGTTCTATCTCCTGATCGCGGCCAAAGAATAGATGGCTGTGGGACTGGTCGAAAGACTCTAGGCCACGGTAAGGATTATTTTCAGGGTTGAGTTCAGGGGCAGGGGGGAGATTTAGCTCATGGTTGGGGGTGAGGAAAATGAACTCGCCTTTATCGTGTTTTCGCAGGGCACAGAGTTCTGGCGTTTGGCGTTTGCTCTGGCCTTCTGTAAGGGCTTCCACACTGTCTCGCAAGTACAGATATAGCTCCGTGGCCGTGATGACACCGTCGCCCGCAGGATGACCATTTTGAGCCGGTGGAGACGTATCCGCGCCGCCTTGAAGTGCTGCTAACAAAGCCGTGGCAAAGGGTGAATGGCAGCCCGATAGCTCACCTCGATCGTCACGCAATGACAGTACGTCCATTGCTTTTTGGTCGTAGGCAGCAGAGGTAATCACCTGCCAAGCGGGGTCTTGGCGGTAGCGGTCGTAGCGTTCACGGTGAATGACTTCAGGCACAAAGTCGATGTCACGAGTGCTCGACCAGCGAAAGGCACCCGCAAAGCAACAGTCAAAAACGGCGAGAAAGTGGCGGCAGGGTAGTGCTGTCAGCGCGTCGTGTAGCTCAGCCATAGGGAGATAGCTTTCGACTTTACCCGGCTGTGCATTTTGAGGAATGAGGTAGCCAGCAGGGCCGTTGTCACCATCTTGAGCAATGCCGTGACCTGCAAAGTAAAAGATCAGGCGACTGTTGGCCGTGAGCTGAGTAGGCAGGGTTGCTTGAATGAGCGATTGGATATCAGTGAGCTGGGCGCTGTGGTCTAGCAGGGTGATGACTTCGTAGCCGTGGGTGTCTTGAAGGGTTTGGGCGATCGCACTTGCATCTGTCACTGCCGTTCTCAGCGATGAAATTCCCTGCTCATACTGGTCAATCCCAATCACGACGGCCAGACTCTGCTCAAAGTCTAAATCACTCATCTGACGCATCCACTCCTATTGCAGCTGAGCAGTTCGCCCCAAGCAGCGCTCAACCTTTACTGGCCCTGCCGTTTACTGGGCTCTACTGTTAGGAGTGCCCATCTGTCATAGAGCTATCAACATCCGTTGAACTATGACTCGGCAGGTGAGGAAATGCGTCCGTTTATCAAGTGTTTACTCGGTTTGCTCAGTAGAGTTAGGCTCTACGGTATTGGGCTCAGGCCGCTGGGTAAGGCTAAATAATGCACCCGTTAGCACCGCTAAGCCAACCGCTAAACCGAGCCAAAGTTTAGAATTTGAGCGCGTGTTAGAGACGGCTTCGTCGCCTACCCGATCAGAAACGAAGGGAGAGGGCTCATCATTTTCTGGGACAGGCAGCGGAGCAAAGTTCGGCAGAGCCGGTTCGACTTTTCTCGACTGAGAGGACTCCACTGGTGAAACGCCGCCGTTAGATGCGGCTGGAGCTACCGTTCTGGGCTCTAGACGCTCCTTTGGCAGCATGACAGCTGGTGACGCTCCGACAGATGTCTCAGTCTGTGGCGCGGCGATCGCTGAAGGGGGTACCAGAGGCGCTAAAACAGGCTGTACAGGTTCTGACTGAACGGGTTCTGATTGAACGGGTTCTGATTGAGCGATTCCTGGCCGCTCAGAACCAATACCCGTACCAACCACCGCTGATGTCAATGACTCAAGGCCCGCTGGATGAGAGAAGTACTCCAGGTGATTACAGGCCGTTGGCAGTATTTTAGGAGCAGGCGATCGCCCCTCCGGCACAAACGTAATGCTATCGACTAGGACGGCAATATCATTGGGCTGATTGAAAAACGGGATCTCTACAATCTTCCCAAGTCGCTGTATCAGCTTTTGTCGTAACCCTGCTTTGGCATCTGGCTCTACTAAAGATGTATTGCCGACAACGAGCGTGTAGGGAACTTGCGGATCAGCAGAGCGGGCCAGCTCTGCCAAAAACTCTGAACCCGGCTCCATCTGGTCGAGCGACACATCTACAGATTCTATTCGCTTCAGCAGCCCTTCCAAAATTTTCAACGGGGCAGCCACCAGCGAAAGCCCGTTCAGCGCGAACGACACCGCCGCTGTCATCCCAGCCTGCACCTGCGGCCAAGGCGAGCCATTATTAGGCGTGCCTAGCATAATCAGATGATTCACTATCTCATTACCGCCCTCGCGCTCAATAAACCAGCGAGACACGAGGCCACCCATCGAGTGAGCAACCATATGGATCTTTTTATCGTGACCTGCGCCCAGCCCAACGCCTTCTAGCCGTTCTTTAAGCAGGCGAGCGTTTCGGTCGATGGTGGTGTTGAGGTTCTCGTAGTCAAAAGCCAGAACTAAATCGTACAGCTGACCGATCGGCGTTTGGTCATTTTCTAACGTGGCCACCGCACTATTTAGGCTCGGCAGCATGCTCGCCGTATCACCAAAAATGCCGTGGATGTAAATCGCAATATTTTTCGCCTGCACCACTCTCGCCTTCACGGCCTCCACATCTTTCACATACACCACCTCTGGTGAATCCGATGAATTGGAAAAGTCTTCACTGTTCTCCAAATCAACAGCTGCCAACAGTGGATACTCGAACTTGCCGCCTAGCTTTGTGGTAATAATCTTTTGAAAGAAGATCCGAATAGACCCAGTGACGCTGCGATTGCCTTCGCTAACGGGCTCGGTGAGCCTTTCAATGACGATTTGGGTTTTGCCATTTTGGGTAGTGCCATAGCCCAACGGCAAATAAAACTCACCGTCGTAGGCAATCGGCAGCACATATTCGTCATCCCGCATCCGTGTAGCCGTCTCTACAATCAGAGGATTTTCGGGGGTGACGGCAGCCAAATTTTTAACGTTGTTGAGCTCAAGCGCACTGAGTCCTGGATCGCTAGCGCGGCTTTGAGTGAACTGCAACGGTTCACTGTAGGCTTGCAAGAGCGGCGGCAACACAGCATTACCCAAGTCCCTGGTGGACTGGGCAACTGTTGTCAGGCGAGCATCAGCCCTGAGTCCTGGGTGCGGCTGTACCCGAACGCCTGAGCCCAAGGTTACAGAAGTACTTTCTCCAATGGCAATCGCACTTTGTGGTCTAACAAAAGTAAACGCAATCTGATTAGTCACCCAGTCGTCATAGGTTTGCGGCGCTGTGTCAAAGCTAAGATCTCGGGTCGCGACGCGCTGCATGAGGCGATTGAGGCTGCTGGCAGAAGGTGCAAAGAGCGATCGCATCGCAGCTGGCGGCAACCCCAGCTCACCTAGCGTCATCAAAGATGGATCAAACTCGTCTGTGCAGGCAATCAGCTTCAAAATATCCTGGCACTCAGTAATACCCTGCTTCCATAGGGCATCGGCTACGGTGCCATTAATGGAGGCCCCGTTGGCAAACCAGATTTCTTGGTTGGATTCCAGCCTCACTAAGCCAGAGACGCCGTCGGGCTTGAGCACATCTACCTTGAACCGCTCCGTGAGATAAAACAGCGCGCAGTACAGAACTTGGTCACTGGTGTTGTGCAGCTTGAGACGAAATCGGGGCGGCGTCCAAGTTTGCTTGGCAGCGTTGTAGTCATAGTCCAGGCGAATTTGTGGATTCGGGATTTCGGTAGCCGTCTCTAGGCTAGGCGTGTCTCCTGCATATACCTTGAGTGAGATATCGCCTTGAATTTGGCTGCTGGCAGGACTGGCCAGTTCGCTGATCGTTTTCCAGCGTGCGATGTGCTCTAGATTCTGCACAATTTTGGTGGCACTAGGCGCACTGTATCCACTGACAGGTTTCACAAGGGTTCGTTGGTCAGTGACAGCAGCGATAGTGTAAGCATCGTCTTGAGCGAGCACCTGAAAATTAGCCCCTTCAATTTGGTCGATGGCGTGAACATACAGTGAGGGTTGACCGTTGGGAGCGCTAGTGGCGAGGGCTCTCTGCAAGGCTTCAGTCCCGGCGGCATCGCCGGTTAAGAACACAGATAGAGGAGGCAGCGATGAACTGATGACAACGGCTTTGAAGGTAGTATTTGGATTGCTAAAAATAGCGTCGCTGCCAGTATCGATTTTACTGAGCTGGGGTAGAACTTGGCTAATGCGGACCTGAGCGATCGCACTCGAAACATCACTTAGCTGCTGAGCGCTGGCATCGAATGGAAAAATCGCGAGAACGGTGGATTCGCTGTCAGCGGGCGATTGCAGCCCGTGGATAGCACCTCCATCAATGGCCCAGCCGTGAGTTGGGCTGTGGCTAAGCGTAAAATAGGATGGACTAGGTGCGATCGCGCCACCTAAAAACGGCTGGTCCAAATCTTCTGTATGCGTCGCCTCCACCTGTGGCGACTGTGCACCTACATTGCTTCGCACCAGCGCATTCGTCCGCTTAAACAAATCGCGATAGCTCAACGCACCGTTTGCCTGGGCCAAGGACGACTGCAAAAAGTAAGAGAACGCACCTCGAAATTCTTCAGCTGCCGCGTATTCTTTAGCTTCTTCATGATTTGAGCAGGCCGAGAGCACCACATGACGGCCTACGGGCAGCCGCAGCGCCATCGGCATCCGAGTAACATTGCGCGTACCGTCATTCGCCGGAGTTGATATATCTGCTGGCGAAACGATCAGACTATCCAGCGGTCGCTGTCGTAGGTCCGGCTGTGCCCGCCGAGTCAAAATCAGCTCACCTATAGACTGATCTTCTATAGATTTGGTGCCAGAACCTGAATGGCAACAGTCTAGAACAACCACAATGTGGGGCTCGTTGCGGCTTACCTGCGCAATCAGCTGATTGAGCTCTTTATCCGCTAAGTCCCAATGATCGTCATCCGTGCGGCTGTCGTAGCACACCAGCGTCTCCATCATCCGCCCTGGAGAAACCGGCCAAAAGGCTTCGGGTGCTTCTGCCTGAGCGCCATGACCAGAATAGCAAAACAGCGCCACATCCTCTGAGCCGGCCTGCGACAAGTGCTGTTGAAATCCGTTTATCACAGCTTGGCGGGTTGCTTGCTCGTTAGTGAGCGATCGCAAATGCAGCGTAAATTCTTCTGACGCCACCCGACTTTCTAGGTAAGTGCGCATCGCCTGAATATCGTTGACGCAGCCCTTCAGCCAAGGCACCCTCGACCTCGCATCATATTCATTAATGCCAACCAAAAGCGCATACAGATTACGAGCCATCGCTATGCCAACAAATAAAGAACAAACGTCAGACCCAGTCAGGCCTATGAGTCCATAGTTTATAGGGGGAACTGACTAATATTTGCTTTCCTCGAAGAAGATTTAAGAATTGTTGTTGGAATCCAATAAAGATTCTGCATGGCAAAACGATGCCTGCGAAATCTTGACAGTCAGACGAAAAACACCCTTTGGCAGTCAAAAAAATGTGTCACAGGAACTAAAACAAACGGTTTTAGTTCCTGTTGAGTTTCTATTTAACATCTTTACTAATCAC
>JBCBDN010000073.1:0-14198 GCA_038529685.1 Cyanobacteria bacterium J06598_1 | reverse complement strand
ATCAGCTCCACCACATTATCCGTGATGTTTTGCAGCCGAATTTGATCGATATCCCACCACCACTGAGCGGTTTGTTCCTTGGCATCCTCTACCATTTTCAACAAATTTTCGCTGTAGAGCGTTTTTAAGAATTCTGCGGTAAAAAAAGCATTACCTAACGTTTTTTGATGCACTAGGGTAGCCAGCGGTCGGCTCTGCTTAGGCAGACAGTCCAAACTCTCGGAAATCCATGCGTTCACCGCATCAACGGGCAAGTTATCTAGCTCAATAGTCGTAGGCTCTATTCCTTTTTCTACCAGCGCCGTAATGGCATGCATCAGCGGATGTGCTGCATCAACCTCATTGTTGCGGTATGCGCCTATTAGCATCAGTCCCTGGGCGGCCTTGCCATCATCGACAGGGCGGTCAAACAGTGACTGCAACAGCTGCAAAGAAGCGCTGTCAGCCCACTGAAGATCGTCGATAAACAACACTAAGGGATGCGCTGAACTGGCCAGCGATCGCACAAAGTTATAAAAGACTCTCTGAAAGCGATTTTGGGCTTCTGCGGTAGTCGCCTCTGGGACAGGAGGCTGAGGACCAATCACCAAGGCCAAATCAGGAATAATATCTGTCAGCAGGCGACCATTCGTTTTCACCGCCTGCAAGATAGTATTTCGCCAGTAGTTCAGCTGCTCAGCACTCTCCGTGAGCAGGTATCGACAGAACTGATTAAACGCCTGAGAAAACGCCTGGTAGGGAACCGGGCTTGAGCCTTTCTCCTGGGTTTGATCGTGTTTACCGGTAACAAAGTGGCCTTGCTCATCACCGCCCTCAGTTCGGCCTACAGTTCGGCCTACAGTTCGGCCCAAAGCTTGCCCCAGAGGGCGGTATAGCTCTCTCACCAGCGCTGACTTACCAACGCCAGAATAACCACTAATTAGCACGAGCTGCCAGCCGTATTCTGAAGGCATCTCAGGCGCTGGTTCCACCGGATGCTGTGGAGGGACACGGCTCACTTGGTCAAAGACTTGAGTCAGTAAAGCAATGTCTTTTTCTCGACCATATAGGTCTTGAGAAAGTTGAAAGCGGCTGAGGCGATCGCACTGAGCCAGCGGAAAAACAGGAATCCTTTGCTGGGCCTGCCACTGCGCCTGACAGTGCTCCAAATCCGCTTTTAAGCCCACTGCCGACTGGTAGCGGCCTTCTGCGGTTTTGGCCATCAGCTTGAGAATGATTTGGGCGATCGCTTCTGGCACATCGGCACTCACCGCGCTGGGGCTCACAGGCACACTCGCGACGTGATGGTGTACCCATTCCAACGCATCGTTAGCCCGAAACGGTAGCTGCCCCGTCAGCAGCTCATAAAACGTGACCCCCAGCGCATAAAAATCGCTGCGGTAATCGACCGGACGGTTCATCCGCCCCGTTTGCTCTGGCGAGAGGTACGGCAACGTGCCTTCTAACAAATTAGGAGACACAAAGCTCGTTGTCTCCTGCGGTAAAACGTTTGCTAGCCCAAAGTCAATGAGCTTTACTTCACGTGTATCTGGATTGAAAACAATATTGGCAGGGTTAATATCTTTATGCACAATCTGACGACTGTGTACCTGCGAGAGTGTGCTCACAAGAGAGATTGCTAAAGAGAGAAAATCATCTAAAGGAAGATTACCGGCAAGGCTCAAAATATCAAGAGAGTTTCCACCGAAATCTTCTATCACCAAGGCTGGCCGATGAAAATTCATTTTTAGCTCACGGACACCCGCCACCCCGGAAAAGGGAAGCAGTTGAGTGATGCGGTACTCACGCCGGTACTCTGCTACCCGTACAGGAATCAGGCAGTCTTCTTTCAACACCTTGAGGATAATCGACTGCCCACCTGAGCTACGGGCTCGGTAAACTTGAGAATACTCACTCTCATAAATTTGATGATCAACGCTGAAGCCCGCTATGTCGTAGCCGTTTTTCTCCATCATGAGCTAGGGTCAAATCCTCTAACCTGCTGTCTCTATAAACCTACTGTCTCTATAAACCTACTATCGCTATAAACCTACTATCGCTATAAACCTGTACTGGGCATGCACTCAAAAAGTCGATCAGTCTTACAAGGGGGCCATCCGAGCAATCGATACACGAACGACATTATGACAGATAGGCTACCGCCAAACGATATCAGACCGATGATTTGTTCATCTTTAAGTCTTTTTGCTTAGTGTGACCGGAATGCCACCTTTCGGGCGCAGCGTAAAACGAGGATCAATTTCAACCGGGCGCTTAGAAACAAGATTGATGTGGAAGCGATGGGCGATCGCACTCAAAATCATCACCGACTCCATCACCGCTAGGCCTTTGCCAATGCACACGTGCGGACCTGCGCCCCAGGGCATGTAAGCGTACTTAGGGCGAGAGATCGCCTGCGCGGGTAAAAATCGATCGGGGTCAAACCGGTCGGGATGCGGCCAATACGCTGGGTGGCGCAGCGTAAAGTAAAAAGCAATATTGAGAATAGAACCCTTCGGAATGAAGTAGCCATCTATCTCATCATCTGTGAGCGCGGCCCTAGGCGCTAACCCCATCCCTGGCGGACACAAACGCAAAGATTCATTGAACACTCGCCGGGTGTACGCCATTTCGCGCAGCTGCTCGATAGTCAGCCCTGGCATCACTGACATGCGCACGAGATCACCATACGCTTGCCACAAACCGCCAAAAAACTCCAACGGCTGTGTTTAGCTTTGACATTTTCAGCAGCCTGTATCCCGAAGGACCTGGGGGTGTCTTGAGCTGTTTTTTATTCAGCGGAGCTGTGGCATTTGGCATAGCAGTCTCGCTTCAGCTTTACGGTTTCAGGATTTGCGATCGCCTCCAACCTCGCTAAAACCGCTTCAACTGCCATGAACCACTGGTCTCTTCTCTAACATCCTTTTTATGCTTAATATTTTTCTCGGTTTTCTCAGCTGACATTCCGTTTTCTCTCTTTGTATTCTTTGTACATCCTTACAGCGGTCTCTCTCTCAAACTACTTGATGTTAGGCTTATTTATCTTCAGAAATCTTTAGTTCCTTATACCCAGTAGCTTCATCCATCTCGCGACCAAACGTCACGCCAGAGACTAACCCAATCACTAGCTCCAAGGTCGTATTTACCCGGCACCCATACACCACATGGCCCCCTTTACAGTCGCCCTCAGTATCCGCAACGCTCATGTGTAAATGAACACCGGCTTCACCCAGTGTTCCAGAGAGCGTCAACACTTCGTGCTTGCCTTCTAGTATCGTGTGCTTGTTTTGATCGGCAAATCGCAAACATGCCTTAGAAAGACTTCCTACTGCGCCTAGCACTACACCCGCAGCAATCTGATCTCTTTTGACCAATCGCTCCAAATCTCGGCGGACATCGGCACCCGGTTCTAGCCGCAGCGCCACTATCTCTATACCAGCCTTAGAATGCATACTGTGCACAACCCTGTCAGAACCTATTTTTGGCAGACGGCTTCTATCTTGTAGCCGTTGGGATCGCGAACATAGGCCGCGTAATAGTTGGGATGATAATGGGCACGAATACCCGGTGGGCCTTCGTCTGTGCCACCTTTTTCTATCGCTGCCGCATAAAAAGCATCGACAGCTGCTCTATCAGCAGCGCGAAAGGCCAGATGAAATCGAGGCGGACTTGGGAACACGCCCAAACCTTGCTGATCAGCATCCTTAGAATAAAGCCAGAAAGAGACTTGATCAGCACCCACGTAGGCAGCAATTCCACGGTCTCGCATCGCAAACATAGGATTGATCCCCAGCGGCTTCAATGCCGCATCGTAAAAGGTTAGGCTCTTATCTAAATCGGTAACGCCAATCGAAAGATGGTCAAACATACAAAGCAGTTGAGTGAGTTCTATTCATACAATAGAACTCACTCAACAAAAACATTACATTAATAGTTTTCTATAGCGGTAGCAGCGCCCCTTTCCTGCTGCTGTTTCACAAGCTTATCAGCCTCTGCAATGGTTTCAACAGAAACCTCTTTGCTGAAGTAGCGCCCCATGATGCCGTAGCTCACAGCACCTAGGCTTTCACGAATCGCAAAAAAACGACTCTGCTCTTTCACGAGCGGTGTTAGGTGAGGAACAACCTCAAACCCAAAGCTTTTGAAGGTAAGCAGCGATCGCATCATATGCAGCGGGTCAGTCAGCAAAATAATCTTAGAGAGGCCCCGAGGCATCATCATGGCGGCTGTAAACTCTGCATTCTCAGCCGTGCTGAGAGAACAGCGCTCCTGAACAGTAACCGCCTCAGAAATATTCTCTTGGTTCTTCAAGAAGCCAGCGACCATCGGCGCATCTACTCGGCCACTAGAAAGAATCAAAGGGGCTCTCCTAGCACGCCACAGCTTTGCAGCTTCGGTCGCTCGCACACCATTCTCTTCCGGGCCCCTGCCCAGCACAACAATAGCGGCCGCATTCTCACCCGAATCTGGTGGCAAAAAGCTCACTAGCAGCCAGTTGCTCACCACAATCGGCGCTGGCGAAACACAAAACAAGACAGCTGCTAAAAAGCCAACGCCCAAGGCGTACTGCGTTTTTTTAGCGATGTATCGGGAGCTGAGCCACCAGAGTAGGGATGCGATCACCATGACGAGAATGATCGCGATCGCAGGATTCGCAAACAGATAAGACACCAGCCGCCCCAGCTTTAACCAAAGCTGAAAAGCGGGCTCCTCTTTTCTACACAGTGCAGACTTAAAATCAGCCGCAAGTATGCCAGTCATAGTTATCAGCCCTTACCCGGCAAGATGCCTAAACAAGCTAATTTTAAGTCAGACCTACCAGCTTTTCACTCAGCGTCCACAGCTTGCCAGCTTTATTGGCATCAGCCGCCTCGTTAGAGACTTCCTGACAAAAGGCTTCACGGTTTTTATCTTGCCGATTACCCCAGCTCCAGTACACCCCAGACTTGTTAAAGCCCTCATCGGCAACGACTTGAGCCACCCGCTCACCTGACTCTGCTTCAGAGACATATCCCCCTGTAATGTTCTTCTGAAAGAAAGGAAAGATCACCTGAAACAGCTTAGGCGCGTCCCGAAATAAGTCTGACTCCGCCACGCACCCTGGATACAGCGCATTAAAGATAATCCCCGTCTCGCTGTGATAGCGCCGGTGCATCTCTAGCATTGTCAGCATGTTGCACAGCTTACTGTCTTTATAGGCTTTACCCGGCTTAAATTTTTTGCCATCAATCATGGCAATGGGCGACTTAAAGCCCAGCTCCATCCCTTTGAGATCGCCCAAATCTGGCGGAGCCGGAATCGGAATTTTACCGCCTAGCTCTTTAGGGTTTGCCGTCACGGTTCCAAGCGTCACCAGCCGAGGTTCAGCATGAGAAGACTTTTTCATATCTTCTAACAGCAGGTTACACAGCAAAAAGTGTCCCAAATGATTGGTCGCCACGCTAATCTCGTAACCCTCAGCGCTGCGCTCAGGAGACTTTAGGCTAGGCTTATAAATCGCTGCATTTACGACCAGCGCATCTAGCGACTTACCCATCGCGCGAAAGTCACTTACAAACTGCTTTACGCTCTCCAAAGAAGACAAGTCCAGCTTAATGATCGAGTAGTTTTCGGCAGCCATACCGACCTCTTTTGCCACCCGTTCTGTTTTTGGCAGGTTGCGGCAGGCCATAATGACGTGCCAGCCCCTATCAGTTAGAGCTTTAGCGGCGTAGAGGCCAACGCCTGAGGAGGCACCCGTGACAATTACAGTAGAACTTTGCGGCTGGTCCATAGGTCTTGAGTAACGGCATTAATGAATGGCTAGGCCATAATTAATGCTGCCATATTGTTGAACTAACACAACCAATCGTTACCTTTTACGAAGTTGAGTTAAGCATCTTAAATCAACGGTGCCACCTGAGCCGCAAACCAGTGGTCTAGCGCCAGCGGTTGGTGACCCTGACGCTCAGCTAAGCGTGCTGACAAATCAGCCAGCAGCGAAGTGCGCGTGTCTTCTGGCAGCGCAATATAGTCCGACAAGGTGCTGAGCAGAGCTATATATTTCTCGATACTGTACTCAGAATGGTGCGTCGCGATATCAACGTCGGTGAGCCCAAACCAGCCAGAAGTGCCCACCACCCTAGCGAACGCTTCAAAGTTTGTTTGGTAGTAAGCTTGGTCTCGCCACTGATAGCGAATGGTGTCAGCGAGCTGATAGCGCTCATACACGGGCTGCAAGTAGTCGCAGAGTTCTTGGCTAGGCTGAGGAGGCGTGGCCCACAGCAAAATAAGTGAGCCACCGGGTTTGAGGGCAGCAGCTGATTTTTGACAGGCAACTTCGGGCGCAACCCAGTGAAAAGAGGTGGCCGCTAGCACCGCATCGAACTGCCGACCGGCCAGAGGAAAATCTTCAAACGTGCTATTTGTTACGGCCACATCGTCATAGTCTACGCAGGTTTGACGAGCGAGTTCGCAGGCGGCAGGGCTGGGCTCCACGCACTGCATTGCCAGCCCTCTTTCAGCAAAAGACCGAGTCGCGATTCCTGGCCCGCAGCCCATCTCAAGAACAGAATTACCTGGCGTCAACCCTGCCTTGCGAATAACCTCGTCGACTAGCGCATCTGGATAGGTTGGCCGAGCCCATCGGTAGGCTTTAGCTGCTTGGCTATACCATTTTCGCCGTTCTTCAGGGCCGTAGTTTTCGTCAAAGTTGTTGTACCAAGTTTGCCACTGGTTTACTTCGACACCTTCTGTAATTTTTTCTTCAGCGCTCATCAGACACCCTCAGCGGATTTACGACAGCTAGGTCAGTCAGCTCAATTATTTATAAAACGCAATCGATGACGAAACATCTTGCCTCAGAGCCCCAAAATTGTGGGAAACACACTATGCAACCAAGGGGTAATTAAGAGGTGTCTTAAAAAGGGGCCTCTGGATAACTCCCAATATCTTTTAATTAATTAGACTGCACCACTTAGGTCAGGCTATCTACATTTGGCTAATACTACACTGAGCGAACAAAGCGTCTCCATAGTCAGACAGCACACTCAAGGAAATCGCAACAGTTCACGTCAGTTTGCTCTTCTCGCAGCGCGCTATGGCTTTACATCTACAAGAACGCTACATTAACCTACTGACCGATTTACGAATCCACCTTGAGCGGCACGCCATTACTGGTCGCTAGCACAACCCCCCGGCGCTGAGGCGTGACCACTTCATCAGTCGCCAGCTGGAATGAATGCTGTTTTAACAGGGTGGCTAGCACTAAATTAAGCTCCAGCTTCGCCAGTGCGTAGCCCAAACATCGACGGCTACCACCCCCGAACGGAATATATTCAGTGCTAGAAAACTGCCGCTCTAAAAATCTCTCGGGGTTGAATTCTTTGGGGTTGGGGTACAAGTCTTGTCGGTGATGCACAGAGTAGATGGATGGCGCGAGGAAGGTTTCCGGCGGAAACGTATGGCCGTTAAGCGTAACCGTCTCTTTTGAGATGCGAGGAGATGTAATAGGTGCAACCGGATAGATTCGGAGGGTTTCTGAAACGAAGGCAGTGAGATAGGGAAGCGCCGCGATCGCCATCGGATCTCCCGCTACGTCTACGGTATCTAACTCGGCCATCAGCTTGGCTTTCACATCGGACCGCTTGTGTACCCAATACAGTGCCCAGGTGAGTGCGATCGCAGTTGTCTCTAGCCCGGCAAATAGCATGGTCACCAGCTCGTCTTTCAGCTCTGCATCAGTCATGGGCTCTCCAGCCTCATCTCTGGCCATCAGCATCAGGCTCAAAACGTCATCGCCAGCCGCCTCTCCTTTTGCGGTCACTTCAGCCCGCCGTTCCTCAATTTCCGCCTGCAATAGGCCATACACTTCTTTGCGCTTACGCACTATCTTGCCCCAGGGACTCAGCGGCCCCAGATCCACCTGTAACCACTGAATAAAAAGAACGCTAGCACTCAGAGGAGAGGCCGTCAGCGTCAGCCAATCAATTAGCGCAGTTTTTAGCTGCCGGTAGCGATCGCCTTCGCGCAGGCCAAATACCGTATGCAGCATCACCTCCAACGTGATTTCTGGCATCTTTTCACTGGCCAAAACCTCTTCACCCGGTTGCCATGCACTGCCAATCTGTTCTGTAATGTCACAGATTGTCTCGCCGTAGCTTCTAACCTTCGCACCATGAAAAGGCGGCATCAAGAGCTTTCGCTCGCGTCGATGGCGAGTGCCATCCAGCACAATCACAGAATTATCACCTAGCAGAGGCCGCAAAATACCTTGACCTCTACCCGCATCAAACTGCTTTGCATCCGCTGCAAATAGCTCCTTTATTGCCTGCGGATCACTCAAAAAGACAAGCGGCCTAAAGCCCAAAAGATGCAGCGTAAATATATCGCCATAGTCCTTTTTACAGTCGTCTAAATAATCGTAAGGACGAGCAATCCAGTTGAATAGCTGCTTCGCCTTCGAGAGTTTTACCGGGTTGGGAAGTGTTTGAACCACAATATTTTCCACCTGCACATAAGGAGCACTAAAATTCGGTCTATCTCAAATCTATCGAGATAGATTAGGCACTGTCACCGTAGGCCAACTTTCAAAATTCCGCCGAACCCAGTCCATACCCACTTCGTTGTTCAGCTTTATCTTCTGCGGCGAGTCAGGGTACAGCTTAGTCAAAATATCAGCATCTTGCTCAATTACAGTGGCCACTAAGTTCAAAAGAGACTTTTTCATCAGCCTAAATAGAGGCGACTTCAGCTTTGCAAAAAGCAGCACATACGTCCGAGTACTCGTGGCTGATTCTGGAACAAACAAATGGCACTGTACAATGGGCCCGGCAGCACTTTCTCCTCGAAAAAGGACAATTGAAGGGAACCAGTTTTCCAGGTGCGCTTCGATCACCTTTGGCAGCATCAAGACCGTTGGATTCTTCAGTACTTCTTGCCGGGTTGGCGCGGCTTTGGGCATTTTTATGAACGCATCCGAGTGGTGCCCTGCATCAACAAACCTGTCAAACTGCACCTCCTCGATTCTGAACATCTCTCGATGCGTGCCGTTTTGATGGTTGTAGTCGTGCATATTTAGCAGCATGGGCAGCAGAGACGTGGCCACAGCGGTATCTCCAGTCTCTCCAATAAAGTCGTAGGACGCTGCAATTTGACTCAGTACGTCAGGAACAGGAGTCTTAGGGTCAACACCGCCATAAGACCAGATAAAATCACCTTGAACAATTAGCTCCAATGGCGCTAGTTGAGGAAGTGTCTTATTGTGCGTACCGGGCAACACTGTGCAGCCCTCAGAATCAAATCCAAGTGCATGAAAAGGACAGACTACTCTGCTCTCACGTTTGGACGTTGCTTCGCACCATCCTTCTGAAAGCATTGCACCCATGTGCGGACAAGTATTGGGCAGCGCTTGAACCTGTCCGGTGGCGTCTTTCCACATTACATAGTCTTTGCCATACAGCGACACCTTCATGGGCTGATTCACGGCTAGCATAGACTTGTGAGCTAGCAGCCAAGGGGCACCTTCAAGCATAGACATCGCAAATTGCTCCCTGGCCAGTTCAGAGTGGCCGATTCAAGTTTAAGCCGTTTAGACAGGTCAAAACATGACAAAATATTCATTTTAATCCTATTAAGCCCACAGATTTTAGATTTGTCAAGGGACGTGACTTCTTCAAGCCATGACATCCGGCGGTTCGCCATTATGCTCCGCATGCGCAACACGACCCTCTCAATTGCCCGCAGCGAGCTGATTGCCGAAGTTTGCCACCGTACCTTTAACGCGATATTTCTAACGCAGTATTTCTCACCGCACTCAGAAGCCCGCTCGAATACCGAAATCAGCTCTACCAGGAGCTTCAGCAGCTGCTTACGAACTACCTACGAACTTATGACTCGCCAACTCACGCCACTAAAACTCACGACATCAGGCGTCACAAGTTAGCAGATAGTGACGCTCAAACAAACCGTATCGTTCCACCGGCATAGAAGCTGCTGACACCTCGACAACAAATTGCCTTGTCCTACATAAAAGAACACGGACAGCTCACCATTCAAACATTTGAACACCTGTAGCCACAGCTGTCTCGTCGTACGCTTCAGCGCGACCTTAAGCAGCTCGTGAATCTAGGGATTTTGGCAACGGAAGGGAAGACCAATCAGCTTGTTTATGGTGCGATCGCTAACACACCTAAAATCTCTACGTAAAACCTTTTCCTTCTGAGCACAAACAAAACTTATCACTAGCAGGCTCGCTCTTATCTTATGTTGTGCAAGCAGAGCTACCGCTGTTGTGCAAGCAGAGCTACCGCTGTTGTGCAAGCAGAGCTACCGCCACGGTTCTCACTACTTTTCCAAATCTTGCCTAGCTCTATACAATAGGTATAGCAGCTCAAGAGTGACTTTCTTATGCAACTGAAGCGTCCCATTTTAGTCGGTGGTTTAGGTCTTTCAGCCAGTTTGTGGCTACTGAATGTTGTGGGACACTCTCCGGTGGGGCATGCGCTCACGGATGGCTCAACGCTAATGATTGCGATCGCACTCAGTACCGGTCTATGGCTGTTCAAAAAAAGCAAAAGCACTGACCTCGCCATCGAACCACCTCTTGCCCTTCAAACTGTTGATAAAGCAGCAGTAGAAAAGGTAATGGCGAGCATAGAAAAAACGCTAGATACCATCACTGAAGAGCTACCAGAAGAAACTAAAGCAGATAAGAGTCAATCCATTTGGGCTCAAATAGAAGAGAAAAAGCTAGCGATTACACAAGTCATTGAAAGTATAGATAGAGACATCCTCAATGTCGCAGTCGTTGGCAACAAATCAACCGGAAAAACAGCGTTAGTCTCTTACCTCACTCAGCAGTGGCAAGCCGCGCACACTCAGGTCCAGCGGATCACAGAAATAACTGGAGAAGCCACACTTCCTTCTACGGAGTCCGATATTGTTGTATTTATGACAGCTGGTGACCTCACCCAGTCAGAATTGCAGCGGCTACAAACGTTGCTCAAGGCGGGATACCGCACACACATCGCCTTCAATAAGCAAGACCAGCTCACCCCTGTCGACAAGCAATCCGTACTCCAAAGAATTCAGACTCGGGTAGAAGATTTGGGCATTGGCGTGAGTGCGATCGCCACCAAACCAAACCCCATCAAAGTTCGCACTCACCAAGCAGACGGCACCATCCTCGAATCTACCGAGCAGCCCGCTCCTCAGCTCAGCAGCCTCACTGACCGCCTCACCCACCTCGTGGAAAACGAAGCGCAGCAGCTCGTGCTCACCACCACACTACGCCAAGCAAAAGCCCTCAAAACAGAAGCCCAGCAACTACTCAATGATCAGCGCAAACAGCGCGCTATGCCCATCGTGGAACAAATGCAGTGGATCGCAGCCGGTAGCGCCTTTGCTAGCCCGCTCCCCAGCCTAGACCTGTTGGCCTCCACCGCCATTAACGCTCAAATGATTGTGGACTTAGGCGCAGTGTACGGTCAAACCTTCTCCTTAGAGCAAGGCAAGAAAGCTGCCACAACGCTAGCTGAACTGCTAGTGAAGCTCGGTCTAGTTGAACTCTCCACACAAGCTTTTGGTAGCTTGCTCAAAACCCACGCAGCGACCTACGTTGCAGGTGGCGCGCTTCAAGGTGTCAGCGCGGCCTATCTCACACGCACGGTGGGTCTTAGCCTCATAGAATTCTTTGAAGAACAGAGTTTACTACCGGCTGAAAAGCGAACGTTCGCATTTGGTGAAATGGGCGGAAGATTGCAGACCATCTTTAAATCAACAAAGCAGAGCTTGGGCTTACAGGGATTTGTACAGCAGGTTCTCTCTAAGCTGCCTGAGGCAGAGAAGACAGCTGCTGCGTAGTTTGTTCTACTTTCTGTAAAACAAATGGCTAATCCAATCCACCTCAAGCCCCCTGCTGCTAATACGTGTCAACCTCTGCCGATCCACCGTCTAATCCTATCGTTGAGCAGGCCCGCGAAAGCCTGCGTCAGGCGATCGATCGCTACATTCCACAGCTAAAAATGACCCAGCTCAACGACCAAGAGCTGGGTCGTCAAGCCACGGTCAAAAGCGGCATCGATCAGCTCACAGCCTTAATGAATAAGCTCGATGGTTCGCTCCTGCGCGTAGCGGTATTCGGGCTTGTTAGCAGGGGGAAATCTGCTGTGATCAATGCACTCATGGGTGAGAAAGTCTTAGAGACCGGACCACTCAACGGCGTTACCCAGTGGCCACGCTCGGTGTATTGGATCCCAAAAGAACAAACAGCAGAGAATCAAAAGCCTTTAAAAATAGAGCTAATAGATACGCCAGGACTAGACGAAATCGAAGGAGAGTCTCGTAGTGAGATGGCTCAGCAGGTGGCCCAGCAAGCCGACCTGATTTTGTTTGTGGTGTCTGGCGATGTTACCAAAACAGAGTATTCAGCACTACAACAACTTTACGCCACTAAAAAGCCGCTGCTGCTCGCTTTCAACAAAGTAGATCTTTACCCAGAAACCGATCAAGCAACCGTTTCCAACAACTTGCAGGCCCTCTGGCAGCAGGCAGAAAGTAAAGCCAATCTTCCGCCCGGTGCTCGCCTAGTAGATGACATTGTGATGATTTCAGCGGAGCCTGCCCCCCTACAGGTCCGTGTAGAATGGCCTGACGGTCGCACGAGCGAAGAGTGGGAGAGTCCACCCGCACAGATAGAGCCGCTCAAGACGGCGCTGCTCAAAATTGTGAGAGAGGAAGGTGCAACGCTTGTAGCACTCAATGCACTGAGACAGGCTGGGATTATTGAAAACAAGCTCTCTGAAGATACAGCTGAGCTAAATCAAAAAAATGCAGATGAGCTGGTGTGGACTTATGCAAAGTACAAGGCGATCGCAGTGGCCTTTAACCCAGTAGCTGTGCTCGACATCCTCGGCGGCATCAGCTCAGACATCGTCATGATTCGCGCCCTATCCAAGCTCTACGGCTTCCCCATGACCAGCTTTGAAGCTAGCAAGCTGTGGCGCTCCATCATCGGTAGCTCCGGCACTTTGCTACTGAGCGAGTTTGGCACTGGCCTTATTCTCGGTTTCGGCAAAAGTGGCGCAGCGGTATGGAGTATGCTCGAAAGCTTTTCTGGCTTCACCGCCTATGCTGGTGCGATGACGGCGCAAGCAGGCGCTGCTGGATATGGCACCTATGCGGTCGGCCAAGCGGCCAAGCAATACCTGCAGCAGGGCTGCACTTGGGGGCCCACTGGTGTTAATACCGTAATGCAAAACATCTTAGCTAAAGCCAAAGCTGACTCCACCTTAGAGCGCCTCCAAGCAGAGATAAAAGAAACCATCAGCAGCCCCGAATCGATAGAGACGCTTAAAAAGGAAGAGGTCTAACAACTGATGGAAAAACGCAGCAGATTACACGTCATACAGTCCTGGGGATAACTATGGCGCTGTCGAATCTTCCTGTGTGGTGGAATCTTCCTGTGACACATCGGCTGATTCTTCTAAGCTCACAAGAGCACCGCCAAACTTTTCACCAATCCAGTCCAGCTTAATCTCTCGTAAATAATCTACAACCCAAGTGGCTCGGCGCTGCAACATATGGTTTGGGTACACATGAGCAACACCCACAACCGGAACTTCTGCACTTTTCGCAGATTCAATCCCAGCAAAAGAATCTTCAATGGCAATGCACTCATCTGCCTTCAAATCCAGACCGGCATGCGTCGTGTTCAGCCTAGAGATCGCCTGCAAGTACCCATCAGGTGCTGGCTTACTTCCCGCAGAAGAAACATCGTCTCCAGCAACAATCACCGAAAAGTACTCCGCAAACTCAGTAAGCGCCAGCACGCTCACCACCTGCTGCCGCTGCGCGCCCGTCACAATCGCCATTTTCACATCGGCAGCCCGACAGCGAAAAATCAGGTCGTCTAGCCCTGGATATAGCGGCAGCTTGTCCAGACCCTCTAGCCATTGCTGGTAAGCAGTCGATTTTTTGGCCAGCATTTTGTCCAAGCTTTCGTCAGTGACCGTACGGCCTCGCTGAGCCAACAACGCTTTTAGGCAAGCGCGATCACTCCGACCAAAACAAACCTGCTTATAGTCATCTCCATCGGGCCGCAAATTTTCATCTAGCAGCAGTTGATTGCTCAACGCCTGACGAATTGCTTCGTCATTGAGCACAATGCCATTGAAGCCAAATAAAACTGCCTTAAGTGCCATACATAGCCATTTGGGAGGTCAGCAAACGACGCGATCACC
>JBCBDN010000072.1:0-14234 GCA_038529685.1 Cyanobacteria bacterium J06598_1 | reverse complement strand
ATAGGGATCGCCCTGCGTCTGAGCTTTTCAAAAACGGTCGGCGGTAAATTTCTAAGTCTTTATCTCCGACTTCGTAAGGACCGCCACCCTCCAAAGTTCTATCGACCAAAATCGGATCTTGCGTCACCACCTCACCAAATAAGGGCCAACCTAGCTGCGCCACCTTAAAGGGCAGCTTAGCTTCGGCGGTCAGCGGCGTGTTCACAATCACCAGTCGCTCAATTTTGTCAGGATGCTGAGCGGCATATAGCAGTCCGGCAGAGCCCATAAAGCCCTGCACGACCAAGGAGAAGCGGTCAATCTCTAGTGCGTTTAGCCAGCTGTGCAGAGCGTCTGTAAAGGCAGCGTTGGTGTAGGCGAACTCGCGCTTGTCGGGTTTAGAAGAGTAGCCGTGGCCGATCCAATCAGGTGCGATCGCTCTGAATCCTGCCGTTGCTAGCGGGGTCATCACGCCTCTCCAGCTGTAGCTCTGCGACACCAAGCCATGCAGCAACACAACAGGCGGTTTATCACTGGGATTCACGGGCGCAGCCTCGCGGTAAAACCACCGTAAGCCACCCGCCTCACATTCCTGTTCAGTAATTCTCACCGCCTCACCTCGCATAGATACCTCTTTGAACCTTACTCTTGAGGCGATCCCCAGAGCAAACGGATTCTATGCAATATCTATGCAATCACTGAACAGAACCAACTCATGAAGTAAGTGCGCTCACAATTTTCATAAAGTCTTCTAGTACTAGCCGCTTACGCTCAGCACTCAAAATAGGGACATGAACGAAAATTGCCGCTGTAGGAAGTTTGTACCGCTCAATGCTTTCCAAAACGCTGTAGTAAAGCGCATTGCAAACATAGCTACCCGCATCTTCACTCACCACACTCAGCTGCGTTTTCTGCAGCAGCCCCGTCACATTTGCTGAAGTAATCAGGCAATTCTCTCCCTTCACGGCCTGCCGCTCCACCGACAAATAGGCCCGCCGCTCCGCCATCCCGCAACACACCACAGCCCGAGGCCGATACTTACACACCTCACTAATCACCCGAATCGGCGCTAGCTCAAAACTCACTGGCACGTTCCGGCTCCAAATGCAGTCTTCCGGCAATCTGTTATCCGATTGCAGCGCCGCAATCAAATCATCTGACGAGTTAGAGAGCTGATGCGATCGCCAAGGCTGAAAAGACGTGATCAAAAGAGGGCCTGGTGCCATAGCTGAGTTCTACAGAATTAGCGCTGAATAACAGCTTAAGACGTTTCAACAGCGTTTCAATCTCTTTCCGTAATCTCCTATATAATCAGACCTTAAACCCAGGAAACAAAACACGCCACAAGGCACGGGAGTAATCGCTATGACGACTATCGCAGTAATCGATTACGACATGGGCAACCTGCACTCCGCCTGCAAAGGCCTAGAAGCCGCAGGCGCCACCACACTCGTTACAGACACAGTGGCCGATATCGAAAAAGCCGATGGCGTCGTGTTACCCGGGGTCGGCGCTTTCGACCCAGCGATGGAGCATCTCAAATCCCGTGACCTGATTGACCCAATTTGTCGCATTGCCCTCAGCGGCAAGCCGTTCCTAGGCATCTGCGTTGGCATGCAGGTTTTATTTGAAGGCAGCGAGGAAGGCACAGAAGCTGGCCTGGGCATTTTCCCCGGCATGATTCGCCGCTTTCAGTCAGAACCCGGCATCACCATCCCCCACATGGGCTGGAACCAGCTCACCCTCACCCAGCCAAACCTGCCCCTGTGGCAAGGCATCGAACCCCAAACCTGGGCCTACTTCGTCCACTCATACTACGCCGCCCCCACCGACCCTACGCTCAACGCAGCCACCATCACCCACGGCACCCAAACCGTCACCGCCGCCGTCGCCAAAGGCAACCTCATGGCCGTCCAGTTCCACCCAGAAAAATCTTCTGACGCAGGACTCCAAATACTGGGCAATTTTGTCAGCGCCGTAACAGCCCAAGCGCTCGTCACCGCCTAACAGAATGAAGCCCTACCAAAAAGTCCCCATTCAAGACTGCGGCGAAGCGCTGATGCCCATTCCGCTAGAACAGTTCTCAGTGGTTTCGCCGCACCCCTACCAGTCACTGGGCGCGCCCTACGGCGACCGCACACCCTACTTCCTACGCCAAGGCGTCCTCACTCAGCTCATCCAAGCCCAGAAATTCCTACAAACCAAAGCCCCTGGCTGGCAGCTAGAAATTTTTGATGCCTATCGGCCCATTCCCGTACAGCAGTTTATGGTGGACCACACCCTCGCCCAGCTCGCTGAAGCAGAAGGGCTCAAGATTAACGAGCTGACAGCGGCAGAGCGATCGCGCCTGCACACCCAAGTCATCACCTTCTGGGCCGTCCCCAGCCCAAATCCCGCCACCCCGCCACCCCACAGTACAGGCGCCGCCATAGATCTCACCCTTTGCGACGCGCAGGGTACCCCCGTCGATATGGGCTCTCCTATCGACGAAATCTCACCGCGCTCCTATCCCAACCACTTTGCAAGCGACCCATCGCCTCACGCAAAAAGCGCCCACCGTCATCGCAGCCTGCTGACCGAGGTGATGGTGGGCGCTGGATTTCGCCAGCATCCGAATGAATGGTGGCACTTTTCACTGGGCGATCAGCTGTGGGCGCTGCAAAAAGGCGAAGGTGCGATCGCTCGCTACGGCAGCGCCTAGAAAAACTCGACTAGCAGCTAGGCAGCCGACGCAGCCAGATCCTTCTCTAGCTTGAGGCAATTGCGATCGCCTCCCACATGCAGCTGATAGTCCACCCGGTCCATAATCCGGTGCAAAATCAACCAGCCATAGCCACCTTCTTGAAAATCAGCTGGGTCAGGCGCAGAATAGTTGTCGAGCTTAAAGCCCTCACCTTGGTCCCACACCTCTAGTGAGAGATTGTTGTCTTCTAGCTCTATGCGAATCAGCACAGGCAGTTCAGGCTTTTCATTGTGCGCGTGGCGAACAATGTTGGAATACACTTCCACCACCACCAGGCGCAGACGCTTCTCTACTTGTGACCAGTCAATCTCTTGATCAACCTCTAGCTGCAAAGACTCTAGCAGCCAGTGCTCAACCACTTCCATAAACTTAAGGTCACTGGGAACAGACAGTTCGGTTTTTAGCATGACGTCACCTCCAGTGACAAGATAGTTTGGTCATCCTCCTGTTCGCCCTCAGGCAGGTGAATGTAAGAGAGAAGCGTATCTAAATCAAGGTCGGCAGGCTGCCGCTGCAAAAAGTCCCAAAGGCCTTCCTGGTTGAGCATAGAGCTGCTGCCATTGCCAGGAACATCGGGAACAGTCGCCTCGGTAATACCATCGCTGGTAAGCAAAACAACATCTCCAGCAGCTAGCTGCAACTGACCAGAAGCCGCCCGCCATTTTGGCAAAATCCCCAGCGGAACGCCTCTCACATCCAAATAAGTGGGCTCTACCGGGCACGCCGCTTCGCACTGAGCGCTCTGCCGATGGGCTACCATCTCTCGATGAGACCACACCACCGGATACACATGTCCGGCATTGGCGTACACGAGCTCACCCGTAGCAGCGCTGTAGCGAATCAACGCCATCGTAATAAAGCAGTTGTTGCTCATTAAGTCATCTGCTAAGCCATGATTGAGGTTGCTCATCACCTTTTCAGGATCTGGCGATTTTTCCTGGGCGAGCTCACGGCGTAGCACCGAAATGGCACTTGCCATAAACAGCGCCGCAGGGACCCCCTTACCCGAAACATCACCCACCGCCAGCCAAATATCGCCCTGAGGATGCATAAACACTTCAAAAAAGTCTCCACCCACTTCCCGCGCTGGCTGACAGCGCGCCTGAATCCTGAGTCCTGGCGTTTCTGGCCAGCTCTGATGCAGCAAATTGCTCTGAATTTGCCGAGCCACTTCTAGCTCTGCGCGCATCTTTACAGACTGATGGTGAAGCTGTTGATAAAGCTTGGCATGCAAAATAGCCAGCGCCACTTGATCGCATACATTCTCTAAAACATCGATAGCACTGTTGGCCCACTGTTCATCTTGCGTCTCTTGGTATAGGCACACCGTTGCAATAGGCGTCCCTTTCTCCAACAGAGGAACCACAATCCTCGCAATACTTACATTCTCTACCTGAATAAATTCTGACGTAATATTCAAATCGATCGGGACAGGTGGAAGCTTCGGAAGTAGTAATTCTAAAGCACCTAACAAAATACGGGAAGAACCCAGTTCAGCAGTAGTCCCTGACAGTTCCGCTTCTGGCTGGTAGCTCAGCAGCGTTTGATCAGCACTCAAAAACTGACTCACGCCGTGCGGGCTTTCTACTAGTGCCTCTGCGGGCCCTCCGGCAGGATAAAGCACAGCTAAGTCTGCTTCAAATGTCTCTCCCAACACACTGACGACTGCTTTTAGCGTGCTGTCGTAGTCGAGTGAACCCCTCACTACCGACATAATGTTGTTGCTGACCGATTCCTGGCTGAGCGCGCGGCTCAAAGCCAGCGTTCGCTTTTTGATCACTCGGTAAGTCTCAGCCGCCTGAACAACCACCTCTTTCAGCTTTTTAGGGTTCCAAGGCTTTGTAATGTACTTAAACACTTTGCCTGAGTTAATCGCAGAGACCAAGTCTTCTACATCGGTGTAGCCAGTCAGCACCATCCGAATCGTGTCGGGAAAGCGCTCTACTGTTTTACTCAGAAACTCTGTACCGTTCATTTTGGGCATGCGCTGGTCAGAGATGATGATGGCCATCTCGCCCTGTGCCTCTAGTAGCTCTAAAGCTTCTGCACCACTTTTAGCCTTAAAGACCCGAAAGTCTCGGCGGAACGTGCGGTATAGCAGGTCTAAATTGTCTGGCTCATCGTCAACGACGAGCAGCTTTAATTTTTCTTCCATTCTAGGTTCGTCAGCAGTTGCCTATAGGGATTAACCAAAGTCGTACCCGTGGTATCTAAGGAGATGTTTGGGCTCGATTGAGTCAAAAGTGAGCTTTGACCATAAGGTGCCCGCCTAACCTGTGTTGTTAGCGTTTTGCATAATTCGACGGAGCCCACTCCTGAAGCGTTCGGGCACACTTTATACAAGCAATCACTCGGTCCACTAGGAGTATAGAAAATCATGAATCGCTTTCGGTTTGGCTTAGCAACGGCTGCACTTTTGTTGTTTGCAGGTGAGTTGCCAGCACGGGCTCAAAGAACCACTGTCTTTGATCTCAATCAGGCGATTTGTGCCAGCGAATGGACAGAAGCTATTGGGATTACCGGCACACTGATTGGAGATGAAAGAACAACAAATGACGATCGTCAGTCTCTTTTGACCCTGCGCCGACAGCTAGAGTACTACCGGGCCGACGAAGCGATTATGGGCCGCTCTGGGTCTTGCGACTTGACGAGTTCTTATTTGTTACCGGCGCTACCGGTAGCTGCAAGCAATGGGCCAGAGGCACTCGGATGGAATGCAGCCGTGGCAGAAGTGACCGAAAATCAGTTCGCGACCCAAGTGGTGACCGAATCGCCTCAGCTAAGGCTACCTGTGAACATGGAAGCGCGGGCAGGCTTAACACCCGCTCAACCGGTCGATTTGGAGCGCGGCATGGCAGTAGTGCCAGGACATGTGGGCGCAGGCCATGAGGTGTATGCGTTTGTAGCCGGTATGGGCGATCACATTGACATCAACCTAGAAGTCACCCAGGTGATGACAGGCACCCTCTACACCAGCGACGACTCTCAGCTGTTTATCTTTAATCGCGATGGCATCTTGGTTGAGTCTTCTGACGACGATGGCGGTAATCAATCTTCGGTAAACGGCTTCGTTGCCCCTAAAACAGATGTGTACTTTGCGGTAGTCACCAGCTACAACAACGACCCCATTTTCAATCAAGACAACCAAATCACCGGCTGGAGAGAAAATGGCGGCGGTCGGTTTGACTACACGCTCAGTATTTCTGGCGTCACGCCCACTAGCGCCCTGGTCCGATAGAGGTCAATACGATATTCTTTGGAACGTCTCCTTTAACTGAAGAGTCTTCAGAAGGGCTGCCGATGAATATCGCAGAGTTAATTGCTACGTTTGAGCGTTGGGCTAATCCACAGTGGCAAGAAAAATGGGACAACTGCGGCTGGCAGGTAGAGCCCGGAATTTTGGCTCATGACCCAGGGGTGCTGGTATGCCTAACGCCTACGCTAGCAGTGATGGAAGAAGCAATTGCACTGCGGCAACAGGGCACTCCCATTAATCTCATTTTTGCCCATCACCCGCTTATTTTTGGCGGACTCTCTTCGGTAACCTGTGGCGACAGCATCGGAGATATGGTGCGGCTGGCGATCGCACACAACATCGGCATCTACACCGCCCACACTAATTTTGATCAGGTCGCTAACGGCACCGCAGATATTCTCGCCCAGCTGTTAAACCTACAGGCTGCTACACCGATCGAACCGACAGCCCTAGGGCAAGACCCAACCCGTGGCTACGGGCGCGTCGGCAACTTACCTACCGCACAGCCGTTACAGTCTCTGTTGGAGAAGATTCAAGCTGTTCTATCGCCACCGCGTCTGCTGTATTCTCCCAGTGCAAACTTGCAGCATTCCATACAGCGAGTGGCCGTACTGGGAGGCTCTGGTGCCAGCTACATCTCTGCTGTAGCTAAAACAGGCGCCGAGGTTTACCTCACCGCCGACTGCAAATTTCATCAGTTTCAAGAGAGCCGAGATAGAGGAATCGTGCTCGTAGATGCAGGTCACTATGCAACCGAAAGACCCGCGTGCGATCGCCTTGTGAGCTGGTTCACCCAGCACGGCGTCACAGAAACAAGGCTCAGCGAGCAAGATGAAGACTTCCGCCAGTTTCTTTAGGTCAGCATCAGCACTGAAGAGGGGGATTAAGTTTTAGCACTAACCGCATCCGGCGTCCCTATCTCCAGCATGTGAGCCGCTTTATCTTCAGATTCTTCTTTGAGCGCTTTATCGAGATGGCTGATGTAGTACTCCATGTTGTGGTCAGTAATCATATCGAAGCCAGCTCCTAGAGCGCCCTTTACAAAACCCAACGTGCTGTCGAACAGGCGAGAAGCAAATTTGGCATTGGCCATAATGCTGCCGCCTGCGTTGAAGTATTTCACCGTACCAATGTGGCCATAGAACCGGGTAGGATTCCACACCGAAAAGGGTGGCGGCACATGGGGCACGATGTCGTTGTTGTTCACGAAACGGAATATTTTGCCTTGGATATGAGTATTGAGCTGATTGACGAAGGTGCGATCGCCTACCCTGGGCTGACCAAAGGTATACACGCCAGCCACATCAAACCCATTATCAGAAAGGGCAGCCGCCGCCATAGTGGCTAATGCACCCCCTAGGCTGTGACCGGTAATGTAAAGCGGCGGTAGGGTTTTGCCAGATTGCTCCAGATCCTTTTCCCAGCGGTTCATTTGAGCGAGGACGGCACGTTCGATACTGGCCCAAGCTAAGAAAAATCCAGTATGCACCCGCCCCTTATAAGAGGAAAGAGCGGTCACGCCGTCTTTGCGAATGGTGAAATTGCGGAGCTGAGTCGTGACATTTGTGAGCCAGTCTTTGGGCTCTTGGCTACCGCGAAAGGCCAGCACCATGAACTGCTCAGTACGGAACAGATAGGCTTGTGTATCTCGACCACGATTGTTGAAATAGCGAAAATTATGACGAACAAAGCTGTTCTTATTGCGAACGCGCGGTTTAGCAGATGACCGCGAAACGTACTTCGAGGCCGAAGCTATTACCTTATCGATCACAGGCTTAGGGTTCGCTAGCTTGTCTTTTTGAGCCGAAAGGCTCTCATGATTAGATAAAGTCTGCCCCCAACGTTCGACGACTTCGGCTACAAACTGCTTGTCTTGATAAGCCAGGTAAGATGCTTTTGCCAGGGTGAGCGCCACTCTGGTATCGAATTTTTGGGCCAAGTTGAGCGCGATCAAATCATTATCTTGATAGGGCGAGGGCAAAATGCGGTAGCCGAATCGCTCAAACAGCTTTTGTACCCCAAAGAAACCGCTGTGGTGAATGTAGCTATAGAGCGCGTCATATACCCGTGAAGACCCTGGCCTGCGGTAAACCGGATCACCGATCAGTTTGACCCAGTAATTGAGCCAAGGCTCCAGTTCTTTGGGGGTAAACAGACCCGATTCAATAAAGTAGCCAAAGTGCTCTAGGCCATTGAGCATTTTGTTGAACCAGTCGCGCAGTGCGGTTTCAATTTGATACCGACGCAGGTCAGCCGGATCGAGCACGTCTTGGTCTTGGTGATAGTCCAGCTGATGCTTGACGCGGGCCCGTTGATCGTGGCGAGCGAGCGCGCTACAGAGCAAATCATCCGTCACATTAAAGGAAAATGCCTGTTCAGAGCCACTCAAGGCAACCGGCTGAGCGATGTGATAATCGCGGTATTCTTCAAAGTCTAAGATTTTGAGCGCGTTGTAAATTTCTGGATCCTGCTCAAATTCTTTAACCGCTTGGCGTAAAAATTCGATGTGCTGCCACTTTTGCTGCTGAACATATTGATACACCCCCCAGGTAATCGCCCCGCCCGTCAGCAAAAAGCCGAGTATCAATAGCCATTGGGCGTTGCCCACACGGGTAATTTCAATTCCCATAGGAACCTCTAGCGGCTCAGTAATAGAGGCAGAAACAGCTACTTGAGCTGGTGGGAAATCGGTTAGCGCCTCAGCATAGGCGATCGCACTAGATTGAGTCAGACAAAGGCTGGTCGCTAAAGTGGTCAGGCAAATAAAACGATGCATAAATCAAAACACTATATTTCTGTGAGGATGCCACTTTAATCAAGTTTGCTTGATGAATGATTTGAGACTACCCAAACCCACTGTTCCAATTAAACGCATTGGGTTAATTTTTTAAGAAGGATGACTTTTTCGTGTGAGGTCACAGACAAGCTAGCAGTCACTGTTACACAGAAGGCATATGCTAAAACATACAAGCAAAACTTAGCGTACCGCTTGATCGCTGCTGAAGGGGTTTGATTTGAAGGGATGGTTTAGATTTGACGGCATAAAAGTGTCGTCTATGACACAACGCAAAATTAAATAGTCACCTCTATCGCTACGATAGAAGGGTAAGCAAGATCACACCAAAAAACTACAAGCAAAAATCACACTGGAGATAATAAGATGCGGGCTTTGCTAAAGCTTGGCGCTGTATTTTTGACAACGGGACTTTTAGTGAGCACTCACTGGGGTCACAGACCATTGACAGCCAGAGCTGACACCTTAGTAGAAACGCAGGGTGCCTTGGGTTCTGGCGATGCAATTTTAGATGATGGCAGCCTGTACGACCAGTACACGTTTTCAGCCACAAGCGGGCAGTATGTCACCATTTCTCTAGAAAGCGAAGATTTTGATCCCTATTTGATTTTGCTAGACCCCAACGGTCAGCGAATTAGTGAAAACGACGACGTTAGCCGAGCTAACCGAAACTCTCGCGTGATTGTGACGCTGCCTAGCACAGGGCTATATACGGCTGTCGCTAACAGCTATGAATCGGGTAAGAACGGGCGATATGCCATAAAAATAGACATTGCGAGCAATCGACGGACCCTCTCAGAAGCACTGGCAAGCTCAGCGGTCCCTGAAAGTACAGCAGCCTGTAGCGATGCGATCGCCACGATGACCCTCAATGTTGAAGGCGATCGCGACGTGAGTGCCTGGGTGAGCGCCTTACCACTAGAGCGGGTATACAGCCAACTGCCCTCTTTACGCCCTCACGGTGTCACCGTAGCGCTGAGCGGTCCGGCAGCAGTAGATATGATGTCCTCACCCCAGCTATTGACCCAGCTCAGCGCTGATCTGGTGGCCGATTGCGCCACAGTAAGCGCGGTGGTGTTCAACACAGATACACCTGCAGCAGAAAGGACATTTGGTTTTTTACCGGGGAACCAGAGCGGGCGAAGTCAGGCCGTACAAGGAGACGCGGCGGCTGAACTAGTGGAAGGATTCAACTGTGTAGAACCGACCGAAGAGAGCACGCTACTCGGATGGGGAGAACAGGTTTGCCCATAGCGGGTTTGCGAGCTGTTCTCTGTGCATATGGCTAGTCTCGGTTGGCTGGCTAGTTTCTATCGGCTAGGTTCTGTTGGTTGGTATAGCCAAGGTAAGGATGCATTCTTACCTCGGCTAGTCGAGCTGCCCGGTGTCATGTAATGACTCCAGCCAATGACTATGTCCTAAGCAACTCGACAGAAACTATAGAGTCTCTGTTGGCTGCTATCGGCATGTCATCGGCTGTGGCACAATTGCCAAAAGCGATAGGCTTAGAAACGCCGTAGATATGTCCACTGACAATACACCAAGTAGGATATCGGCTAGTTCATCAACGGATGCGCTAGCTGCTGACGCGCTATCGTCAGCGCAGCTGACAAGCATTAAAGCGCAGCTAGATTTGGTGTTGATGGCAGTAGAGGCCCTCACGCATATTGGCTCAGAAGCAGTGCTGGCCACGGCTAAGACACTGGGACTTTCTGACATTTTATCGGACCGGGTAGGGCTGTGGCGGTTGAGACAGTCAAGCCCGCTGCGCAAAGGTCAGGGCCGTAAAAAGCTGGATATTGAAGAAGCGCGGGCGCTGGTGCTGGTGGTGTGCCATCTGGCTGAATCGCATCAGGCCACTATTCGTCAGGCTGTCGCTAAGTTAGAAGCGCTAAGTGCCGCAGGAGAAGCGCCCCATCGAGCCGCTATTTTGGGCGACTACTTGGATGACTTTAATAATATGTATGGCGATCGCATGGCTGACCTAGACCTGCCGACAGAGACATTGACTCAGCTGTCTTTACGTCTGCTGATAGATCTAGTCTTTTACAGTGCATCTGGCGGAGAGCGCCAGCTTTGGCTGGCACTAATTGACCGCTCTAAAAGTTGACCTTGGCAATTCTACGCGATGCATCCCGCAGATTGGTATAGCCTGACATAATAGTAAAACTCGATTTTTTCAAGGCTGATATGACCGCCCAGTCCGTTGCCGACCTCAAGCAAGATCTTAAGAAAACCAACCTTTACCTAGTTGGCATGATGGGCGCGGGTAAAACGACCATCGGACGTAAGCTGGCCAACCGATTGGGATATCACTTTTTTGATACCGATGCCCTGATTGAGCAAGCCACTGGGCAGAGCGTTAGTCAGCTCTTTGCCAGCGAAGGCGAAACTGCTTTTAGAGCGACTGAAACCCAAGTACTTTCCCAGGTAGCTACTCACACAAGCCTCGTAGTCGCAACCGGTGGCGGCATCGTTACCCAGCAAATGAACTGGAGCTACTTACACCACGGCATCGTAATTTGGCTAGATGTACCCATTCCGGTGCTGATCTCTCGCCTGTCGAACGATACGACTCGCCCGCTGCTCAAGGGTGTGGATGTAGCTGGCAAGCTCAACACCCTGATGGACGAAAGAGCCGAGCGCTATGGTCAAGCCGATATTCGGATTGGGTATGAGGGCAAATCTGTGGGCAAAACGTGCGATCGCATTCTCGCCGCACTCCAAGGGCGTCTGCGCCCCGATCCCAAACTCGCCCGCGATCAAATCGAAATCAACCAAACCTCAATTAATCCACCCCTACCGCCCGAAAAATAAGCCATCACTCGCGATTCCTTAAGCCCCAAGCCCTCATGACCTCTACCACCGATTCTGCCTTTCAAAAGTCTGAAGAAGCCCGCGTCCGTATTCTCAGCGAGGCGCTGCCCTACATTCAACAGTTCCAGGGACGTACTGTTGTGGTGAAGTACGGCGGCGCCGCGATGAAAGACTCTAGCCTCAAAGCCAAGGTCATTCGCGATGTCGTGTTTATGGCCAGCGTTGGCATTCGTCCGGTGGTGGTGCACGGTGGTGGCCCTGAGATCAATAGCTGGCTTGGCAAGTTGAACATTGAGCCCCAGTTCAAAGACGGGCTGCGCGTGACCGATGCGCAGACGATGGACGTGGTGGAAATGGTGCTAGTAGGCCGGGTAAATAAAGAGCTGGTGGCGCTGATTAATCAAGCCGGTGGCGCGGCGGTGGGCCTGTGTGGCAAAGATGGAAACCTAGTGACCGCGCGACCTCGTATGGCTAACTCGGATATTGGCTTTGTAGGGGAGGTGAGTAACGTGAAGCCGGATTTGGTGCGATCGCTCGTCAAAGCAAACTACATCCCCGTCATTTCTAGTGTGGCTGCTGACGAAACGGGCCAAGCCTACAACATCAACGCAGATACCGTTGCCGGTGAACTAGCGGCAGCACTCAGCGCCGAAAAGCTGATTTTGCTCACCGACACACCGGGCATTATGCGAGATTTTCATGATCCCACCACGCTGATCAACAAACTCGATATTCAGCAGGCGCGAGAGCTCATTGCAGACGGCACGGTAGCCGGTGGCATGATTCCGAAGGTTACCTGCTGTGTACAGTCTTTGGCCCAAGGCGTGCGGGCCGCCCATATTTTAGATGGCCGCATGCCCCATTCATTACTGCTCGAAATCTTTTCAGATATGGGGATTGGCACCATGATGGTAGCGTCTAGCTTTAGCGATCCGAGTGCTCAGGTTTAAACAGACTAGACCTTTGTAACCTGCAAGACGCAGCGACACAAGACTAAAATGATAGCCTGCTCACAGTTTTGAGATGTTGCTGCTATGCATCGGATTTTATCGGGTTCACTATCCGTCGAGGCCCTCACGATTCCGATTCGGGACCTGCCAGAGCGGCTTACCGGCAGCGTAGTGGTACAGCTCTCAGATTTTCACTTTGATGGCACCCGCCTTTCAGACAGATTGCTGGCCAAAACAATTGACAAAGTCGAGGCGATTCAGCCAGATTTAATTGCGCTGACGGGTGATTTTGTAACGGATGATCCAGAACCCATTCATGAGCTGGTGCGGCGAATTAAGCGGTTGTCGAGTCAGTTTGGTGCGATCGCAGTCCTGGGCAACCATGATATTGCAAGGCACGGTGCACGGCAGATTGTGACCGATGCCCTAGAACGTGGCAATATCCCTGTGCTGTGGAACGAAATTGCCACCCCTTTTGGCGCAGACTTTCCGGTGGTTGGGTTTGCAGACTACTGGTCCAAAGAATTTGATCCGCAGGTACTGAGCCAGATTGACCCAGCAATGCCAAGGCTCGTACTCTCTCACAACCCAGACACCGCAGAACCCCTGGCAAACTGGCGGGTAGATTTGCAGCTGTCGGGCCATACCCACGGCGGGCAGCTCTATATTCCAGGGTTAGGACCAGGCCCTCAGGTCTGGCAAAAGATTCGACGTGGGGTGCCCAGCGCTATTCGTAACCGCATTCCGTTTTTAAGCGATCGCTGTTTTCATGTGGTGCGCCACTGGGAGTGGTGCCGGGGGCTGCACCAAATAGGCAATAACTGGCTGTACGTGAATCGGGGGCTAGGCACTTATTTTCCGGGACGGCTGCTGTGCTCTCCAGAGCTGACCGTATTCACGCTAGTAAGCGCTTAAGCAAGCGGCTTAACCTTGGCCCGGTGGAGCAGCTTGCCGTGGTGCAAGCTGCCGGCGTGGGTCACGCGCACTAGCTCACCAGGATGGGCCATTCCCTCTGAGAGCTGGTGATACTGCGGGTCAAAAGAAACCTGCTCATCGACAGCGGCAATAGGTACCACACCCCAATCGGCCATCAGCTTTTCTATAGGGCGCACAAAGGGCAAAACTTTAGCAGCCGGCAGCGCTGCCCCTTTTTCTTGAGCCCGCTTGGCAATCGTTGGCCACTGCACTAGCCAAGTTTCAATCGTTTGCAGCACCTCGCTCTGAACAGATTTTTTCGCTTCGCCAATCGGATTTGCACTCGGACATGCAGTCGGATATCTAGTCGACTGCATATTCGATGGCAGAGTATCGGCCTTTGACAGCTCAAATCGTGATAAAAGATCAGCGAGTGAAACGCCTAAGGCGGACGCAATTTGAACCAACGTGGCTACTCTCATGGTGCTGATATGGCCACTGCGCAGCTGCTGAACCTGCCAGCGAGAAACGCCAGCTTGAACCGATAGGGCCCGGTAGCTAGGAATCTCAGCCACCTGCATCATGGCTTTTAGCGTTTCACTTTCAGAAGACATAACTTATAAAGGGCACGAATCAAGAGACTAAAGACTCGCTACGCGAGATGCATTTTAAGAACGGACTTAGGCGCACGCCGAACTCGAGCAAGAATCGTTTTGTGGCCGAGATGCTGCCATCGCTACGAAGCCTGTCAGCATCTCGGCCACAAAACGATTCTTGCTC